>NZ_CP060398.1:0-321176 GCF_015840915.1 Synechococcus sp. CBW1002
GTGCAGCAGGGTCAGGAGCTGTGGCACCAGGTTCAGGAGGCGCTCCAGGCCAACCTCAGCAAGCCCACCTTCGAGACCTGGATCCGGCCGGCCCGCTGCAGCGGCATGCGCGGCGACCAGCTGCTGCTGGAGGCCCCCAACAGCTTTGCCAGCGGCTGGTTACGCAAGAACTACCTCGGCACCATCGAGGCCGTGGCTTCCGAGATCGCCGGTCGCGAGCTGCGGGTGGAGGTGGCCACGGCAAGCGAGGGCGACGCCCCGGCGGAGGCCATCGGCGGCAACGGCCTGACCGGGCCGGCCAGCGGCACGCGGGAGACCGGCAATGGCCGGCCTGCGGCCCCGGTGCGCTCCCCCGCCACCGGCGAGACCCCCCGCAAACTCGCCCCTGGCCTCAATCCACGCTATGCGTTCAACCGCTTCGTGGTGGGCCCCAACAGCCGCATGGCCCACGCGGCCGCCCTGGCGGTGGCGGAGGCACCGGGCCGGGAATTCAACCCCCTCTTCCTCTGCGGCGGCGTGGGCCTGGGCAAGACCCACCTGATGCAGGCGATCGGCCACTACCGCCTCGAGATCGACCCGGACGCGCGGGTGTTCTACGTCTCGACCGAGACCTTCACCAATGACCTGATCCAGGCGATCCGCAAGGACGGCATGCAGGCCTTTCGCGACCGCTACCGCGCCGCCGACCTGATCCTGGTGGACGACATCCAGTTCATCGAAGGCAAGGAATACACCCAGGAGGAGTTCTTCCACACTTTCAACGCCCTGCACGAGGCGGGGCGGCAGATCGTGATCGCCTCCGACCGTCCCCCCAGTCAGATTCCCAAGCTGCAGGAGCGCCTGATCTCCCGCTTCTCGATGGGGCTGATCGCCGACATCCAGGCCCCCGACCTGGAAACGCGCATGGCGATCCTGCACAAGAAAGCCGAGCAGGAACAGATGGCGCTGCCGCGCGATCTGATCCAGTACATCGCCGGCCGCTTCACCTCCAACATCCGCGAACTCGAGGGGGCCCTCACCCGGGCTGTGGCCTTTGCCTCGATCACCGGTCTGCCGATGACGGTGGAATCGGTGGCGCCGATGCTCGACCCCGGCGGCAACGATGTGGAGGTGACCCCACAGCAAGTGCTCGACAAGGTGGCCGAGGTCTTCGGCGTTCGCACCGAAGAAATGCTCAGCCCCAGCCGCAAACGGGCCGTGAGCCAGGCCCGCCAGGTGGGGATGTATCTGATGCGGCAGGGCACCAATCTGAGCCTGCCGCGCATCGGCGAAGCCTTCGGCGGCAAGGACCACTCCACAGTGATGTATGCGGTGGAGCAGGTGGAAAAGAAGCTTCACACCGATCCTGCCCTGGCCCGCCAGGTGCAACAGGTGCGAGACCTGCTGCAGATTGATTCGCGCAAACGCAAGTAGATTTCGCGCAAGCGCAGGCTGGGCTCAGCTGGTCAGCGGCCTGGAGGGATCGAGACCTTCCAGTTCACCGCAGAACACCCGGCTGGCGGTGATGTCGTCGGCTTCGATCGTCATCAGATCTCGCTTGGTCACGCAGCTGCCCATGCGGGTGAACAGGCGATTGGCCTGGCGCATGCGGGCCCGATCGATGGCATTGCGGATCGAGCGGGCGTTGGCGAAGAACGGCAGCTGCATGCGTCGCTGGATGTACTCGGCGAAGGCCGCCGTGGCCTCGTCGCTGAAGCGGTAGTTCTCCGCCGCGAGTATGAGCTTGGCGATCGCCAGCAGTTCAGGGCCGCTGTAGTCGGGGAAATCAATATGATTGGCGACCCGCGAGGAGAGCCCGGGATTGGACTGGTAGAACACGTCCATGCGATCCTTGTAGCCAGCGAAGATCACCACCAGATCGTCGCGATTGGCTTCCATCACCTGCAGCAGGATCTCGATCGCTTCGGCGCCGTAGTCGCGCTCGTTCTCGGGACGGTACAGGTAGTACGCCTCATCGATGAACAGCACCCCACCCATCGCCTTCTTCAGCATCTCGCGCGTCTTCGGCGCCGTATGGCCGATGTACTGCCCCACCAGATCGTCACGGGTGGCGGTGACCACGTGTCCCTTGCGCACATAGCCGAGCCGATGCAGGATCTGGGACATCCGCTCCGCCACCGTGGTCTTGCCGGTTCCCGGTTGGCCGGTGAACGACATGTGCAGGCTGGGAGCCGCCGTCGCCAGGCCCACCTGGGTGCGGGCCCGCTCCACCACCAGCAGCGCCGCGATCTCACGGATCCGGGCCTTCACCGGCCTCAGCCCCACCAGGTCGTGATCAAGTTGCTCCAGCACCTCCTGCACACCCACCCCCTCGTAGGCCGCCTTCAGATCGACGCGGGTGAGATCGTGGCTCAGATCTGGCTGATCAGCCTCAGCGGAGGGTTCATCGGGCGCAGAGGATGAATCGGGCGCGGAAGAGGGATCAATCGAGGAGGGCATCGACAGCCGCGGCAAAGGATTCGTCGGCAGCGCCGATCGGGGTGTCGTCCTCCTCACTGCGCAACGTGAGGTTCACATAGGTGCGTCCGAAGCTGATATCCGGGAAGCGATTGCTGCTTTCGGAGAGCTCGTTCAACCGCTCCAGAAACACCCGGGTCGCCTCGTAGTCGTCGAACTCGATACGACGTTCGAGCCGTTCAGGGCGATTCCGTTTCGTCCAGGCCTGTTCCATGGTCTGACCCTAGATCAACTGCGGCTGCCATCCTCCGCTGCCGACTGGTCGCTCAGGCAGTCGGTGCGGGCATGGCTGAGTCGCTCCACCCAGGCCGCGGCGTAGGCACGATTGGCCTGCAGCTGCTGCTCATCGGTGCTGTGCAGCGGATGGGGAAAGGTGCCCTTGATCGCGGCATTGGTGACGCAGAACATCGCCTTCTGAAAACTGGCGCAGATCTTCACCCGCACATCTCCCTCGCCGCGGCCCTGCTGCCGGTACCAATGATGCAGCGGTTCGGGCAGGTGGCGATACATGTCCTGCATCAGCAGGCTGGGCGGGATGCCCGCCCCCATGGTGGGAAGGGGATCGGCGTAGAGGGCGCCGTAGGCAAAGCGGCTCTGATCCGGCGAGATCTGCTGGGCCTGGGCGTTGAACGACACCGTGCCCAGAAAGGGCATGCCCCGCAGGAACACCGCCTCGACGTAGGGCACCGCCACATCGACCAGGAAGGTGAGCGCGGCCTCGGGCGGCAGCACCCAGAACCGCTGGCCCGCCACCTCCACCGCGTAGGTGATCGGCTGAGCTGCCGCTGCCACCAGCCCATCCATCAAGAAGTCCACCAGCTGGGCAATGGAACCCACCCGTCCATCGCGCTCGGCCCTAGCCAGATCAAGGAACAGGTCACTCATCACCCGCCAGAACTGACCCAGGGCATGGGTGGTGGCCGCCGAGCGGATCAGCTCGATCAGAAAGTCCGGAAACAGAGGATGGAGCAGACCCAGCAGCGGGTCCCGCCGGGTCTTGCAGCGGATGATGGCGGCGCAGCCCTGGCGGAAGGCGTCGGTGTCGAGATAGGCATCGAGGCCACCGGTGCCATGCCAGAACATCGCCTTCTGGCAGTACTCGGCATACTCGAAGTTGATGCGGTCGTGGTTGAGATGCCGCCAGATCCTGGCGAGGCTGGGATCACCATCAAGGAACTTGAAGATCGGCAGGGGATTGAGAAACTGCTTCTCCGCCTGGTACACCAGGTTGATGCTGTAGGCATCAAGCACTTCTCCATAGCTCTCCAGAACCCCCACCACTTCCAGCAGATGGGTGGGGCTCTCGGCCAGCAGGGTCTCGCCGGCCAGCAGGCGCCGTTCCAGTTCTGCCGCGGTAGGGATCGGAGCCTGGCGCGTCCGCGAGCGTCCGGGATTCAGGGACGCCATGGCAGAGCTGTTCATCAGGCGGGCCTCCCACTGATGGCCGTCACCAAGGCTGGTAACTGACTCATGGCCGTGGTGGCCTGCTCCGAGAGAAAGCCCAACCCCGATGGTGCCAGTCCGATCGCCACCACAAGAACCGTGAGCACCATGGCGGGCAGGTGACGGAGCAGGGGCACGGCCGGCAAGCGGATGTCGAGAGGCCCTCCGGGTTCAGGAGGGGTGACGGCCAGCCGGCCAAAGAAGGCACGGTTGACCAGCAACAGGAAATAGACGGCCGTCAGACCTGATCCCACCATCGAGGCCACTGTGGCCACGGGGAAGGTCGCCAGGCTGCCGCGAAACACCAGAAACTCAGAGATGAAGCCGGCCATGCCGGGCAGACCCGCGCTGGCCATCACCCCCACAATCATCAGCGAACCGGTCAAAGGCAGACCCCGCTCTGGGTTGAGCAGGCCCCGCAACACATCCAGGTCGCGGGTGCCGGTCGTGGTGTACACCTCGCCCACCAGCAGAAACAACAGGGCGGAGATGAGACCGTGGCTCACCATCTGGAATTCAGCCCCCAGCAGACTCACGGGCGTGGCCGCCGCGGCCGCGAGCAGCACATAGCCCATGTGCCCCACGGAGCTGTAGGCCACCATCCGTTTCATGTCCCGCTGGGCGATCGCCGCCAGGGAGCCATACAACACCGAGATCGCCGCCCAGATGGCCAGCCAGGGGGCCGCCACAGCCCACGCCTCCGGGAACAGTCCCAGGCAGAAGCGCAGCAGCCCATAGGTGCCGAGCTTGAGCAGCACCCCGGCCAGCAGCACCGACACCGGCGTCGACGCCTCGGTGTGGGCATCCGGCAGCCAGGTGTGAAAGGGAACCAGCGGGATCTTGATGCCGAAACCCACCAACAGAGCACCCAGCAGCAGGAGCTGGGTTCCCATAGCCAGCTGGCCGCCGAGCACGGGGGTGAGGCTGAAGTCCACCTCGCCGGTGACCAGCGCCAGGCCCAGAAAAGCGGCGAGGATCAATCCGCCGGACACCGCCGTGAAGATCAGGAACTTGGTGGCCGCATAGGCGCGCCGGGCTCCACCCCAGACCGAGATCAGCAACCACAGCGGAATCAGCTCCAGTTCGTAGAACAGGAAAAAGAGCAGCAGATTCAGCGAGAGGAAGGCTCCGTTCACGGCGCCGCTGATCACCAGCAGCAGGGCGAAATACAAACGCGGCCGCTGGGTCACCGTGGTGGAGGCATAGGCCGAAACCAGGGTGAGGCCGGCATTGACCAGCACCAGCGGCAGGGAGAGACCATCCACGCCAAGGCGGTACTCCAGCCCCAGACTTTCGATCCAGGGGATCGATTCCTGCAGCTGCATCCCACCGAAGGAGGGATCGAACTGCAGCAGCAGACGCAGGCTCCAGGCCAGCTGCAACACGAGCAGGGCCAGGGCGGCGCGGCGAACCTTCTCGAGAGAGAGCTCACCCGGCCAGAGCATCAGGCCCAGGGCACCGAGAAAGGGAATGGCGAGAAGGGCACTCAGCATCGATCGATTCTCAGGCGATGAACCAGTTCAGGGAGGCCAGCAGGAGCACGATCGACACCAGGGCCGTGAGCACGTAGGTCTGCATGCGGCCGCTCACGGCCAGCCGCAGACTGCCGGCCGCAGCCATCGTGAGGCTGCCGACACGATCGACCAGCACATTCACCACGGCGGCATCGAAACCGTTCGTGAGCCGCGAGAGGCCCGCCACGAAGGTCACAATCGTGGCGCGATAGATGCGGTCGGTATAGAAGTCGAAGGCCAGGAGATCCTGCAGGGTGCGCAGCGGCTTGAACAGGGAGCGCGACCAGGCCTTGTTCAGGGGCACCACGGCCGCGGAGACAACCCCGATCAGACCGGAGCCCATCACCAGGACCGCCACCCCAGGGGAGAAGGAGGCGATGCCGGGGACCGGATCGATGCGGGCCATGATCCAGGGCATCAACCCCACCAGCACCGTGAGGCTCACCATCGGCAGAGCCATCAGCCAGATCACCTCCGGTGCCCGCCGTGTCTTGGGCTGAGCGTCCCCGAGGAAGACCTGGCGGTACACACGGGTGAGGTTGAACAGGGTGAGCAGGTTGGTGAGCAGCACCACCAGAGCGAAGAATCGGTGCTCGGCACTGAAGGCCTGCACCAGCAAGCCGAAGCACCAGAAGCAGCCCAGGGGTAACAGGCCGGTGACCCCGGCCGCCGCCATCAGGAAGGCGCCGGTGGTGGCGGGCATGCGTCGGCCCAGGCCACCGAGTTCAGTCAGGTCCTGACAGTTGGTGGTGGCGATGATGCTGCCCACGCTCATGAACAGCAGGGCCTTGGCCAGACCGTGGGCGAACAGCAACAGCAGGGCGATACCCGGCTGCTGCAGGGCGATGGCCACGAACACCAGCCCCAGGTAGGAGGTGGTGGAATAGGAAAAGGCCCGCTTCAGATCCACCTGGGCGATCGCCACCAGGGCACCGCCCACCGCACTGATGGCGCCCACAGCCAGGAGCACATCGGTGGCCACCGGAGAGATCAGCAACAGCGGCATCAGCTTCAGCAGCACGATGGCACCGCAGGTCACCACCACGGAATTACGCAGAATCGAGGCCGGGTTGGGCCCCTCCATCGCCTCATCCAGCCAGAGATGCATCGGGAACTGGGCACACTTGCCCATGGGCCCGGCAATCAGGCCCAGGCCCAGCAGGGTTCCGGCCAGGGGTGTGAGCGGAGCACTGGCGGCCCAGGCATAGAGCTCGGTGAACTCGGTCTGACCCGACCAGGCCGACAGGGCAACCACACCCATCAGCAACAGAACGTCGCCGACCCGCTTGGTCAGAAACGCATCCCGGGCCGCCGTGACCACCAGGGGCTGGGCGTACCAGAACCCCACCAGCAGATAGGTGGACAGGGTGAGCATCTCCAGCAGGAAATAGCTCATGAACAGGCTGCTGCTCAGCACCACCCCGGACATCGCGCCTTCGAAGAATCCCACCAGCGCATAGAAGCGGGCCAGGGACCACTCCTTGTCGAGATAGCCCAGGGCAAAAACCTGGCCCAGCAGGCTGAGGCCAGTGACCAGCTCAAGAGCGGCCAGATTGGTGAGCGAGAGATCAAAACCGATCGAGAGATTCAGGTCGGCGGCGTGGAACCAGGGGATCTCAAGGTGATGGGGGCCAATCAGCCAGACCTGACGCAGCACCAGGCTGCCGTGCAGAAAGGCCAACAAGGTGACCAGAAGATTGAGATAGGCCGCAGGTCGTGGTCCATTGCGCTTGATCCAGCCGCTGGACCAGGGCAGGGAGAGCAGCACCCCGCTGAAGCCATACAGCGGGATCAACCAGGCCAGCTGCATGGACAGGGGCAGGTTGTACAGGGGAAGTTCGGCGACCAAGGCAGCAGATGGACGGCATCGAGGCTGGACGTCCAGCGCCGGATTTAGAAGCTGGCGCGATGACGGGAATAGTCGTAACGGATCGCGGCGGGGATGGCAGGGGGCTGTGAAACCACCGCCAGCTGCCGCAGCCAGCCATTCAGCTCTTCGCCGTGATGCTGTTCCTCCTTCCAGAGCGCCCGGAAGAATTCGGCATTTTCTTCATCACCGATCAGCACGCAAAAGCGAACGGCCTCGGCGTAGTGGTTGATCAGATCGTGCTCCAGCACGCTGTTCAGCCGCAGCAGACCGACCAGATCCGGCGCATGGGTGACAGCGCGCAGCTGGGAGGCCGCAGGGGCCACCCGCAGACGCAGCATCTGCTGCACGATGCGCTCGGCATGCTGCATTTCCTCCACGGTCTCGCGGCGAAAACGCTCCGCAGCCTCTGCATCTCCCCAGAGCTCCACAAGGGAGGCCTGGGTCATGTACTGCTGCACGGCGGAGAGCTCAAGGCTCAGGGCGCGCCCGAGATATCCGAGGACGCGGGGATGGGCGGCTTCGTCCATAAGAATCAGAGGCGACGGGTGACGCCGGTGCAAACCAGGGCGGGCTCGACCTCGCCATGGGGACGGGCAATGATGTGGGCCGCCACCAGGCCGTCACCGACACGCTCACAGGCATCGGCACCGGCCCGGACCGCGGCGTTCACAGCCCCGGTTTCGCCACGCACCATCACGGTGACGTAGCCACCACCGACGAATTCCCGTGAGATCAGGGTGACTTCCGCGGCCTTGGTCATGGCGTCGGCGGCTTCGATCGCGGGAACCAGGCCACGCGTCTCGATCATGCCAAGGGCGATGCCCTGTACGGAGGAAGCCATCGGAAAGGAAGGAGAAGCGGAACGGTTGGGAGGGGTGAGGCTGGAGGAGCCGCCGCCCGTGGCAGCGGAGGCAGCGGCACGACCGGAACCAGAAGCCCGGCCAGTGGAGGCACGGCTGGCGGCGGGGCGGGTCGCAGCCGAGCGGCTGACGGCCCGGGTGGTGGAGGTGCGAGCCATGGCGGTACGGGAAGAAGGGACGCGGGCAGCGGCAGTGGAGCGAGCGCTGCTGCGCTTCGCCGGAGTGGTGGGGGCAGCAGTCAGTGAACTGGCGGCAGGGCTATCAGTGGTCGAAGGGGTGGGCAGGGCCTTGGGTGAGGTGGAGCCCTTGGACTCAGTGGAGGCCATGGGCGCCGTCGCGCTGACCACGGCCTCCGCAGGAGCGGGGGCAGGGGCCTCTGCAGCGGGAGTGACGGCAGGGGCTGTCTCCGCAGACGGGGCCGGGGTGGATCCGGCGGCGGGGCTGGGCGTCGGGGTGGCCATGGTCAGGGAGGGGGTGGCGGGAGCTGGCGAACGTAACGGGCGTTAAGGGCGGGCTGGCGCGTAGGCCCGGTTGAGCGTCAGCCGTCCGGCTCCCAGAAGTCGATGATTCCACCGATGGTGAGATCGGTGAACAGGCTGGCGTCACCTGTGGCATGGCGGGCAGCGGAGCCACTGGCGGTGAAGACCCAGTTGCCAGTGGCGGCCCCGACGGGATCCACAGCGACACTGAGCTTGCCCTTCGGAGTCCGAAGCACACGAAGGTTCTGGTGGGCGAAGCCTTCGACCCGTTGGGTGCAGACCAGTGAACCCATCACCTGCATGATCTCCATTACTTACTCCCCCCTGACGCCATCGCCTTGGCGGCATCGGGATCCCAGTGATCGATGATGCCCACGATCGTGAGATCACTCGGGTAAGACTTGCTGCCTGCCGCCTCGCGGGCCGCCGAGCTGCCCACACAGATCACCCAATCGCCGGGAATGCAGCCAACGGCATCCACAGCAACCTTCTGGGTACTGCCATCCAGCACCACCTGAAGATGCTTGTGCTCGAAGTCGGGAATGCGGTTGGTCGAAACCAGCGGCTTCAACACCTTGCAGATCAACATGTCAGTGTCCTCCTCCGCTGGCAAAGCTGATCGTGGATCCGATCGTCTCCGCTGGTGCGTGGCGATCCTGATCGCGAATCGTCAGCAACACGTGCAGGAGCCCTTCACGACAGAGCTCGCCGTAGCGCGACTCAATCGCCTGCTGGACCCGCCGGCAATGGCGCTCAGCCCGGTCACGGGCACCGGGGACCTGGCCGTTGTAGTCGAATCGCACCACCACCGGCACCGGCAGACCACGGGACACATTGAGACCTTTGAAGATCTTCACCCCCACGTCGAGGTCGGGGGCGCCCTCTTCAACGGTATCCATGTAGGCGAAGTAGGTGAGGTTGCGCAGGTGCACCTCCTTGAACCCGATGCCGACTCCAATGAACCGCTCGGCATGGCCAGCATCGCTGTAGTGACCACCATGGAACTGGCGGACGTAATCAATCTGGGAGAGGTTGTGCTCCAGCAGTCTGCTGATCAGACGCACCATGCCGGGATCCGGCGTGCTGGCAGCAGCCTGCTGAACCAGCGCCAGGATCCGGTCGCGAGCCTGCTCGGCACTGAGCCCCGCGGTGGCCTCATACACCTCGCGGGCATCGAGCCAACGCTCGAGATTGGTGCTGCCATCCAGGCCCGGAACGTGAACCCTCAGGGCATCGGTGTCGGTATCGATCCCCAACAGCAGCAGGTCCACCGAGGCGCCGCAACAGAAGCTGTTCTCCACGGCCTGCTGGAAATCCTTGAGGCGACTGAGACCACAACCGGCCGCCAAAGCATCGTCGCTGCCGTGGGCCGCACAACCCTCATGGCTGGGATCGAGGGAGCTGAAGTGGTAGAGCACCACTTTGAGATAGCGGGTATCGGCATGGGCCGGATTGGGCAGGCCCTCCCGATAGCGGCGGTGCTCGGTCTTCACCCAGCGACTCACCGTGTTCTCGACATCAAAGAGAGCACCCGCGTGGGGACGACGCCGCACCGAGCCGAAGGGCAACCGCAGGGCATAGGCGATGGCATGGGCCAGACGACCATCGGCGCAGGGCGTGATGTCGAGCAGGTGAAAGCCGCAGTCGAGCAGAAAAGCATCGAAGGATTCCACCGTGGCTGAGCCTGGTCTGCCCTGGAGCGGATCCCGCTCGAAGAAACTGGCGCTGGTCTGCTCGTAGGTCTCGAACACGCACCAGGCGAACAGGGTGCGCATGTCCAGCTGCGTCACCCAGGCTGTCTCCAGGATCGGCTGGGGCAGCTCGAAACCAAGCTCGGCCCGGGCCAGCTCCTGTGCCCGTGGGATGAAGTCGTCCTCATGCTGCAAGGCGGAAAGCCGCTTGAGCACAGGCACGAGCCGATCAAAGGCGCCCTTGACCTGGGCGTCGTAGGTCTGCAAGGCCGCGTTGGCCCGGCTGTCGGTCAGGGGATGGAGCCTCACGGAGGCGGAAGCCGAGGATCGGCGCGACCGCCAGGCGTCAAGGCCGGCAGCGGCAGCACCGAGACCAGGGGATTCATTCCTCTGAGTCAGCTCAGGAGTCCGACGGACCCGGGCACGACGGCCTGTGTCCCAGGGGTTGGCGGCTGGATCAACACCGTCCTCGGAGACGCTGGTGGCGGTGGTGATCTCAGGCTCTAGCAGGCGCCCACGCAACCTCTGGACGGAGCGGCGCAGCTCATCGGGGCTGGGGGCCGCAGGGCGGCGGCGCTGGGCCGGGGCGCCCTGGGGAGTACGCGCCACTGAAGAAACCGGACGGCGTGGCATCAGATCAGCCGCGGGCCCCGCCGGACACGGTCACCAGAGAGCCACGATCGGTGTTTCCACTCGATCCGGTCACCCGGCTCACCGGAGCCGGAACGGCTTCGTTGCGCTTGGCCTCGTAGGTGGGCATGGCCGTCATCGGGCCAGGACGGCTGGGGTTGCGTTGACGGGCAGACGCTCCCTCCGTACCCGTGACCCTCTCGCCACGATCCCAGTCGTCGCCGGTGATCTTCAGGCCAGCGGAGATGCCTTCGCCGGTGACACGCGACACGGGTCGCTCAGGAGCGGACGCAGGGCGCACATCCTCATCGACGCTGATCGGCGCCCGACCTCGGGCCGAGATCCGATCGAAGGCAGAGGAACCGCTGCCATGGCGGTCAAAGCGGAACTGCTCAGTGCCGGTCACCTTGCCGGAGGCCATGTCAAACGGACCGGTGATGCGGTTGCCCTGTTCGTAACTGGTGCCGGTCACAGCCGCGGATTTCTGACGCTCACTCTGGGCCGCGCGGGCCGGAGACTGGATGCTGAACTGCTCCCAGGGCTGGGAATCGAGCGGCTGAGGGAAATCAGCGTCGTGGGTTTCGGCGGCGCTGCAGGCGGCAGCCATCTGATCGGCCCCGAGGTAAGGGGTGCCGGTGACGGGCTCGCAGGCACCCCGTTCAGCGCCGGTCATGACACCACCGATGCCGGGCTGCAGGCCGGTCATGCTGGGGCCCGGAGTACCGAGGCGGGCAGGCGTGCGCTGGCGGATCTCCTTGACCTGCTTGCTGGAGCACCAGTCACCCGCCTGTTCCAGTCCGGCATAGGGGGTTCCCGTGACGGCCTTGCAGGTGCCGGGTTCATCACCGGTGACCCGGCTGGAGCGGCCGGTGCGCGTCCCGCTCACCACCTGGGCCTTGTTGGTGATTGAGAATCCAACCTTGGCCGCTTCCGGCTCGGGCTGGGATCCGCAAAACCCTTCGTATTGCTGACGGCCGATGTATTCATCACCGGTGACGCGGCGGCAACTGCCGGGCTCATCGCCGGTGACCCGCTCGCTACGACCGACGTGGGTTCCGGTGATCCCCGTGCCACGCAGCGTCTGAAGGACATTGACCTTATCGGGGGCACGGCCGGGCACCAGGGGCTCAGATCCGAGGTACTGGGTACCGGTGAGCTGGCGTCCGGAGCCGGGCTCATCGCCGGTGACCCGCTCGCTGCGCCCCACCATCACACCGGAGACCGGACGGCCACCGAGGGTCTGGCTGTGACCCACCTTGCGCGGGCTGGGCTCGAGATCGCCGCAGTAGGCCAGGGCCTGATTGGCGGAGATGTACTCCGTGCCGGTGATCGTCTTGCAGGTGCCGGGCTCATCGCCGGTGACCTTCTCCGAACGGCCCACCTCATTGCCGGTGACGCGGTTGCCATGGCTGGTGGCAGTGACCCGGACCTTG
This sequence comes from Synechococcus sp. CBW1002, assembly GCF_015840915.1. Taxonomy (NCBI): domain Bacteria; kingdom Bacillati; phylum Cyanobacteriota; class Cyanophyceae; order Synechococcales; family Synechococcaceae; genus Synechococcus; species Synechococcus sp. CBW1002. The sequence continues at coordinate 12,378 of NZ_CP060398.1, forward strand.
GCAGGCTGAACGGGGGAAGGCCGGTCCTGACAGAAGGACTGAAACACCTCGGCACCCATGTATTCAGTACCGGTGATCGTGCGGCAGGTGCTGGCCTCATTGCCGGTGGTCTTGGGCGAGCGGTTGGCCTGGGTGCCGGTCACCGTCTGTCCGCGGAGGGTTTCACTGACGCCCACCTTCCAGTGGGCATCGGCGGCAGCCGCCTGCTTGGCGCCATGGAGGTTGGGGCCCGTGGGACGGGTGCTGCCGCTTCCCCGCGTGGCGCCACTGGAGCCCACCTTGCTCTTGAGCTCACGCACCTTCTGAGCCAGTTCTCGGGTGGTGAGGTCGGGGTTGCCCTGGCGCGCCACAGCAGCAGCCGTGGAATTGCTGGGCGTGTTGGCGGCCTTGCCGCGCTTGCTCAGGGCCTCACGACGGGCCAGCACCAGAGACCGGCTGGGGTTGTGCTGCGAGGCGCGCTTCACGGCAGGGCGGCGATCAGCCGCACTGCTGCTGCGCGAGGACAGACTGCTGCCGAGGCTGGAACTCCCCAGAGAAGCCGATCGGCGAGCCGGCGCACTGCTGGTCGGGGCCGAGGCTTCAGCCTGGCGCTCCTGACACTTGCACTTGTGCTCACCGGCCGGGGCTGCTGAGGATCCGGCGCCCGCTGGAGCGACCTTCTGCAGATCGGTACGGGTGCGGTCGCGGCTGGTATCGGCCCGCTTACCCCGCTTGCTGAGAGCCTCCCGACGGGAGAGAACCAACTCCCGGCTGGGGTTGCTGATCGGCCGGGGGGTGCTGCGCGTCGGCGCCGCCACAGTTCTGGAAGGAGCCGGGGCCGACAGCGACATGGCTGCCGATCGCGCCGGACGACCGGGCCTGGTCGCCTGAACCGGGGCGGCAGGCGCCATGACAGGCTCCGGCACCGAGGTGCGGGTGGGACGGGCATCCGCAGCCGTGCGCACGCGGCTGGCGCTGGAGCCGTAACGGCCAGCGGCTTTCTTGCCTGCGCTGGTGAGGGCCTTGCGGCGCTCCAGAGCTGCGTCACGACTGGAAGTGCTGGCCATCTCCGCCCGATGAATGGAATGACTGGATCGAAAGAAGGATCCCGGCCCTGAGGCCGGGATCACTGAAGGGAAGGGCTGAAGCTCAGCGGCCTTCGAAGACCACGAAGCAGGCGCCCTGGCTCTGGGTGTAAGCGTCGTAGCCCACCAGGCGGACGTGATGATCGGGATAGGCCCGATGGCAAGCCTCAAGCTCGCTGACGATCACGCCGAGATCCTTTTCACCGAAGAACGGCAGTTTCCAGAACGACCAGTAGGTCGCCATGGAGCGGCTGGGGTGAACGTGCTCAACCAGGGGGCTCCATCCCTGGGCAATGATGTAGGCGATCTGGTCGTAGATCTCGTCCTGGGTCATCGGCGGCAGGAAGCCGAATGTCTCCAGGGTGGCGACTGTTTGATAGTCACCCACGGTGCTCTTGAAAGGCATGGGGATCCTTGGGGTGCAGAGGGGGTCCCCGACGAATCAGACGGCTTCCATCAGGCAGATTCCATCAGGATCGTCCGAATCGATCGGGGCTGGATGTCGGGACGGCATAGCGCCGCGTCGTGATGCAACGGCGAATCGCCGGCGATCAGTTGACGTCGAGCTTGTCGACGGTGTCGAACTCGAACTTGATTTCCTTCCAGGTCTCGAGGGCAATCGCCAGCTCAGGGCTGTGCTTCGCTGCTTCCGTAAGGATGTCGCGACCTTCCCGCTCAATCTCGCGGCCGGCATTGCGTGCCTTGACGCAGGCCTCAAGGGCCACACGGTTGGCGGCAGCACCAGCTGCAGAACCCCAGGGGTGACCGTGGGTACCACCACCGAACTGCAGCACCGAATCGTCGCCGAAAATGGCCACCAGTGCAGGCATGTGCCAGACGTGGATGCCGCCGGAGGCCACGGCGAAGACGCCGCCCATCGAGCCCCAATCCTGATCGAAGAAGTTGCCGCGGCTGCGATCTTCGGGAACGAAGGATTCACGCAGCTGGTCGATGTAGCCCAGCGTCGACTGACGATCACCCTCCAGCTTGCCCACCACGGTGCCGGTGTGCAGCTGGTCACCACCGGAGAGACGCAGGCACTTGGCCAGCACCCGGAAGTGGATACCGTGCTTGGGATGGCGGTCAATCACCGCGTGCATGGCGCGGTGGATGTGCAGCAGCATGCCGTTCTTGCGGCACCACTTCGCCAGACCGGTATTGGCCGTGAAGCCACCGGTGATGTAGTCGTGCATGATGATGGGCTGACCCAGTTCCTTGGCGAACTCGGCCCGCTCATACATCTCCTCGGGAGTGGCGGCGGTGCAGTTGAGGTAGTGCCCCTTCTTCTCGCCGGTCTCCTGCTCAGACAGCTTGACGGCTTCGGCAACGAACTCGAAGCGGTTCTGCCAGCGCTGGAAAGGCTGGGAGTTGATGTTCTCGTCGTCCTTGGTGAAGTCGAGGCCACCGCGGAGGCACTCATACACCACCCGGCCGTAGTTCTTGCCACTCAGGCCGAGCTTCGGCTTGATCGTGCAACCCAGCAGGGGACGACCGTACTTGTTCATGCGATCGCGCTCGACCACGATGCCGTTCGGCGGACCCTGGCAGGTCTTGATGAAGGCCATCGGGAAGCGGATGTCTTCCAGACGCAGGTGGCGCAGGGCCTTGAAACCGAAGACGTTGCCGACCAGGGAGGTCAGCACGTTGGTGATCGAACCTTCCTCGAACAGATCGAGGGGATAGGCGATGAAGGCATAGAAGGCTTCCTTGTCGCCAGGAACGTCTTCGATGCGGTAGCAACGGCCTTTGTAGAAGTCGAGATCGGTGAGGAGCTCGGACCAGACGGTGGACCAGGTGCCGGTGGAGGATTCAGCGGCCACAGCGGCAGCCACCTCTTCCTTGGGCACACCTTCCTGGCCGGTGCATTTGAAGCAGGCCAGCAGGTCGGTGTCGAGGGGAACGTAATCAGGAGTCCAATACGTGTCGCGGTACTCCTTAACCCCTGCGTCGTACTTCTTGCTCATGGGGGATGTCCGGGTAAGTCGGGAAAGGGAACAATCAGCGGGTCAGCGCCTGAGGCGCCAAGCCGATCAGTCCTTGGAACCGACGAAATTGCCGTTGCCCAGGGCGGGCTCAACCTCGCGGTGGGGGCGGGCAATGATGTGGGCGGCCACCAGGCCATCACCCACGCGCTCGCAGGCATCGGCGCCAGCACGAACGGCCGCGTTCACAGCGCCGGTTTCACCACGGACCAACACGGTCACGTAACCGCCGCCCACGAACTCACGACCGATCAGACGCACTTCAGCGGCCTTGGTCATGGCATCGGCTGCTTCGATCGCCGGCACCAGGCCACGGGTCTCGATCATGCCGAGGGCGATGCCCATGGTTTCGTTTGCCATTACCTGCTCCTGAAGGAGGGGGTGGAATGTTCGTCCGTAACCATGGTCTGCAGCCATTCCCTCCGTCAAGCCGTTGACAGGGCTTGCGCCATCACCGTTTCCGCATTGAAAGATAAGGCAGACTGATCAGTGCCTCACAAATCGTTAGGCATTGCTTGATCCAGCACCCATGCTGGCGCAAACCTCCCTATGCAGGTTCGCTGAGATCCCAGTCCAGGCCGTCCTGGCGTGGATCTGAAACCCAACGGACCCGGGTTCCGAGGGGCTGTGGTCTCAGAGGGGCTGGGCGTCGGAGACGAAGCCAACGCCGCCGTAGTAGTTGAGCAGGGGCCGCAGTGCTGCACGGATCTGCTCCAGCACCTCCGCCTCGCAGAACACGATCACATGGGCGTTGGCGCCGTAGCCGCTCATCTCCATCGATTCCTGCACCTCACCCCCCTTTCCCACCCCGGTGACATGGCGCATCACCGAGTAGCCGGGAGCTCCGGCGGTGCGCAGAGCCGCGCAGATCGGGCCCAGCTCCCGCTCTCCCAACAACAGATCGAGACGTTTCATCGGACAGGCCTGAGAGGCAAAACGAACGGTGGCGCGAGACAGTGACGCAGAACGGCGACGCCAGGCAGCGACAGCCTGGGAAAACCGGGGACACCGCCCTCCCAATCCCTAGCCGGCCGGGATCCAGCGCTGCACCATCGCCATATAGAGAGGCAGTCCAACCACGATGTTGAAGGGGAAGGTGACCCCCAGCGCGGTGGAGATGTAGAGGCTGGGATTGGCCTGCGGCACCGTCATCCGCATCGCCGCAGGAACGGCGATGTAGGAGGCGCTGGCACAGAGCACCATGAACAGCAGTGCATCCCCCTGCGGCAGCGACAGCGCCCTGGCCACCACCAGTCCAACGGCGGCGTGCACCAGGGGAGCGCCAACAGCAAAACCGATCAGGAAGGGACCGGCCCGGCGCAGATCGTGGAGGCGCTGGGCCGAGACAATTCCCATGTCCAGCAGGAAGAAACTGAGGGCGCCATAAAAGAGTTTATTGATGAAGGGATCCATCTTCTCCAGCCCAGCGGGGCTAAAGGCTGCCACCAGAAATCCGATCACCAGACTTCCCATCAGCAGAAAGACCGAACCGTTCAGAAATGCCTCTCGCAGCAAAGAAGGCCAGCCAATCGAGCGGCCGCTGTTGGGCTCAGCCGGCACCGCCAGTTTCACCAGCAACAGCCCCACAATGATGGCGGGCGACTCCATCAGAGCAAGGGCCGCCACCATGAAGCCATCAAACTGCACTTGCAGCACTGTGAGGAAACTTTCTGCTGTAATGAAGGTGACGGCACTGATCGATCCGTAGGCCGCGGCCACCGCAGCGGCGTTATAAGAATCCAGACGACTGCGCAGGATCAGAAAGCTGGTCAACGGCACCAGCATCGACATCAGCACCGCCGCCGTGATCGTGAGCGTCACCTGGCCGCCAAGACCACTGTGCTGCAGCTCCAAACCGCCCTTGAAGCCGATCGCCAGCAACAGATACAACGAAAACAGCTTCGGCAGCGGCGCCGGGATCTCCAGATCCGAGCCCACCAGCACCGCCAGCATGCCGAGGAAGAAAAACAGAACCGGCGGTGACACAAGGTTCTGGAGAACCAGTCCTGATTCCATGGCCGCCGCGGGCATCGAGGGGCCCTGCAGCGTAGGCAGCGCCACCCACCTGGCTTTTTCCCGATTTCGGTCAGCAACTCCTCAAGCCAGCCCCCCACCCCTGGCCGAACGCCTGGGAGCTCCTTAACGTCTGCAGCAAGCGTGCACCCCTGGAGATTTTCAGGGGGTGGAATGTTCAACCCGGCACGCCATGGCCTTCGGGCCTAGCCACCCTGCAGGAGGTCCATCCGACAGACCCCAACACCCAAATTCCCAGGTACGGGAGCCTCTGGTTCCGTCAGTGGCCCACAATGGCGGCCGCCCGATCGATCGGGCAGATCCGTTGTTGCGATCCGTTGGCCGGAGCTCAGACCCCTGATCGATCCGTGCTGGCTGCAAGCCCGTCGGTGCTGGTCATTGCCAGTGGCAATGCCCACAAGGTGGCCGAGATCACGGCCATGCTCCATGCCGTTGGTCTGGAGGTCCGTCAGCAACCAGAAGGGCTGGAGATCGAGGAGACAGGTCGCACCTACCTTGAGAACGCCCGGCTGAAGGCCCAGACGGTGGCGACGCTGACCGGCTGCTGGGCCCTGGCGGACGATTCCGGACTGGAGGTGGATGCCCTCGGCGGGGCACCGGGCCTCTACTCGGCTCGCTATGCCCCCACGGATCACGAACGGATCCACCGCCTGCTCCAGGAACTGGGGGGCACCCCCTATCGCAGCGCCAGCTTCAACAGCGCCATGGTGCTGGCTGATCCCACCGGCCAGGTCGCCGTCGAGGCCGAGGGGATCTGCCGTGGCGAAATTCTGATCACGCCGCAGGGCCATGGCGGCGGCTATGACCCGATTTTCTGGGTGCGGGAGGCCGGCCTGAGCTATGCCCAGCTGCCCCACCATCTCAAGGAGAAGCTGGGCAGCCGCGGCAAGGCCGCCCGGCAGATGGCCCCACGGCTGCTCCAGCTGCTCGGCCTGGCCGCGGCCTGAGCTGAGCTCTATCGATCGTTGATGTGGGCCACCGCCCGCATGGCGGCCGAAGCCGCCTCCTCCACATCGCCTTCACGGCCGGCGAGGGTGAGACGACCAAAGGCCCCCACGGCCTTCACATCGACCACCGTGATGTTGGAAGCCTTTTCGGCCTCATTGGCGGCAATCAACACGTAGCCGGCCGGCTCGGTCTCCAGGATGAAGATGCTCATGCCGGCCTGGATCATCGAACCTCGCCGGTTCTGGCGGTTGATCAGCACGGCATGATCCGGCGTGATCGCGCGAATGATCTCCGTCCAGGTCACCTCGCAGGGGCTGCGTTGCTCGACCCGGCTGCCGATCGCCTCCAGCACCACATCACCGGAATGGAGCACGTTGCTCTGATCCCGGTGGTAGAGCCCCAGCGAACCGAAGGCCCGCTCCACCACCATCTGGCCGAGGCGCACGGTGCTGGCCTTGAGGGCGATGTCGGTGACACGATGCACTGCCATCCCCGGAGACACCTCCAGCCAGAGACAGGCATCACCGGGAATCGGCAGGAATCCCTGGGAGACCGTGCCCATGTAGGCGGCCAGCTGGGGCTGCAGCGAATCGAGGAAGACGTAGGTGCGCAGCTCGATCGACTGCACGTGGCTCGTCTGGTTGGCCAGCCGGCGGCCTTCGCTGTCGGTGGTGATCACACAACTGGCGCCGGAGCTGTCGCCGTGGACCTCGGTGCCGGTGATCCGCGGAGCCTCGCGCCGGCTGTCCCCACGCAGTTGGTCGCTGCGGAGCTCGGAGCGCAGAGGAGCTCGAAGCGTGGATAGGGAACGAGCGCGCTCCATCAAGGGGCGGACACCTCAGGGTTGGGTTGCCGCGCAGCAGGGCAAATCCTGGCGACAGGGAGACGGTTGGATCGCGACGCGACTCTATCCTTCGCCCCTGCTGGGTTCCTGCTGCTGCCGGCTCGGGGAGGGCCCGCAGCGATGCACAGATCTTGTCGCAACGATCACAAACGCTGATCACTACCTGACCGGGGGCCCTCGGCTCGCGCTGAACTGCCAGCCGGAGGGGCCACGCCAGAGCGACGTGTTGCCGAAGAGTGACGTGTTCCCGAAGAGTTCTGACTCCCTGCCTGCAGAGTCCCCGTGAGTAGCTAGGCCTAAGGGATCGCATCGCCAGGAGGCCCGTTTCGATGGGCGCTGTCGCACCATGGGCTCCAGCCGTCACCGCCGGTGGCCAGGAGAGCTCCTCCCACCTTCCCCCCGTCTTGCGGGAGAGCGGACAACGGGAGGTGTTCTGCGGTCTCACCTCGATCGTGTGGCTGCACCGCCGCATGCCCGATGCCTTCTTCCTGGTGGTGGGGTCCCGCACCTGCGCCCACCTGGTCCAGAGCGCCGCCGGGGTGATGATCTTCGCCGAACCCCGGTTCGGCACGGCCATCCTCGGGGAACGGGACCTGGCCGGCCTCGCCGATGCCAATGAGGAGCTCGACCGGCTGGTGCGCGACCTGCTGGAGAGACGGCCCGAGATCCGCACCCTCTTCCTGGTGGGGTCGTGCCCCAGCGAGGTGATCAAGCTCGACCTGGGCAAGGCTGCCGAGCGGCTCAACGGCCAGCTGGCCGGACGGGTGCGGGTGCTGAACTACAGCGGCAGTGGGATCGAAACCACCTTCACCCAGGGGGAGGATCAGGCCCTGCTGGCGATGCAGCCGCTGATGCCGGCCAGCGACGAGCCGCAGCTGCTGATCGTGGGCACCCTCGCCGATCCGGTGGAAGATCGGTTGATCGACCTGTTCGGACGCATGGGGATCGAGCGGGTGCGCAGCCTGCCGCCGCGGCGATCCACCGAACTGCCGCCGGTGGGCCGCGGCACGAAGGTGCTGCTGGCGCAGCCGTTCCTCAGTGCCACCGCCCGGGCCCTGCAGGCCCGCGGCGCCGAACTGATCCCGGCCCCCTATCCCTTCGGCGTGGAGGGAAGCCGGCTCTGGATGCGGGCCGCTGCCACCGCCTGTGGCCTGGCCCCGGCGGCGATCGAGGCGGTCCTTGCACCGCTGGTGGAGCGGGGCCGGCGGGCGGTGGCCCCCCACCGGGAGGTGCTGGCCGGCAAACGGCTGGTGCTGATGCCCGACTCCCAGCTGGAACTCTCCCTGGCCCGTTTCCTGCATCAGGAGTGCGGCATGGAGCTGGTGGAAGTGGGTACCCCCTACCTGGATCGCCAGCTGCTGGCCGAAGAGCTGGCCCTGCTTCCCGCCGGCACGGCCATCACCGAGGGCCAGGACGTGGAACGCCAGCTGGAGCGGGTCCGGGCCGCCCGGCCTGATCTGGTGGTCTGCGGCCTGGGGCTGGCGAACCCGCTGGAAGCCGAAGGGATCGCCACCAAGTGGTCGATCGAACTGGTGTTCAGCCCGATCCACGGCTGCGACCAGGCCGGCGATCTGGCCGAGCTGTTCTCACGGCCGCTGCGGCGCCGCAACCTGCTCCAGTTCAGCTGAACTCTCCGGTTCACCTGAGCTGTGGGCTCTGAGCGCTGGTCCACCCCAGCCCCGACCCGTCTTCCGATCGCTTCTTCCCTCTCCAACCCCTTCCTGTGGAACTCACTCTCTGGACCTACGAAGGCCCTCCCCATGTGGGCGCGATGCGCATCGCCACCTCGATGGAAGGGGTGCACTACGTGCTGCATGCCCCCCAGGGAGACACCTACGCCGATCTGCTGTTCACCATGATCGAGCGGCGCGACCGGCGCCCTCCCGTGACCTACACCACCTTCCAGGCCCGCGATCTGGGCGGTGACACAGCCGAACTGGTGAAGCGCTCGATCAACGACGCCGTGGAGCGGTTCCGGCCGGAGGCCCTGCTGGTGGGAGAAAGCTGCACCGCCGAACTGATTCAGGATCAGCCTGGGGCCCTGGCCGGCGGCATGGATCTGGGCGGCATTCCGGTGGTGAGCCTGGAGCTGCCGGCTTACTCCAAGAAAGAGAACTGGGGAGCAGCGGAGACCTTCTACCAATTGGTGCGAGCCCTGCTCAAACCACAGCTGCCGCCGCCCGGGGCCGCCAAGCCCTCACCGGCCCGCTGGCGCCAGGAAGGCCGCCGGCCGCGGGTGAACCTGCTGGGCCCCACCCTGCTGGGCTTCCGCTGCCGCGACGACATCCTTGAGGTCAGCCGCCTGCTGGGCGAGCTCGGCATCGACGTGACCGTGGTCGCCCCTCTGGGTGCAAGACCGGCGGATCTGCTGCGCATCCCCAGCGCCGATGCCAACGTCTGCCTCTATCCCGAGGTGGCCGGCCCGGTCTGCAACTGGCTGGAGCGGAGCTTCGGCATGCCGGTGGTGCGCAGCATGCCGATCGGCATTGGCGCCACCGGCGACTTCCTGCGGGAGGTCACCAACCTGCTGGAGATGGACTCCGAGGTGATCGCTGCCGCCACCAACGCTGAGGCGGAGCAGCGATCCCGACTGCCCTGGTATTCGCGCTCGGTGGATTCCACCTACCTCACAGGCAAGCGGGTGTTCATTTTCGGCGATGCCACCCACGCCATCGCCGCCGCCCGCATCGCCAGCCGGGAACTGGGATTTCAGGTGGTGGGGCTGGGCAGTTACAGCCGCGAGCAGGCCCGCGACGTGCGGGCCGCAGCCAAGGAGCTCGACCTGGACGCGCTGATCACCGACGACTACCTGGTGGTGGAGAAGGCCATGGCCGAGGCGGCACCGGAGCTGGTGCTGGGCACCCAGATGGAGCGGCACAGTGCCAAGCGCCTGGGCATTCCCTGCGCCGTGATCAGCACGCCGCTGCACGTTCAGGACGTGCCGGCCCGCACCTCACCGCAGATGGGCTGGGAAGGAGCCAACGTGATCTTCGACACCTGGGTGCACCCGCTGATGATGGGGCTGGAGGAGCACCTGATCACGATGTTCCGCCACGATTTCGAGTTCACCGAAGGACACCGCAGCCACCTCGGTGGAGCACCGGATGGAGCCGGAATCGAAGCCAGCGGGACCAAACAGCCAACAACAGGGGCCGCAGCCTCGACAGAGACCACAACAGCTACAGCCGTGGCATCAGCAGCAGCCGGGGCAACAGCCGCTCCAGCAGCTGCTTTGGCGGAGAACGGCCTGCACTGGAGCCCGGATGGGGAGGCGGAACTGGCCAAGATCCCCTTCTTCGTGCGGGGCAAGGCCAGACGCAACGCTGAATCCTTTGCCCGGGCCCAGGGACTGCATCGGATCGATGCCGAAACCCTCTACGAAGCCAAGGCTCATTTCAGCCGATGACTCCAGCCACTCCCCGCCGGAGTCACGGCCTCCGCAGCGACGCGCACAGGCAGCCTCCAGCCCCGGAGTGGTCCATAGGTCTCCGTGCAACCGACGACAACAAGGCACCTTGAAAGTCGCCCCTTCCAAGGATGAGAGTCCAAGCCGGGCCCAGACGATGCAATGAGCGCTCCTTGCAGGGTTCCGCCGGTCTCGAATGTTTCGAGGTGCCCGTTAAAGAAGCCACGCACGCCTACCCAGAGCACAGCCCGAGATGAGTAGAAGTACTCAGCAGATCCGCGAGATTTTCCTACCCGATCTCTCACGGATCTGCGGCCGAATGAGGATACGACAACCAAGCATGTTGCGGTTTACGCGATCCCGCTGACAAGGTGATCGCGCTGACCTTGGATGGCTGTGGTGGCCGTTGCAGTCCTTCCTTCCGTCGGCGGCAGGAGTGGGCCCATCGCCGCCGGAGATTTCAGGATCGACATCCGCATGACCAGCACCCTTGCGAAACCCGCAACCCAGAACGCCGGCAGCCACAGCCGCCAGCATGCCGATGGCGAAGGCAGCGTGCAGGTCCATCAGGACCCAGGCATGCGCATTGAAGAAGGAGCCCTGGTGATTGCCGTCTACGGCAAGGGAGGCATCGGCAAATCCACCACGTCCTCCAATCTGTCGGCCGCCTTTTCGAAGCTGGGCAAACGCGTGCTGCAGATCGGCTGCGATCCCAAGCACGACAGCACCTTCACGCTCACCAAGCAGATGGTGCCCACGGTGATCGATATTCTCGAAACGGTGGATTTCCATACTGAGGAACTCCAGCCGAACGACTTTGTTTTTGAAGGTTATAACGGCGTCATGTGCGTCGAGTCGGGTGGTCCACCCGCCGGCACCGGCTGTGGTGGTTATGTGACCGGGCAGACCGTGAAACTGCTCAAGGAGCATCACCTGCTTGAAGACACCGATGTAGTGATCTTCGATGTGCTGGGCGACGTGGTCTGCGGTGGCTTTGCGGCCCCGCTGCAGCACGCCCACTACTGCCTGATCGTGACCGCCAACGATTTTGATTCCATCTTTGCGATGAATCGGATCATTGCCGCCATTCAGGCCAAGGCGAAGAACTACAAGGTTCGACTGGGCGGCGTGGTAGCCAACCGCAGCAAGGACACCGACCAGATCGATCGCTTCAATGATCGCGTCGGCATGCGCACCATGGCTCACTTTCCTGATCTCGACGCGATCCGTCGCTCCCGCTTGAAAAAGTGCACCATTTTTGAGATGGAAGCCACCCCCGAGGTGGAAGCCGTTCAGCAGGAATATCTCAACCTCGCCCAACGGATGCTCGACAATGTCGAGCCTTTGGAGGCTGAGTCGCTCAAGGATCGCGAGATCTTCGATCTGCTCGGCTTCGACTGACGTTCGTCGTCCATTGCGGTCAACCACCGCCATCTTCAGCAGATGGCGGTGGTTGATGTCATCCGGATGTCAACAGTGGATGGCCATCAATATTGAACAGACACTGATTCCGGCCGAGACTTTACTCTAGCAAGGCATTGATTCTAGCCATTGATTTGTGCTGATTGGATCTTCAATCCGGACAGATCTTGATTCCTTCCGTTGAAAGGAGGAATCGTGCTAGGCCTGCGCAGGATTGAGCAGGCCGCTAATCAGGCCTCAGCCCAGACCCACCAGGTCCATCGAATACTCCCACATCTTCTGGGCAGTGACTGGATTGCTGGCCTTGTAGGAGAGTTCCTGGCTGAACTGCTTGCCACCACGCTTCTGGCGATTGCCCCAGCTCCAGTGCACTCCCGAAACGGCGAATTCGGGTTCCGCCACCACCTGTGCCACCCGGTCACCGGCCAACTGCTGACTCACGTAGCCACCGGTGATGTTCTTCTGGAACCAGGGGAAGATCTTCTGAAACAGCTTCGGTGTATTGCGGAACAGGGGTGTGTCAGCGACGCAGCCCGGGTAGAGAGAGCTGAACACGATTCCCGTGGAGGCATTGAGGCGGCGGTGCAGCTCCTGGGTGGTGATCATGTTGCAGAGCTTGCTGTCTTTATAGGCCTTGCCCGGCTTGAAGGGCTTGCCGCTGGCCATACTGATCGGAGCCTTGAAGCCGAGTTCGAAGCCGGAGAGGTCGCCCAGATCGGCAGGGGCGGGGATCGGGATCTTGCCACCCAACTCCTTGGAGTTGGCGGTGACGGTGCCCAGCACCACCACCCGGCGGGAGGGATGGGTGGAGCGCTGCAGATCCTCAAGCAGCAACTGAATCAACAGAAAATGACCAAGATGGTTGGTGGCCATCGAGAGCTCATAACCCTGAGGTGAGCGTTCGGGCTCTTTCAGACGCGGCTTGTAAACAGCCGCATTGATCACCAGGGCATCCAGCGGTTGCTCCAGAGATGCCACCAGCGCCTCAACGCCGACCCGCACACTCTCGAGATCGCCCAGATCAATGCGCAGATGGTGGAGCCGGTCGGCGGGAATGCCGAGGGAGTCGCTGGCGGCAGCGGCCCGAACGGGGTCGCGATTGGCTGTCACCACGATCCAGCCTCGATCAACGAGGGCCTTGACGGCGTTGAGACCGACCCCCGAGGTCGTACCGGTGATCAGGACCGTTCCGGGGGCGGCGGCGGGTAGGGCCATCATGCGGGCGAGCAGGCGCCTGACAACCTAAGGAACCGGGCTGACGGCAGGCTTGGTGCCGGAAGGCTGCTCAACAGAAGGAAACGCGGCGGGGGACTGCCAGACGATCCGCAGGCGATTGGGAGCAATCCACTGATCCTGCTCCCGGATGAGGCGCTGCTCTCCGTCGACGCTGAAGAGCTGATCGAAACGTTCGCGAGCCCGGTGAAGTTTGGCTTTCTCGATATCAAGAACAGCGGCCAGTTCACCCTGCCGTTCCATGCGGTCCTGATAGGCCGCTGCCAGACGCACCAAGCTGACTCCGACCACCGACACCAGACCGATTTTCACCACCAGACCGATGACACTGCAGAGCGACTCCTTCTGCTCCTCACTCAGGCTGGGGGCCGGTAATGCGGTGACGCTTGCAATGACCGGGCTGGCAAGCCCACTCGGATCAGGATCGACGGCCCGCAACGGACGGGCTTGCGTGAGCGCTCGTCCAACGGGGCTGGACCGGCGATCGCCTGAGCCAGCCCGGACTGTGCCACGGGACTCTGCACGCCGCTGCTGCGGGGAAGAACGGGAACGACGGGGGGCAGGCACGGGCATCGGGCCCTCAGGGCCGCTGTCGAACTGACTTGCTTGTAGCAGGCGGAGGAAAGGATGCCAATCCCCCACCCAGATTCAGCGCCGAATCAGGCCTTGTACAGGCTGAAGCAAAGACGGACGGCCAGGACGCCGGCGTGGGCGGCCACCACCAAAGCGATCAGGATTTCGGCCTGGTTCAGGGTTGAAACCATGGTTGGGGGAGCATGAACGGAATCGGCACCATTCTTTGCCGCCGGCTCGCTACGGTCCAGCCTTCTTCGCCGCGCTGTCACAGCTCTTGATGGCCACCCCACCCGCCTCCGAAGACTGGCTCGTGCGGATTCCGGCCGAAAGCCTCCGCCGCCTCGACCTCAGCCCCCTGGAACCGTGGCGCCGGCTCAGCCCGGCCGAGCTGCTGGCCGGCACAGGCAAGCTCCGCCTCTCCTACGACTGGCCCCGCGCCGACGATGACCCCCGGGAACTCTCGGAAATCCCTGAGTTACGTCTCTGGAGCCTTCGCGCCGATGCCCTCTGCCCCTGGCTGACGCTGCTGCTGGACCGCAGGGACGGCGACCTGATCCGCCACGTGGCGATGCTGCTGCCCCATGGCTTCAGCCGCAACGAGGGGCTCCGCTTCGCGCCGGAAAGCCTCGATCTGTGGATCACCCATCGCCTCTTTCTGCTGGACGACTGGGCCGGTGCCGCCGGCCTGCACTGCCGTCAGAGCCTGAGCCAGATGGCCGCCGTGCTCGGCTTCGAGCTGGATCCAGGCTTCTGGCAGTCCCTCCCCTCCCCCCCGATGGGTGAGAACTGAGGCCGTTGGGCCCGATTCAGCCGGCCAGCAGCAGCATCACGGCGCGGCGGCTGCTGTCGATCGCCAGCAGCAGGGCCAGGCCACGCAGCATCCAGGCCAGAGAGCTCTCGCTGAAACGGTTCAACTGGCCTGCCGACCACTGGGCCGCCAGGGCTGCCGTTCCCCCCAGCAGCACGGCAAGAACAAGCTGGCCGCGGCCGTCCTGCAGGAACGCCACCGAGGCCGCACTGGACGACACCAGCACTCCCAGGGTGCTGAACCGGATCGCCAGACGGATCGGCACCTGCAGAGCTTTCACCATCAGCGGCACCATGATCAGGCCGCCCCCCACACCCAGCAGGCCACCGGCCAGACCGGCGACGCCACCCACCGAGGTCAGGCCGGCCAGAGGCAGAGGTCGAGAGTCATGGGTTGCTGATGCCTCCTTCGGCTCGATCGTGATCGCCAGCAGCAGATACATCAGCGCCTGAAGGCCGAGCAGCATCCAGCCCTCCAGGCCCTGACCCAGACGGCTGAACAGGGCCGCACTGATGGCAGCGCCGGCGGCAATGGCGACGCCACCGCTGCGGGGCAGCTGACCGCTGCGCAGATGGGTCCATGTGCCAGCCAGGGTGGTGGGAACGATCGCCAGGCTGCTGGTGGCCAGAGCCTGATGGGGCTCAAGGCCGATCAGCAGCAGAATCGGAGAAAAGATCAGCCCACCACCGATGCCCAGAAGGCCGGAGAGCAGCCCGGCCAGCAGGCCCAGGGGCACCAGCGCCAGCAGGGTCCAAGACATCGGCGCGGCACCTGAGGCGATGAACGGGCCCCAGCATCCTGTACGGGACGGCAGCACAGCACAGGTCTGGCGCCTGCTGCCGGATTCGGCGCTCACCGGAACCTGGCAGATGGCGATCGATGAGTGGATACTCGATCAGGGCCAACCGGCCCTGCGTCTCTACCGGTGGAGCCGCCCCACCCTGTCGCTGGGCTACCACCAGCGGCGTCTGCCGCCCCACTGGCTGGCCCTGGCGGCGGACGGCCTGATCGACCTGGTCCGCAGGCCCACTGGCGGCCGGGCGGTGCTGCACGGCTGCGGCGATCTCACCTACGCCCTGATCTGGCCCGATCCCCCTGGCCAGCGCCTGGAGGCCTACCGCCTGGCCTGCCGCTGGCTGCAGCACGCCTTCGCCGCCCTGGGGCTGCCGCTCCAGTTCGGCAACGAGTCAAGCGGCTCCCAGGGGGCCCATGCACCGAACTGCTTTGCCAGCGCCACCGCGGCGGATCTGGTGGACGCCGCTGGATTCAAGCGGATCGGCAGCGCCCAGCTCTGGCGCCGCGGCCAGCTGCTGCAACACGGCGCCATCCTGGTGACGCCGGAGCCGGAGCTGTGGCGGCAGATCTTCGGGGAACCTCCGCCGCCGCCGCCGGCAGGACGACTCAGCAGCAACCTGGGAGTGGAGGATCCCCACCATCCGCTCCGGCAACAACTGCTGACCGCGGCCCGGTCGGCCCTGCCGGGCGCTCCGGTCGTGCTGCAACCCCAGCCGCTCAGCGACACCGAATGGAACGCTGTGGAGGGGCGGCTGCAGCGCTACAGGGAAGGGCTGACGCTCACTTCCCCGGAAGCCACCATTGAGCGCGCCACCTGACCGAGGGCCAGACCGAGGGGATAGGTGCCCTGGCGCCGCGCCAGCTCGAGCATGGGTGCCGGCAGCTTCACACCCAACCGCCCCAGCACAGCCTCACTCAGTTCGGGGCGCTCGAGGGTGCCGCTGGGCAGCCCGGCGGGACTCAGCACCAGCAGACGGGACTCTGGACCATCCTCCAGGCGCAGGGCCGCCTGCCACAACGCATCACCCTCACCGATCGAGGGCAACGAAGCCAGCGGTTTGAGGTGATCGGCGATGCGCTCGGTGTCCCAGCGCTGAACCGGCAGGGTCTGCAGGGGGTCGTCATCGATCACACCGCACCAACGGCCCCGATCGCACACCAGCACCCAGTCGCTCGGACCCTTGTCCTGGCTGAGGCGTAGCTGGCTGAGCTGGCGCAGGCTGTCGGACGACTCCAGCACCCGGAAGCGGCGCTGGGCCGCATCCCTCACCCGCAGATCCTTGAGCGCCTGCTGCAGAGCCAGCATCTGGCGCTGGTTGCGGGCAGCTCCCAGACCAAACCAGCCGAGCAGGATCAGCCAGGCACCCGAGATGCCACCGCCACGCAGCAACAGCACGGTGCCCAGACCCACGGCGAGGAAAGAGAGGAAACGGCCGGAGGCCATCGCCACCTCCACACCGCGGCGCTGGCTGCCCGTGACCTGCCAGACCAGGGCCTTGAGGATCAGGCCACCATCCAGGGGCAGACCGGGCAGCAGGTTGAACAAAGCCAGCACCAGGTTGAGGATCCCGAGCTCCTGGACCATCTCGCCGAGCAGGGGGGCGAGATGGGCTGCTCCGTGCTGAAGGGAGAGCAAGGTGACGCCCAGGACCAGGCTGACGGCCGGGCCCGCCGCCGCCACCAGCAGGGCACCGCGGGCTGTGGAACACTCCCGCTCCACGCTTGCCACTCCGCCAAGCAGGAACAGGGTGATCGCGTTCACCCGCACCCCCTGATTGAGGGCCACCAGGGCATGTCCCAGCTCGTGCAGCAGCACCGAGACGAACAGCAGCACGGCCGTGAGCAGGCCCACGGACCAGGTGGCAAAGCTTCCCCCCGTCTCCCCGGAGGCCATGGCGTAGTGCTGCTGGAACGCCACCGTGGCCACCATCAGAATCACAAACCAGCTGGGGTGGATCCGCAGCGGAATGCCCCGGATCCGCAGGATTTGCCAGCCGTTGCTCAAGCCTTCACCCACAGCCGCCGCGTTCAAGAGCCTCAGGCCGGACCCAAGGAAGATTGGTTCCAATCCTAGAAAGGCTCCTGCACCGCCCGCCCCGGATGGCCCGCCCCCAGCTCAAGATCTGCGGCCTGCGGCAGCCGGACCAGGCCTCGGCCGTGGCGGCCCTGGGCGTCGATGCGATCGGCGTGATCGCCGTGGAGCGTTCACCCCGGTTTCTGGCGGCCGAGCGACGTCCGGCGCTGTTCGCTGCCATGCAGACCGCCAACCCGCTCTGCCGCGGCGTGCTGGTGGTGGCCGATCCGGGCGACGACCGTCTGGCGGAACTGGGTGAGGGCGGTCACCGCGTGGTGCAACTGCACGGCAGTGAATCGGTGGCTCGCTGCCGCGACCTGCGGCAGCGGCTGGGCGCGGGGGTTCAGCTCTGGAAAGCCCTGCGGATCGGGTCGGCAGACGACCTGGTGAAAGCGCAGGCCTACACCGAGGTGGTGGACGCCCTGCTGCTCGATGCCTGGGTGGAAGGACAGCTGGGCGGCACGGGCCGCGCCATCCCGCTGCAGTGGCTTCAGGAGTTCCGCCCCTCCCTGCCCTGGTGGTTGGCCGGGGGCATCGGGCCGGAGAGCGTCGGCGCGGTGCTGGAGACGCTCAGCCCCGATGGCCTCGACGCCTCCAGCCGCGTGGAACTCAGCCCCGGAGACAAGGATCTCGCCCGGGTGGCGGCCCTGGTGCGGCTGGTGAAGGGCGAGGGGACCAGGCCAGCCAGCGCCAGGACTGCCGCACCGATCGGCTGACGAATCGCCGCCGCGGCGGCAGGATCAGGACTCCCGCCGGTTGCCGCCGCCCGTGCCGATCCCCCTCTCTTCCGCGTCTCAGGCTCGCCCTGCCAGGGCCATGGGCCTGTGGCAGCGTGCCCGCATGCGTCAGCTTGCTGGCCTGATCCTGGCCACCGCCCTGCCCCTGGGCGGCCCGGCGGCGCTGAAAGCCCAGGATCTGGTCGGCTGCCAGCTGATTGAGGGCGCCCTGCAGTGCGTGCCGGGAGTAACGGGAACACCGCAACAGCAGATCCGGATCCTGCGGGGCGAGATCGGGGCTGACCAGCAGCTGGAGGGGGCGGTGGAGCAGCAGATCGATGGGCTGCGACGGCTGGAGCTCCAGGGAGAGGCTCGGGTGGGCTCGCTGCTGCAGGCCACGATCGTGGCCGATGGCCAAGCGGCCCTCGCCGCCAGCCAGTACCACTGGTACCGACTGGCGCCAGGCCGCAACCACTGGGAGCTGATTGCTGAGGCTTCAGGCCCCAGCTACCAGCCCACCACCAACGATCTGGCCTATGAGGTGATGGTGGTGTTGGTGAGCGAGACACCGAACGGAACCAGGCGCCTGGCCTCAGCACCCGTGGGACCGATCGGCGTGGCCAGACCCTCAATCACCCCCTGAACTAGCCAGCAGATCCATGATTAAGGCTCAGTGATCCGTTCCGTTGAGACGGTGGTCTTGGTCTGCTGGGGGACGTGGATCCTGCTCAGCCGAGACCCTGTTCCACATCCGTCCCGTTGACAACCCAAGCCCATTTCAGGTGGACAGAACGGCTTCCTGCTGTTTCACGAGTTCGAAGAACTCCTGCTTGAGACTGGGATCGAGGCGGAAATCGCCACGCACCACGGAATTGACCATGCTGGTCTGGGGTTCCTTGACGCCGCGCCATTTCATGCAATAGTGCTGAGCCTTCACCAGAATCGCCAATCCCTGGGGCTCACAGAGCCGCTCAATCTCATCGGCCAGAATCATCACGGCCTCTTCCTGGATATGGGGACGGGAGAAGACCCAGTCGGCGACACGAGAGAATTTGGAAAGCCCGATCACGCGGTCACCCGGCTTGATTCCAATCCAGCAGTTGCCGAGAATCGGCACGAGATGGTGCGAACAGGCTGAACGCACGGAAATGGGGCCAACCGTATAAATTTCATCCAGCTTCTTCACATTGGGGAAACTGGCAATCTTGGGCTGCTCGTGATAGCGCCCTTTGAAGACTTCGTGAAGATACATACGGGCGACCCGCTCGGCCGTCTCTTCGGTGTTGTGATCATTTTCGATGTCAATCACCAGACTGCGCAGCAGATCGCGCACCTTGCCTGCCACCTCAATCTCGAGCTGGTCAAGTTCACCCTCGCCGAGATAGGCGGAGATGTTGTCGTTGGCGAGGAAGGAGACACCAGCTTCCCGCAGCCGCTCACGGATACGGTGGCTCGCCGGCAGGGGAGCAGCCTCAGGCGTCGCCATGGCACCGGTTGAAAAGCGGGAGGGGAGGGTGGAGGTCATGAAAGAGGGTTAGAGAGCGCCGGCGGCCGGCATGAGCGTGAGGTCTTCAACCACCTGGGTGGCGGGTTGTTGAGCCAGAAACAGCAGTGCATCGGCCGCTTGCTCGGGATCAAGCATGGCACGCCGGTCAAAGTCACTGTGGACGGTTTCGCTATCCCAAAGGCTTGAATTGACTGCACCCAGAGTGAGCGTGCTCACTCGAATCCCGTGGGTGCGTTCCTCGACAGCCAGACAACGGCTGAACGAAACCAGTGCCGCCTTGCTGGCGCAGTAGGCGCCCCAGTCCGGGAAGGCCTGTTGGGCGGCATGGCTGCTCACATTGATGATGTGACCACGGCCGGCGGCACGCAGGTGCGGCAGAACGGCCTGACACACCTGAAAAACGCTGGTGACGTTGAGCTGAAACAGCCACTGCCACTGCGACAGAGGCATCGAGGCCAGGGCGCCGGTGTAGGCGACGCCGGCATTGTTGATCACCAGCTGTGGCAGAAGGCCCCGGCTGCAGAGCTGATCCAGCCCGACGGGGATGGCAGCGGCATCCGCCAGGTCGATGGCGGCCACCTCAACGGTTCGACCCAGGGGACGGAGTTGATCGGCCAGGGTCTCAAGGTCCGACAGGGAGCGCGCCAGCAGGAGCAGGTCATAGCCGTTGGCCGCCAGCTTGCGGGCGGCCGCTGCGCCGATCCCTCTGGAGGCACCCGTGAT
Organism: Synechococcus sp. CBW1002; assembly: GCF_015840915.1. Classification (NCBI taxonomy): domain Bacteria; kingdom Bacillati; phylum Cyanobacteriota; class Cyanophyceae; order Synechococcales; family Synechococcaceae; genus Synechococcus; species Synechococcus sp. CBW1002. The sequence goes on from NZ_CP060398.1 coordinate 32,510, forward strand.
CAGAGCAGCAACCAAGGTGCTCGCGCGTTCCTTCAGACCCTAAACAGGAGCGACGGCCTCTGGGGTAGGGGAAGCCGCCTCATACCGGCCCATGGCCCGGTACTTGGCGTAGCGCTGCTCCAGCAGGTCGTGCTCAGACAGGCTGGACAGCTCCTCGAGCGACTCCAGCAGGGCGCCCTTGAGCGTGGCGGCAGCCTGCAGCGGTGCCCAGTGATTCCCACCCGAGGGCTCATGCAGCACCCGATCGATGATGTCAAGCCGCAGCAGATCGGGCCCCGTGATCTTGAGGGCCTCGGCCGCTGCCGGTGCCTTGGCGGCATCGCGCCAGAGAATCGAGGCACAGGCCTCGGGACTGGCCACCGTGTAGACGCTGTGCTCGAACATCAGCAGCCGATCCGCCACCCCGATGCCCAGGGCTCCACCGGAGCCGCCCTCACCAATCACGGTGGCCACGATCGGCACCCGCAGGCGGAACATCTCACGCAGGTTGACCGCAATCGCCTCGCCCTGCCCCTGCTCCTCGGCCAGCACGCCGGCATAGGCCCCGGGCGTGTCGATGAAACAGAGGATCGGCAGCCGGAAGCGATCGGCGTGCTCCATCAGCCGCATCGCCTTGCGATAGCCACCCGGCGAGGCCATGCCGAAGTTGCGAGCCACGTTCTCCTTGGTGTCACGCCCCTTCTGATGGCCGATCAGCAGCACGGCCCGATCGCCGATGCGGCCCACTCCGCCCACAAGAGCCTTGTCGTCGGAGCCACGCCGATCGCCATGGAGCTCAATCCACTCGTCGGTGATCAGCTGGATGTAATCGAGGCTGCTGGGCCGCTGGGGATGGCGCGCCACCTGAATCTTCTGGGCCGGAGTGAGCGCCAGAAAGATCTCCTCGCGGCGACGGGTGGCCAGGGTTTCCAGCTGCAGGAGCTGCTGGCTCACATCCACCTCGGAATCCCGCGCCAACTGGCGAATCTGGTCGATCTGTTCCTCGAGCTCCACCAGGGGTTTTTCGAAGTCCAGCAGGGCGCGGCGGGCCATGGCGATCGGAAAGGAGGAGAAGGAATTCAGGCCGAAGCCAGGGCGGGGGCGGCGGTGGGGTCAGCGGATTCGGGGGCCTGATCCGAGTCCAAGGCGAGGGCTGAAAAGCCATGGCGGAGGGAAGCAGCGCCAATCAGGTCCATGGCCTCAAGGGTGATGTTGTTGCGACCCCAGCTGAAGTTCGTATGGATGTCTTCGAAATCGAGCAGCATCGCCTCAGCGAAACAGGCGAACATCTGACGCTGAGGTCTGGCCATCTCCGCCACTTCCATCATCTGCCAACCGATGTCCTGCCAGAACTCGACGATGCCCCCCTTGAGCACATGCACCCCCTCAGCCGCCGCGCGACTGTCGAGGTTCTTGGGGTAGCCGCCATCGATCATCAGGCAGGGCTTGCGCAGCGTTGCCGTATCGATCTGCAGGCTCTGGGGCAGGCTCGCCACCCACACCACCACGTCGGCTTCGCTCAGGGCCTGATCCAACGGCAGAATCCGGCCGCTGCCGAGGCTCTCCTGGAGGTCCACCAATGGCTGGGGCCGTCGTGCCACCAGCAGCAAGTCACCCACGCCGCGTCGCTGCAACCAGCGGCAGACCGCACTGCCGATGTCGCCACTGGCACCGACCACCGCCACCTTGGCCGTGGCCAGATCCATGCCCAGCCGGGGAGCGTTGATCTCCACCTGCCGGCAGATCACCCAGGCCGTATGGGTGTTGCCGGTGGTGAAGCGCTGCCAATCCAGCTGCACCGCACTGACCCGCTCTTCGCGCAGAAGATTGAGATCTTCGAAAATGATTGATGTGAAGCCTCCCAGGGCCGTGATGTCAATCCCACTTTTCTGGGCCAGTTCCATGGCCTTGAGCACCTTCCGCTTCGCCGTTTTGAAGCGCCGCAGCATTTCCGGAACGAACACCGAATCGATGTAGGCGCCTCGGATGGTCTTGCCGGTGGCACTGGTGACCGTCACCTCCTCCACCAGCTGAGGAGGAGCGGCGCACCACATGTCGAGGTCGCCATCGGCGTACTCGTCGTAGCCCAGGGACCTGGCCTTGATTCTGGCCTCCTCAAAACTGGTGGAGTGACCGATCAGGCCGAACATCAGGTCTTCCGTCGCTACTAGGACAAAGGCGCGCCCCCTGGACGCGCGCCACATCTTGCCATGGGCATTCTCAGGCCCTGCGCCTTGGCCAGGCCTCAGCCCACCAGAGCAGCGGCAGCAAGCTTGGCGATCTCACGGCCGGTGAAGCCGATATCCATCAGGGCCTCCTGGTACGAGCTGAGGAAATCGGCCATCAGATCTTCCTTTTCCATCTGCAGAACGGCAGCATCCCCAGCCACCTGTTCGAGCATCTTGCGCACCAGGGGCAGATTCTCGCGGTTGGCCTGCTCCAGCTCCTGACGGGAAGCTTCAAGATTGGCCTTGAGCCACTCCTGACCGTAGTTGAGGTGGGTGTACTCGTCTTTGACCACACCTTCGGTGATTTTGCGCGCGAACGGATCGGCCACCGGGATATAGATGTGATAGGCCGAGATCGCAAAGGCTTCGATCAGGATGGCCTGAATCAGCAGACAGGTGACCACCTTGCCTTCGGCCAGTGCCGCCTGGAAGTTGCCATGCAGCGGCGCAAAGAACTCCTTGGCAAAGGGCATGTCAGCCGTCACACCGAGATTATTGGCACAGGCCGTGAAGCCCTTCATGTGCTTCAGCTCCATCCGGGCCAGGCGGGACAACTCCTCGGCCTGATCGGGCAACAGGCTGCCGAGCGAAATGTAGTTGTCGTGGGCTTCCTGCTCACCCTCGATCACAATCGCGTTGATGCGGCTGTAGGCATCTTTGTAACTGGAACTCTGGAAATCGGGCAGCCCCCCCTCGGCCACCGTTGTGGGCGCCAGGTCGGGCGCAGCAGACTCAACGGCACTGGGGAGTGGGGACATGGCGACCTCGCTTTCGACTTAGGGATGCTGGCCTGGACTGTAGTCACCCCCTGGGCTTCCGGGGGGCCAGTCACTGGCCAGCAGCGCCTCGAAGCGGCTCCGCCAACCGGCCACCAATCGCTCGAACAGCTCCTGGCCCAGCTCGCCGCTGGCCTCACCCGGATCGCCGATCACGCCGGACCGGCTCAGATCACGGCTGAGCCAGGCGGAAGGGGCGGCCCCTTCCAGGCTCCAGCCCGTGGGAGGCGCCTGGGACGGCAGACCATCAGCAGGCGGCAGCGGCCCCACCAGGGAGGGGGCCAGATGCAGCATCAGGCTGGTTTCGGCCAGGGCGGCATGCAGCCCCTGGGACCGTTCCGGTTCCGGGATCAGGTCAGCGATGCCTTCCGGCCCGCTCCAGAGGAAGCAGGGCAACACCGCCAGGGCCGGATGGGCGGCCCGCAGCTGCCGGGCCGCCACCTGCAGCAGGGCGATCTGACCGCCATGGCCGTTGAACAGCACCAGCCGGCGAAAGCCCGCCGCCGCCAGATCGCGGCCCACGGCCTGGACCATGGCGATCAGGGTTTCCGCATCGAGGCTGAGGGTGCCGGCAAAGCCCTGATGCTCCGGCGAGAAGCCGATCGCCTGCACCGGTAACCGCCACAGGGGCCAGGCGGGCTCGTCAGGGCCTTGACGGGCCCAACCCTCCAGCACCGCCTCCAGCACCTTCTCGGCAAAGAGGGCATCGGTGCCCAGAGGCAAATGGGGGCCGTGCTGCTCGATCGCACCGAAGGGCCAGACCACGGTGCTGCCGGGTCGGGATGCCGCTGCCTGCAGGGCCGGCCAGCTCAGTCGCTCCAGGCGTCGCTCCATGGGATAGAGGCAGGGTGCCTACAGTGTGTTGCTCTCGCAAGCACTGTGGACATGGCCGGAACCGGCAGCCCCTCGCCGCGCACGCCCTCCCAGCGCCCCGTTCCGCCGGGAGCGTCCAGGCCCCAGGCAGGCGCACCAGTGCGCAAGCTGCCCCAGGTGTTGATGCTCAAGAAGGAGGAGCAAGCCGCCCCGGACGCTGTTGCGCAGGACGCTGCTGCTCCACTGGCGCCGCCGGTCCGGAACGACGCCACCACGGCCCAGCCTCAGGCGGCCCCAACGCAGCAGCGGCCCGCCCGCAGCGACGATGACCTGTTCGGCATGGGAGAGCTCGAGGGGCTCACCATGGCCGATCTGCTGGGGCCCGACTCCAGCCAGCGCCGCCGCCCGAGCGGCGGGTCCGGGTCTGCCCGCTCCATCGGCCAGGGACGACCCGGTTCCGATGCCAGTGGTGATCGGCCCACTCAGCCCAGCCGCACGGTTGACGACTTCGACTTCGACGAGGAGGCCTTCCTCGCGGCCCTCGACGAGAACGAGCCGGTCGGGACGACCGGTGAAGTGGTGCGTGGCGTGGTCATCGCTCTGGAGAGCGATGGGGTGTATGTGGACATTGGCGGCAAGGCGCCGGGCTTCATGCCGAAGAACGAATGCGGCCTCGGGGTGATCACCAACCTCAAGGAACGCTTCCCCAAGGGGGCTGAGGTCGAAGTGCTGGTCACCCGCGAGCAGAATGCCGACGGCATGGTGACCGTGAGTGCCCGCGCCCTCGCCCTGCGCCAGAGCTGGGACAAGGTGCGCCAGCTGGAGAAGGATGGCCAGGTGGTGCAGGTGAAGGTGAACGGCTTCAACCGTGGTGGCGTCACCTGCGACCTGGAGGGCCTGCGGGGCTTCATTCCCCGGTCCCAGCTCAACGAAGGCGAGAACCACGAGGCCCTGGTGGGCAAGACCATCGGCGCCGCGTTCCTGGAGGTCAACCCCGAGACCCGCAAGCTGGTGCTTTCCGAGAAGAAGGCCGCTTCCGCCGCGAGGTTCGCCGCCCTGGAGATCGGCCAGCTGGTGGAGGGTCAGGTCGTGGCGGTGAAGCCCTATGGCCTGTTTGTCGACCTCGGTGGCGTCAGCGGCCTGCTGCACCACTCCTCCATCACCGGTGGCCAGATGCGCGACCTGCGCGAGGTGTTCGATCAGGGCGACCGGGTGAAGGCCCTGATCACAGACCTGGATCCGGGCCGCGGACGGATCGCCCTGAACACCGCCCTGCTGGAGGGCCAGCCCGGTGAGCTGTTGATTGAAAAGGACAAAGTGATGGCCGAGGCCACCGACCGCGCCAATCGGGCGCGATCCGTGCTGCGCCAGCAGGAGCAGAACGCCGGATGAGCGGATCGACCGCCTCTGCCCAGCCCGCGGCACCGATCGAGACCGCCCGATCCGCCCCGGACTGGGAGCTCGACTTTTATTCCCGCCCGATCCTCGAAGCCGACGGCAAGAAACGCTGGGAGCTGCTGATCTGTGCCACGCCTGAAGCGACCGACACCGGTCTGCCCTTCCGCTGGCATCGCACCTGTCCGTCCAACAGCGTGAACTCGATCTGGCTGAAACAGGCCATCGAAGAGGCTCTGGCCGAGGCCACCGACCAAGGTCTGGATCCACCCCGTCGGCTGCGCTGCTGGCGAGCCTCGATGCGCACGATGGTGCAGCGGGCTGCTGAGGGCCTGGGGGTGGAACTGGTGCCGAGCCGCCGCTGTTACGCCCTGGTGGAGTGGCTGCAGGAGCGTCAGGCCATCGTGTATCCCGCCGAGGAGGGCTACATGGCTGGCCCCCTGGCACCCCCGCCGGTACCGATCCAGCCGGTGGCCATTCCCCTGCCGGAAGCGGCCCGCGGCGACAGCTGGAGCTGGGCCAGCCTGCCGGCAGCAGCCATCGCTGAGGCTGCGGGCTGGGACATCGACTTCGCCGGGCTGATCCGCCGCCCCGACAACCTGGCTGACGAAACCCCGATTCCCGGTGTGCGTCTGTTCAGCCGCCACCGCTCCCTGGCCCTGGCCGCCTGGTTCGCCGGGCTGGAGCCGGTCAGACTGGAGATCAGCGGCGATCAGCTGGTGCTGGAGGCGGGCCTCGAGGATCGCTGGTTGCTGGCCCGGCTGCCAGCCGAGGAAGCCAGGGCGTCTGCCGCCGCTTTCGCCGCCGCCCGTGCACAAGCGGGGGGGCTGCAGTTCCTGGCCGTTCAGAGCAGCGAGACCGAACCGCGCTTTCAGGGCTTCTGGCTGCTGCGGGATCTGCCGGACGCCTGAGGCGTCGCTTCGCCATGGCCGAACACGTTCCGCCCCCGTTTCAGCGCCCCGATGCGGGCTTCAACGACCTGGCCGGCTGGACCTGGGTGGGCTGTTACGGCGGCTACTACCTGCAGGCCGATCTGCTCGACGGCTTTGAGCACGGCTTCTTCACCCGGCAGTGGCAGGGCCGCGGCCCCGAGGTTCTGGCCGGCTATCTGAGCGCCGGTGTCAGCATCCATCGGACCCGCCAGGTGCATGGGGCGGAGGTGGTCGCCGCCTCCGCGGCGAGGACGGATCCCTGGCCGGATGCCGATGGCCTCTGCAGCGATGCGGGTGGCCAGAGCCTCTGGGTCTGCGGCGCCGATTGCACACCGGTGTTGCTGGCCGATCCAGGCAGCGGCCGGACCGCGGCCTGCCATGCCGGCTGGCGCGGGGTGGCGGGCCGGATCGTGCCAGCGGCGATCGAGGCCCTGGAGCGCAACGGCAGCCGCCGCCAGGACCTGCGGGCGGCCCTCGGACCGGCCATCAGTGGGCCCCGGTATCAGGTGGACCATGCCGTGGTCACGGCGGTGGCCCGCAGCCTAGAGCCTTCACCAGGGTTGGCGGACGCCAGCCTGATCGAGAGCCTGCGGCACTCCGGCGCCCTGCTGGAGGATCCCGAGCCAGGGCGCCATCGACTCGACATCCGCGCTGCCACGGTGCAGCAACTCGAGCGGGCCGGGATCGCCAGGGAGCGAATCGCGGTCTGCCCGCTCTGCACCGCCAGCGAAGTGGATCTGCTCCATTCCTGGCGCCGCGATCAGGTGAAGGCGGTGCAGTGGAGCGGCATCGTGGCGCAGGGCTGAGGATCAGTCGCTGTCCGGCGGACCCGACAACCGGGAGAGGGCCACCGCCTCGGCCACCTGAATGCCGTCGATCGCGGCCGAGAGGATGCCGCCCGCATAGCCCGCCCCTTCCCCGGCCGGATAGAGCCCCGGCGTGTTGAGGCTCTCGCGGCTGAGCGGATCACGGGGAATGCGCAGCGGCGAGGACGTGCGGGTCTCGACGCCCGTGAGCAGGGCGCCGGCCATCGTGTAGCCGGGCAGGCGCCGCTCAAAGGCGGGCAGCGCCTCCCGCAAGGCATCCAGCACCACCGGCGGCAGACAGGACTCGAGCGATCCGAGCCGCACGCCGGGCAGATAGGACGCCGCCACCGACGGCGGGGAGGCGCTGGGATCGCCAGGCCCCGTCTGCTGCGGCGCCGCCTGGCTGGTCTGTCCCGCCAGGAAATCCCCGACCCACTGGGCCGGCGCCCGGTAGTCGCCGCCACCGGCCCTGAAGGCCCGCTCCTCCCAGTGACGCTGGAAGGCCACCCCGGCCAGGGGATCGTCGGGGCTTGTGCCATAGGGAGCCAGATCCGCCGGCTCCACGGTCACCACCAGGCCGCTGTTGGCATTGCGCTCATTGCGGGAATGCTGGCTCATGCCATTGGTCACCACGCACCCCGGTTCGGAGGTGGCCCCCACCACCAGCCCCCCCGGACACATGCAGAAGCTGTAGACGCTGCGGCCCGTGGTGGTGGGCCCGGCGCAGTGATGCACCAGCTTGTACTCCGCCGGCCCCAGCCGAGGATGGCCGGCAGCCTCCCCCCAGCGAGCCCGATCGATCAGGGGCTGGGGATGTTCGATCCGCAGGCCGATCGCGAAGGGCTTGGGGGCCATCACCACCCCCTGCCGATGCAGGGCGGCGAAGGTGTCGCGGGCGCTGTGGCCCAGAGCCAGCACCACCTGATCGGCGGCGATCGTCTCGCCACCGGCCAGCCGCACCCCCCGCACCCGCCGATCGGCCCCCTCCAGCAGCAGCTCCTCCACCCGCGCCTCGAAGCGCACCTCACCGCCCAGCGCTTCGATCCGGGCCCGCAGGCCGCGCACCACCGTGGCCAGCTTGAAGGTGCCGATGTGGGGGTGGTGCAGGGTGAGGATCTCGGGGTTGGCGCCGGCGGCCACCAGCTCCTCGAGCACCTTGCGCACATAGGCCTGCGGTTCACTCACCTGGCTGTAGAGCTTGCCGTCGGAAAAGGTGCCGGCTCCGCCTTCGCCGAACTGGGCATTCGACTCCGGATCGAAGGGACGCTGCCCCCGCCAGAAGCCGAAGGTGTCGGCCGTGCGCTGCTTCACCGGCCGACCGCGCTCGAGCAGCAGCGGCCGCAGACCCATCTGGGCCAGCAGCAGAGCCGCGAAGTAGCCGCAGGGACCGGCTCCCACCACCAGCGGGCGCCGGCCCAGTGCCGATGCCTCAGGAGCCGCCGCGCCGGAGTCTGATCGCTCCGCCCGCAGCGGCTCCAGCGGGAAGCGATAGGTGGTGTCAGGGGTGGGGCGCAGATGGGGATCGCCACAAAACCGCTGCAGCAGCCGTTGTTCGGCCCGCGCATCCAGGTCCAGGACCAGATCCAGGCTGTAGACCAGCGCAATCGCGGCGCGGCGCCGGGCATCGACACTGCGCTTCACCAGTCGGTGCTGCAGCAGCTGCCCGGGCGGAATCCGCAGGCGCCGGCAGATCGCGAGCTGCAGATCGGCCTCACTGTGATCCAGCGGCAGCTTCAGCTCACTCAGGCGCAGCACGGCTGGAGATTCACGGGCCTGCCCTCTTGTAGGCCAGCGCAGGGTCGCTGTTGCAATGCAGCAGCAGCAGCAGCAGCACACCTCAATCAATGCAAGGGTGGAAGGGCTGATCGAGCCCAACGGCTACGGATTCCGCCATGGGTCTCACCCACTGCCCCCTCTGCGTTGCCCTGGCGGTGCTTTCAGCCCTCCGGGGCGGCGCTCATGCCCTGTTGGTCTGGAGACTCTGGATCGCGGCGCCCCATCCCCAGCCTCCTCTGCGGCTGCAACGGGTCTAGGGTCCGGCCCTTCGCCGCGCCCCAACCCGATGACCCTGCATGCCACCTATTTCGGCGCCAACGGCTGGCTGCTGGAGTTCGAGGGGCTGCGGGTGCTGGTCGATCCCTGGCTCACCGGCCCCCTGCGCTTTCCCCCCGGCGACTGGTTCTTCCGCGGCGAACTGCCCCACCCCTGGCCCGTGCCGGAGGGTCTGGATCTGCTCCTGCTCACCCAGGGCCTCCCCGACCACTGCCATCCGGCCTCCCTGTCGCTGCTGGATCGCCAGCTGCCGGTGGTGGGCTCCAGCAGTGCCGCCGCCAGGGCCCGGGCCCTGGGTTTCACGCGGGTGACGGCCGTCAGCCCGGGTCAGGAGCACAGCCATGGCCCCCTGCAGATCCAGGCCACGGCCGGGGCACCGGTGCCCCAGGTGGAGAACGGCTACCGCCTGGTGCATCCCGCCGGGTCCATCTACCTGGAGCCCCACGGCTTTCTGGCCACGGATCCCGCCACGGCGCCCCGGGGCCCGGTGGATGTGGCGATCACACCGGTGGTGGATCTGGGCCTCCCCCTGGCCGGAGCCTTCGTGAAGGGCGCCCAGGTGCTGCCCCAGCTGCTGGAGCGGCTGCAACCGGCGTGGTGCTGGCCAGCACCGCCGGCGGCGACGTGCGCTTCCAGGGCTGGCTCAGCCAGATCCTCTGGCAGAAAGGCTCCACCGAGCAGGCCGCCGCCGTCGTAGGCGCCGCGACGGTGAGCGCCACGACCGCGAGCGGAGGGAGCTCGAGCGGCTCCATGGGCGAGACCGGCCCAGAGCGTTGCCGGCTCATTGATCCCGTGCCCGGCGAACGGTATGTGCTGTCGGGCTGCGCAACCACAACGCCGGTCTGAGGGTTCAAGCCGTGCCAACCTCCGGCTGGTGGAGCGACCCCCTGGTGGCCAAGCTGGCCACGGCGCTGCTGGGCGTCGGCGCATTGATCCTGTTGGTGCGGCTCACCCAGGGCTCCCTGATCCGCCGGCTCGACGACCGGGACAGCCGCTACTACGGCCGCAAGCTTGTGAGCCTGAGCGGCTACGCCGTGGGCATCGTCTTTCTGTCCCTGGTCTTCAAGGACCGACTGGGGGGCTCACGGTGGCGATCGGTGTGGCCAGCGCCGGCATTGCCTTCGCGCTGCAGGAAGTGATCGGCAGCGTGGCCGGCTGGATCGCCATCTCCTTCGGTGGCTTCTACAAACCGGGGGATCGGGTGCAGCTGGGCGGCATCAAAGGCGATGTGATCGACATCGGGATCCTGCGCACCACTTTGATGGAACTGGGGGAATGGGTGGCCTCCGACCTCTACACCGGCCGGATCGTGCGGATCGCCAACAGCTTCGTATTCAAGGCACCCGTGTTCAACTATTCCGGCGACTTTCCCTTCCTCTGGGATGAGATCCGCCTGCCCGTGAAATACGGCAGCGATCACAACGAAGCCCGCCACCTGCTCGAGCAGGTGGGTGCCGAAGTGGCCGGCGACGCTATCACCACCTCAGCCCGGGTCGCCTGGAGCGTGATGGTGCACAAATACCTGCTGGAGAACGCCACCCTCGAACCCCAGGTGACCCTGGTGCTGACCGACAACTGGATGGAATTCACGCTCCGCTATCTGGTCGACGTGAAACGCCGCCGTTCCACCAAGGACCACCTCTACACCCAGCTGCTGGATGCGGTGAACCGGCCGGGCAGCCGCGTGCAGCTCGCCTCCACCACCGTGCAGCTGGTGGACGCACCGCCCCTGGACATCCGCATCAGCCAGCCCCAGGCTGGTCAGCGCCCGGAGGGTGCTGCCGCAGCCAGCGAATCACGGCCTGGCGCAGATCTCCGGCCGGAGCAATCACGTCCACCCCGGCGGCCCCCTGGCGCAGAAAGCCCAGATTCACCTCCTGGCCGGTGAGCAGGAAATCGGGCAGCACAACCCTGTAACGCCGGCCTGGCTCGAGCGGCTCGCCATCGAGCCGCCAGCGGCCATCGGTCCCCAACGCGGCGCCATCCACCTGCAGATAGCCGCCGCTGCCACGGTTGGCCATCCCCACCTCCAGCACCCGCTGCAGCAGCGCCCCCTCGAGGTCGACGCTGCTCAGACCACCGCCGAAGGGCAGTGCCCGGATCACCTCCATCTCCCGGATCGGGCCAGGGGGCAGCACGTCATCGAGGCGGATCGCGCCGGCATTGAGAATCGCCGCCGCACTGGCGGGATCGGCGGCGCGCATGGCAGCCGTGATCAGGCGGGTGAGGGTGGTGGAGCCGGAACGCACCGGGGCGTCGCGGCCATCGAGCAACACGCCGCTGATGCCGATCACCCGTTCGGGCTCCAGCCCCTGGCGGCGGAAGGCCGCCTCAGTCTTCTGAAGCCAGTGATCGGCCTGCCGCGCCACGACCGGATCGCTTGGCCACCGCCCATCAACCGGCAGCAGACTGGACTGGATCTCCAGACAGCGGCTGACCGTGTCGTAGGCCAGGGTGTGGAGCCACACCGTGCGGGCATTGGCATCCGCCTTGGCGATCGGCACTCCGGCTGGCCGGCATCCCGGAGGCGAAGGTGCCCGGGCAGCGGTGGCGGTCCCACCAGCGGCGGTCAGCTCAGGGGCCGAACCCTGAACAGCAGGATTGCGGAAGCGCAGCTGCAGCAGATTCTCGTGCTCATGGCCGCCGAGGATCAGATCGATCAGCGCCGCCGAGCTGGCCAGCTGCTGATCCTGGGCCAGGGCCTGGTGGGTGAGAGCCACGACAACGTCGGCCCCGTGCTGCCGCAGGCGCTGGGCCTGGGCGATGGCGCTGGCGACGGCATCGCTGTAGCGCACGTAGACCGCCGGGTTGCTGGGCAGGGTCACCCCCAGCAACCCGAGGCGCAGGGATGCGCCACCGGACCCACGCAGCTCGATCAGCCGTTGACGCACCACTGAAGGGAAGGGGCGACCAGCCGTGTCGTTGACATTGCTCGAGATCCAGCCGAAACGAGCCTCCCGCAGTCGGTCACGAAAAGGCCCCTCAGCCAGGTCGAATTCGTGGTTGCCGAAGGTGGCCTGATCCAGCCCGATCGCGTTCAACACCGCCACCATCTGGCGACCATCAAGGCGGCGACCCTCCACCACCGCAGTGCCCACGGCCGAGGGACTGAGGAAATCGCCCGCCATCAGCACCAGGGTGCGGGGATTGCGGGCCCGCAACTGCCGCACCAACCCTGCCACCTGGGCCAGGTCGCCGCCGCCACCGGGAATCGGCGTGATCTCGTAGACGTCGTTGAGCTGCACCAGCTGCAGCTCGATCCGCTCGGCCCGCGCCATCGCTGGAACGAACACCGCCAGCAGCAGGGCCCCGGCCGCCAGCAGCCCTCCAATGGCCTGCAGGCCCGCAGTGGATCGCCAGGGGGGAGACAGGCGGATCTGGCGGGCACCCAGCGGCGGGTTGGTCACCATGAGCAATCGGAAGGAGCTGATGGCATGCCTGGATCAGGACAGTGCCACTGCAGGCGGTCCAGCTGCAGTCGGAGCACCTGCAGGCGGTGCCCCTGCAGCAGCCTCCTCCAACTGGCGTTCCATCTCCGCCACCCGGATGCGGGTGGCGATCACGGCATCGGGATTGAGGCTGATCGAATCAATGCCCTCGGCCACCAGGAACCGGGCGAATTCGGGGTAATCGCTCGGGGCCTGACCGCAGATGCCGATCTTGCGGCCGCAGCGCCGGGCGGTCTGGATCGCCAGGCGGATCATCGCCATCACGGCGGGATGGCGCTCGTCGAACAGATCGGCCACCAGGGCGGAATCGCGATCCAGGCCCAGGGTGAGCTGGGTGAGGTCGTTGGAGCCGATCGAGAAGCCATCAAACCGCTCGGCGAAGGCCTCGGCGGCGATCACATTGCTGGGCAGTTCGCACATCACATACACCTGCAGGCCCGCCTCGCCGCGCACCAGGCCCGACCGGGCCATTTCCGCCAGCACCCGATCCCCCTCCTCCGGTGTGCGGCAGAAGGGGATCATCGGAATCACGTTGGTGAGGCCCATCCCCTCGCGCACCGCCTTGAGGGCCGTGCACTCCAGGGCAAAGGCCTCACGGAACACGGGGCTGCAGTAGCGGGAGGCGCCGCGCCAGCCCAGCATCGGGTTCTCCTCCACGGGCTCGAAGGCCGCGCCCCCCAGCAGACGCGCGTATTCATTGCTCTTGAAATCGGAGAAGCGCAGGATCACCGGCCTCGGGAAGAAGGCGGCCGCGATCCGCCCCATGCCCTGGGCCAGCAGATCGACGTAGTAGTCGGCCGGATGGGCGTAGCCGCGCGTCAGCCGGCCAATCGCCTCCTGCTCGACCGGATCACTCACCTGATCCGGCTGCAGCAGGGCGAGGGGATGGACCTTGATGTGATTGGCGATGATGAATTCAAGCCGGGCCAGGCCAACGCCGTCGCAGGGAATCGCCGCCAGATTGAAGGCCTCCTCGGGGTTGCCCACGTTCATCAGGATCGCGGTGCCGGTGGCCGGCAGATGCCCAAGGGCCTGCTCCTCCACGTGGAAGGGCAGGGTGCCGCGGTAGACGTGTCCCACATCCCCCTCACAGCAGCTGATCGTGATCGCCTCCCCATCGGCGATGCGGGTTGTGCCATCCCCGGTTCCCACGATCGCCGTGATCCCCATCTCCCGGGCGATGATCGCCGCGTGGCAGGTGCGGCCCCCCTGGTCGGTCACCACGCCGCTGGCCCGCTTCAGGATCGGTTCCCAGTCGGGGTCGGTGCGCTCGGTCACCAGCAGATCCCCCTGCTCGAAACGATCGATCTCGGAGGGATCACGGATGACCCGGGCCCGGCCGCTGCTCACGGAGGAGCCGATCGCCCGACCGCGGCAGATCTGCTCAGACCCATGGGGCGCCAGATGCCAGCTGCGCAGCACCGCCTCCTGACGGTGGGACTGCACGGTTTCAGGCCGGGCCTGCAGGATGAACAGCTCGCCGCTGAGGCCGTCCTTGGCCCATTCGATGTCCATCGGCGTGGGAGTACCGCGCTGCTCGCTGTAGTGGCGCTCGATCACCACCGCCCAGCGGCTCAGGGTCAGCACCTCGGCATCGGTGAGAGCAAAGCGATCCCGCTCGGCTTCGGGCACATCCACATTTCGCACCGGAACATCGCCATCGCCATAGACCATCCGGATCGCCTTGCTGCCGAGCCGCTTGCTCAGGATCGGCGCGAAACCCTGCTCCAGGGTGGGCTTGAAGATCAGGTACTCGTCTGGATTGACGGCCCCCTGCACCACGTTCTCGCCGAGGCCATAGGCGGCGGTGAGCAGCACCGCGTCCTTGAAGCCGGTCTCGGTGTCGATGCTGAACATCACCCCCGAGCAGGCCAGATCGGAGCGCACCATCCGCTGCACGCCGATCGAGAGGGCCACCTCCAGGTGATCGAAGCCATTGAGCTGGCGGTAGGAGATCGCCCGATCGGTGAACAGGGACGCGTAGCAGTGGCGGCAGGCCTCCAGCAGGGCCGCCTCCCCCTCGATGTGGAGATAGGTCTCCTGCTGACCGGCGAAGCTGGCGTCCGGCAGGTCTTCGGCGGTGGCACTGGAGCGCACGGCCACGGCCACAGGCCCCTCCACACCAGGCAGGGCCCGATAGGCCGCCGTGATCGCCTCGCAAAGATCCGCCGGCAGGGTGGCCGCCAGCAGCAGCTGCCGCGCCGCCTGACCGGCGGCCTGCAGCGCCTGCAGGTCGTTGGCGTCAAGCCCCCCCAGCAGCGCGGCCAGAGGAGCGGTGAGTCCGTTGGAAGCCAGAACGTGGCGGTAGGCCGCGGCGGTGATCGCGAAGCCGCCCGGCACCTTCACCCCGCGGGGGCCCAGCTGGCGGATCATTTCACCAAGGGATGCGTTCTTGCCTCCCACCTGAGCAATCGCATCGATGCCCACCTGATCGAAGGGCACCACCAGACTGTCGGAACGCTTCATCCGCGGCCACGGGCTGCTGACGCAACTCTGACCATGGATCCACGCCGGTGGTCATGACCGTTACCGTCCAGTGGCATGGGGGTTGCCCGGGCCGCCGTGCTTAGGGTGATTCTTTGCACTGGCCGGCCGTCATGACCATCGATCGCCCCAGGCTGCGCCCATTGGTGCGACGCCGCTTTGCCGGTCTGGCCCTGGGCCTTCAGACCGCGCTGATCGCAGCAACGGGTGGCCTGGCTCTGACGGCCCCGATCCCGGCCCAGGCCATCCCCGAATCCGAAGCGGTGAAGAAGCTGGCGGTGGTGCCGGTATTCATCCTCACCAACGAGAAGGGGGCACCTCTGCCGATCCCGCGGGACAAGACCCTGATCCTGCCGATGTATCTGGAGCGGGCCAAAGCCGAGCAGGCTCTGGCGGATTTCACCAAGGCCAATCCCTCGATCAAGGCGCGGGTGGTTCCCCTGCCCATGAATGTGGCCAATGAAAAGGTCACTGCCCTGAGCAAGGAAGTGAAGGATGGTCGCACCCTGATCGCACCGGTGATCCCTGCCGACGCCGATCGGAACCAGGCCGTTCAGATTCTCAAGCAGCAGGGCTTGGCCGAGAAGGAAATCAACGAGGGGCTCAGCATCCCGGTGTTCTTCACCAAGCCATTCCTCACGGTGAAAACACCGCAGGGACCCCGTGGGGTGTTCTTCCTCAGTTATGCAGATCTGCAGAAGGCCCTGGCGGAGGTGCCCGACCGGGCGAAGCTCCAAGTACAGGCCGCTGACATGACCGCTGTCATGCGCGAGATCATCAAGGCCAAGGACGACTCCTACGTCTTCTTTCCGACCCGCGAATACTTCAGGTTGGTTGAAGAGCAGAAGCGCAACGCCGCAGCGCCAGGCAGCAAGTGACGCCCACGGTCTCCTCCCTCAGGTAGAGGATTCTGGAGACCCTTCAGGCATTGGGGCGGTTGGGGGTTTCCTGAGTCTTCTCCGTTTCTGGAGACTGCTCCGGCAAGAGCTGGGCCAGCAGCCCGGCTCCGATCAACACCCCGCCCAGGCTGAGGGCTAAGCCGCGGTTGGCCGCCGCAGGCCCATCCAGCCAGATTCCTGTCGCCAGAAAGGCTCCGCCCAGCAGCAGGGTGGGAACAAGCACGATGCCCTTGGCGGTGCGGTTCAGGCTCATGGATGTCTAGATCTGAAGGTATGGTCCCACGCGCAAGTTTCAGACCGGACAGCCCGCAGGGGCGGAAGAGGCCGGCTCAGCCAGACCAGCAGCCATCAGACCGGTTTCAAGATAGTCGGAGGAGTCGATGCGGCGCACCCTTGCCTGCAAGCGACCTTGCTCCTGTCCAAGGGGGCGGAGATTCACAGCTGTTCTGCGGGGCAGTTGCTGCCGCAACCAGGCCTGAGCGGCCTCCTGCTCCTCTGGCTGCACATGGATACAGGCCATCTCGACCTCATAGTTGCGATTGCCGTCACCCACCTGAAGCAATGTGCCGTTGCGGACCTGCAGCACATCGGCGGCCCCTGCAATGGGCACCCCGACGGTGAGGAGGCTCGCCATCAGCAGGCCGAGGCCGACCAGGCGAGTCACTATCCCCAGGAGAAGATCCTGGCGGCGAGCGGAGCCGGAGCCTGAAGCCTGCGCTCTGTGAGCAGGGCAGGCCGTAGGCAGCAGCAGCACGATGTTCAGAGCTTGGCTCCGCAGCTGGGGCAGTAGAGGTGGGCGCTGGAGGTGCTGGATCCGCAGGCGTTGCAGTGACGGGTGGTATCGATGGCCAGTTCGGGATGGCTGGGCAGACCCACCATCTGGGCATTGCTGGCGCCGGGGGGAACCATCGGGTAGCAGTTCTCATTTCGCCGCACCCGAACATCGATAAAAGCGGGGCCTGGATGGGCCAGGGCTTCGCGCAACTTCAGGTGAAGCTGTTCTCGCTCCTTGATCAGCACGCCGCGAACACCGAAGGACTCGGCCAGGGTGACGAAGTCCGGCATGCCGCCGGTCATCTCGGAGGAAGAGTAACGCTCGTCATAGAAGCTCTCCTGCCACTGGCGCACCATGCCCTGCCAGCCATTGTTGATCACCACCACCTTCACCGGCAGGTCGTACTGGCTGATCGTGCCGAGCTCCTGGATGTTCATCAGGATGCTGGCGTCGCCAGCCACACAGATCACCTGCGCCTGCGGGAAGGCGGTCTGAACGCCCATGGCAGCGGGCATGCCGAAGCCCATGGTGCCCAGGCCAGCGGAGCTGATCCAGTGGCGCGGGCCGTTGTGGAGGAACTGGGCCGCCCACATCTGATGCTGGCCCACATCGGTGGTGACGTAGGCCTCGGGCGCCAGGTCCCGCAGGGCCACCATCACCTCCTGAGGAGCGATCTCGCCCTCGGGGGCCGGCACCACCAGGGGGTAGTGGTGCTTCCAGGTGTCGATTCTCTCCAGCCAGGCCTGGGTGCGACCGGCCGAATCGTCGCCGCTGGACGCCGCCAGCAGGGCCTGCAGGGCCTGCTTCACATCCGCCACCACCGGCACCTCGGGTACTCGGTTCTTGCCCACCTCGGCGGCATCGATATCGATGTGAATCACCTGGGCCCGGGGGGCGAAGCTGTCGAGTCGGCCGGTGACGCGGTCGTCGAAGCGGGCCCCGACGGCGATCAGCAGATCGCACTCGGTCACCGCAAAGTTGGCGTAGGCGGTGCCGTGCATGCCGAGCATGCCCACCGCCAGGGGATGGGTCTCATCGAAGGCACCCTTGCCCATCAAGGTGGTGGTGACAGGCAGCCGGAAGCGCTCGGCCAGCTGATGGACCGCCGCATGGGCGCCGCTGCTGATCGCGCCACCACCCACGTAGAGCAGGGGCCGGCGGGCCTGGCGGATCAGATCGAGGGCGGCGCGGATCGCCTCAGGCCTGGGCGCCGGTGGCAGCTGGTAGCCGGCCGGCTTCACCGAACCGGGCTCCACCGGCACATAGTCGAACTCCTCAACGCCCACATCCTTGGGCACATCGATCAACACGGGCCCGGGGCGACCGGTGGCGGCGATCAGGAAGGCCTCGGCGACGATCCGGCCGATGTCGGCGGGGTCGCGCACCACCCAGGAGTGCTTCACGATCGGCAGCGTGATGCCGAAGATGTCGGTTTCCTGGAAGGCGTCTGTACCGATCGCGGCGCGGGGAACCTGGCCGGTGATCACCACCATCGGCACCGAATCCATCTGGGCCGTGGCGATGCCGGTCACCAGGTTGGTGGCGCCGGGGCCGGAGGTGCCGAAACAGACCCCGACTCTGCCGGTGGCGCGGGCGTAGGCATCGGCGGCGTGGGTGCCGCCCTGCTCGTGCCGCACCAGGATGTGTTTCAGCCAGCCGCGGGCTTCCGCCTTGTGCAGCTCGTCATAGATGGGCAGGATCGCGCCGCCCGGATAGCCGAAGATATGGTCGACACCATGGCGCCTGAGGGCATCCATCAGGGCATAGGCCCCTGTGACCCGCAGCGGCGTCGATGCGGCTACCGGCGCTAGCTCCTGAGCAGGCTGCCCAGCGGAGGACGGGGTGACCGCGGCCTGGGCCGCCGGAGTAAGGGGCGTGAGCGTCACGGCTGCAGCAGGCCAGGCTTCTGGCCATTCTGATGGACTGGCTCAACCTTAAGCGTCGGGACTGGAGTTGGGGATCAGCGCGCCGCTTGGGCCGCCTGGCTGCGGCGCCGGCTCTCGGCCATGGCCCTGAGGATCAGGGCAGGATCGAGCCAGCGACCCTGATGGCGGATGCCCCAGTGCAGATGGGGACCTGTGGTGCGGCCACTCATGCCCACATGGCCGATCAGCTGGCCGGTTCGGACCGCCTGGCCTGACCGCAGCTGCACAGGGCCGCTGCGGTAGATGCCGCCGGATCCGGATCCGGCCAGGTGGCAATAGATGTGTTCATAGGCACCGGAGCGGATCACCAGGCCCACACCGCAGGCGCCATCGTGGATCACATCAGTTACTACGCCGCCCCACCAGCTGTGGATCCCTGAACCCATCGGTGCGGCGATGTCGAGGCCGTAGTGGGGCTCGCTCCAGCCGCCGGAGCGCACCCGCAGGCCGAAATGGCTGGTGTAGCCCGAAAAACTGGCCACAGGGAAGGCTCCCTGCTGCCAGCGGGTGCGGTTGCTGGCCCCCGCCGGACGATCCACCGCCGCGTTGATCCACAGGCCTGCCAGCAGAGCACCGCTGAGCCCACGGCGAGCCATGACGGGCCACCGCCAGGAACCGGCTGCGGCGCGGAAGCGGAACAACTGCTTAGAGGAGACCAATGGCATGGAGGGGACCCCGACCACTGAGCAACTCCAGCAGGAACGCGGAAAATCCCACCATGGCCAGCCGGCCGTTCCATACCTCCGAGCTGTTGTTCCACCCCCAGGCCCACTTGTCCTGCGGATAGAGCTTCACTGTGGTGGACAGGGCCGCCGCCTGATCGAGGTTCACCTCGGGGCCTGCCATCGACTGCTGCACCAGATCCGCCAGACCCGAGATGAAGGTGGGATCGATATCCAGGGCCGGAACCCTGCGGAAGTTGGTGATGCCCGATTCGGTGGCGATCTCGCGATATTCGATATCGATTTCCTCAAGGGTTTCGATGTGCTCGCTCACGAAGCTGATCGGCACCACCACCAGGTCTTTGACCCCCTGCTCCCCCAGCTCATGCAGGGCTTCATCGGTGTAGGGCTTCAGCCATTCCACCGGGCCGACCCGGCTCTGGTAGGCCAAGGTGAAGGGATTGCGGTGGCCCAGCCGCTCCGCCAGGCGATCCATGATCAGGGCCGCGCAGGCCTCGATTTCCTGCTGGTAGGGATCACCGGCCTCCTCGACATAGCTCTTCGGAACACCATGGGCACTGAAGAACACATGGGCGCTGGCGGGATCGGGGCAGGCCGCCACCTGCCGTTCAATCAGGCCGGCCATGGCATTCACGTAGCCGGGGTGGTCGTAATAGCTGCGGATGCAGCGGATCGGCAGGTGGGCGAAATCCGGATCGCTCTGGCGCAGACGCTGCAGCTCGCGAAAGCTGGAGCCACTGGTGCTGATCGAGAAGTGTGGATAGAGGGGCAACACCACGACTTCGTGGATGCCATCGGCCTTCATATCCGACACGGCGGATTCGGTGAAGGGATGCCAGTAGCGCATCGCCACGTAGGTGGTGGCCTCCAGGCCCCGCTGGCGCAGCACGCTCTGCAGCTCGCGGGCCTGCTGTTCGGTGATGCGGCGCAGGGGGGAACCACCGCCGATCGAGCGGTAGGCCTCCCGGGATTTGCCACTGCGCAGGGTGCTGATCAGCCAGGCCAGGGGCTTCTGCAGCGCCGGCGTCGGCAGGCGGATGATCTCCGGATCGGCAAAAAGGTTGTAGAGGAACGGCCCCACATCCTGGATCCGCTCCGGTCCGCCCAGGTTGAGCAGAACCACGCCCACCTTGCCGCGCCCCTCGGCACAGCCGCCCTCCTGTCTGGTGCCTGCGCCCGTGCTGGTCTCGACCGGGCTGCTGTCGACCTGAGTCATGCCCGGCGAAAAGCGGCGAAAGACGAGGTCGAGCGTAACGCTGTCCCTTTGCCCCTGGTGTCGCGGCAGTCGGATCGGTAAGTTCAGCGCCCGCCACCGCAGGATCAACCGTGGATCCCGCCCTTCAGGAGCGCATCCTCCGCCGGAACGCCCTGATGGCCAGCAGCGGCATCGCCCTGCGGCTGGAGGCCCGCGGCCAGCGGCTCGGCCTGCGGGGGCCGCTGCCCTGCCGCAACGGCGACGGCATGCGGGTGCAGCGGATCAGCCTCGGTCTGCCCTTGAGCGAGGCGGGACTGGAGGAGGCCGAGCAGCAGTTGCGGCAGGTGGTGCAGGAGCTGCAACACCAGCGTTTCCGCTGGGATGACTGGAGCAGCGCCGGTAGGGATCGCCCCAGCCAGGCAGCCCCATTGAGATCCGTCAAAACCGGAGCCAAGCCCAGCGTGCGGTCGATCGGCAGTAGCCAGGCAACCGCCGCTGCCACCGGTACGACCACGACATCCAGGCGCCGCGCCACGGCGCGGCAGGAGAGCGCACGGCTCCGCCGACAAAGCCAGTCCCAGCTCAGCAGCGCCAACAGCCGCACCATCGCCAGCCGGATCACCGCACCGACCACCACAGCGACGATCGGGGGGATGGAAGCCCTGATCGATGACTTCGAAACGGCCTTCTTCAGCGATCCGAAGCGGCGGCGCAATCCCGCCGGCAGTCGCACCACCTGGAGCAGCGCCTACCAGCCCTACCTTCGGCGTCTGGCGGTCCAGTGCAGCAGCGACGGAGCTTCATCAGGCCGCCGGTGCGTTCTGGATGCGGCCCTGCTCGAGCAGGTGCTGGACAGCTACGCCCCCACCAGCCGCAGCCGCCAGCAGTGCGGCACCGCCCTGGCCGCCCTGGCGCGCCACCTGGACCTGGACCTGCCGGCGGACTGGACTGAGCGCGCCGCCGGCTACGGACTCCACACCGCCCAGTTCCGCCATCTCCCAAGTGACGCGCAGGTGCAGCAGTGGGTCGAGCGGATTCCCAATCCCGGCTGGCGCCTGGCCTACGGACTGATGGCCACCTACGGGCTGCGCAACCACGAAGTGTTCTTCTGCGATCTCTCGGCCCTGGCCCCCGGCGGTGATCGGGTGCTGCGGGTCCTGCCCACCAGCAAGACCGGCGAGCACCAGGTGTGGCCCTTCCAGCCCGACTGGGTGGAGCGCTTCGGGCTGGAACGGCTCGTGCTCGAGCCGGAGGCCCTGCCGCAGGTGTGCACCGATCTGCGCCGCACCACTCTGCAGCAGGTGGGTCGGCGAGTGGCCGAGCAGTTCCGCCGCTATGACCTGCCGCTCACCCCTTACGACCTGCGCCATGCCTGGGCGGTGCGCACGATCCACATCGGACTGCCGGACACGGTGGCGGCGCGGATGATGGGCCACTCGGTGGCGATCCACACCCGCACCTATCACCACTGGATCACCCGGCGCGATCAGCAGCAGGCGGTGGATGCGGCCCTGGCCCGCAGCCGCTACGGCCAGCAGGCCGCCTGATTCAGCGCTCCTGATCCAGACCACCTGATTCAGACCGCCGCCGCCTTCCGCCACAGTGGGCCCAGTCCTGCGGTCCCACGACCAGCACATGAGCGATCCGGCAGCCTCCTCGACGACGCCCGATGCGAACAGCCTCGATCAGGTGGCCGCCGAGCTGGGTCCAGGCGGCGACCTGGCCCCCGAAGCCGACCAGGAGTCCTACCGCCGCCGCATGGCCCGCCGCCAGGAAGTGCAGCGGCAGCGCGTCGGAGAGCGCAACCTCGAAAAGGGCCTGGTGCTGGTGTTCACCGGCGACGGCAAGGGCAAGACCACCGCAGCGCTGGGGCTGGTGCTGCGCACCCTCGGCCACGGCGAGCAGGTGGCGGTGGTGCAGTTCATCAAGGGCGGCTGGCAGCCTGGCGAGGCCAAGGCCCTGCAACTGTTCGGCGAGGCCCTGGCCTGGCACGCCCTGGGAGAGGGCTTCACCTGGGAGACCCAGGACCGGGAACGCGACCGTCAACTGGTGCAACAGGCGTGGCAGCGCTCCCTCTCCTACCTGGCGGACGGGGGGCGCAAGCTGGTGGTGCTGGATGAGGTGAACGTGGCTCTCAAGCTGGGTTACCTCTCGATCGAGCAGGTGATCGAGGGCCTGGCCCAGCGCCCGCCCCTCACCCACGTGGCCCTGACGGGCCGGGGGGCGCCACCAGCCTTGCTGGAACGGGCCGATCTGGTCACGGAGATGAAGCTGGTCCGCCACCCCTTCCGCGAGCAGGGGGTGAAGGCCCAGGCGGGCATCGAATTCTGAGCCTGTTTCCGTCGGGTGACCGAGGTCAGCCCAGGTCCCGCTGCAGCGGCGTCAGAGCATGCAGCAGCACTGACAGACCGCTGACCAGCACAGCACGATGAACCTCCGGTTCACTCCAGAAACCCGGCTGGTCGTTGCCCCGCTCCAGGGCTGAGAGAGTGAGCCGGGCCAGCACGGCGCTGGAGCGCGGTGCCTGGGGATCGCTGGCCATCGGGCACGGGGCGAAGGAAGGAGCCGAGGACCTCTGGGGCCGCATGGAACCAGCACCACCCTCAAGCCTTCCTTGGATCGGGGTTGGCATGGTTGCTACGGTGCGGGCGATTGTGGATGTCGATGGCCTACAAGCGCGTCCTCCTGAAGCTCAGCGGCGAGGCGCTGATGGGCGACCAGGGTTATGGCATCGATCCCGCCATCGTTCAGTCGATCGCCAGGGATGTGGCCGAGGTGGTGGCCAGCGGCACGGAGCTGGCCATCGTGGTGGGCGGCGGCAACATCTTCCGGGGCCTTAAAGGTTCCGCCGCCGGCATGGACCGGGCCACCGCCGACTACGTGGGTATGCTCGCCACCGTGATGAATGCCATCACCCTGCAGGATGGCCTCGAGCAGGCCGGCATCCCGACCCGGGTGCAGAGCGCCATTTCGATGCAGGAGGTGGCGGAGCCCTACATCCGTCGCCGTGCCATCCGACACCTCGAAAAGGGCCGGGTGGTGATCTTCGGGGCCGGCTGCGGCAATCCCTTCTTCACCACCGACACCACCGCCGCCCTGCGGGCGGCGGAAATCAATGCCGATGTGGTGTTCAAAGCCACCAAGGTGGACGGCGTCTACGACATGGATCCGGCCAAGCACCCTGACGCGGTGCGCTACGACACGCTCACCTTCCTGGACGTGCTCAGCGGCGAACTGGAAGTGATGGACAGCACCGCGATCGCGCTGTGCAAGGACAATGCCATCCCGATCGTGGTGTTTGACCTGTTTGGTGCGGGCAACATCGGGCGGGCCGTTTCAGGCCAGTCGATCGGAACCCGTATCGTTCCCTCGCGTTGACCACTGTTGTGCTGAGCATCACCGTGCGCTGAGCACCGTGGCGTGACCTTCGCGCCGTTTCGACTGCATCCCTTCTGCGTCATCCCGTCATGGATCTCGAAGCCAGCATGCGCAAGTCGGTGGAAGCCACCCAGCGCACCTTCAACACCATCCGCACCGGTCGGGCCAACCCCTCCCTGCTCGACAAGATCAGTGTGGAGTACTACGGCGCTGAAACTCCGCTGAAATCGCTCGCCACGATCACCACCCCCGATTCACAGACGATCCAGATCCAGCCCTTCGACAGCGGCTCGATCAGCCTGATCGAAAAGGCGATCGCCATGAGCGATCTGGGGCTAACCCCCAACAACGACGGCAAATCGATCCGCATCAACATCCCACCCCTGACCGAGGATCGGCGCAAGGAATTCTGCAAGCTCGCCTCAAAATACGCCGAGGAGGGCAAGGTGGCCTTGCGCAACATCCGCCGCGATGGCATTGACCGGATCAAGAAACTGGAGAAGGAGGGAGAGTTCTCTGAGGATCAGAGCCGAGACGAGCAGGAGAAGGTGCAGAAGCTCACCGACCGCTTCATCAGCGAACTGGAGAAGCATCTGACCACCAAGGAAGCTGAGATCCTCAAGGTCTGAGGGCTGATCCTTTGACGCGTGATGTCGAGGTGATCGTGCTGGGGGCTGGCGCCGCCGGCGCCGCTGCTGCCTTCCATCTCAGCCACGCCGGCCGCCGGGTGCTGCTGTTGGAGCGCCAGAGCTGGCCGCGGCCCAAGGCCTGTGGCGGCGGCATGGCCGCATCGGTGCAGCGCTGGTTCCCCTTCGATCTCAGCCCGGCGGTGGACCGGGTGATCCGCCGGGTGCGCTTCACCTGGAATCTGGAGGATCCTGTCACGGCCGAGCTCCCCGGAGAGGCGCCGTTCTGGATCGTGCGCCGCCAGCGGCTTGATCAATATCTGGTCGAGCAGGCGGTGGCGGCGGGCTGCAGCCTGGAGAGCCGCTGGAGCGCGAGCGACGTGAGCCGCCATGACTCCCTCTGGCAGGTGCGCAGTGACGACGGCCGCCTGGTACGGGCAAACGCCCTGGTGATTGCCGATGGCTCCACCTCCGCCTTCAGCGCACCGCTGGGGCTGGGCCCGGCCCGGCCCCGCTTTGCCACCACCCTGGCCGCCGAGGTGGATCGAACCACCCAAACCCCGGCAGGCGAAGCCAGCGCCCATGACGATGACACCGCCCATTTCGAGTTCGGCCTGGTGCACCACGGCTTCTGCTGGGCCTTCCCCCGCCAGGGGGGCATGAGCCTGGGGGTGGGTACCTTCATCGGCCGGGACCCGGCCGACCATGCGGCCGTGCTGGAGCGGATGCTGCCCAGCCTCGGCTATGCGGCCACGGCCGGTGAGCGCCGTGGCGCTCCCCTGCGCGTCTGGGACGGCCACCACCGCCTGCATGGCGATGGAGTGATCGCCGTGGGAGATGCCGCCTCACTCTGCGATCCATTCCTGGCGGAAGGGCTGCGACCGGCCCTGATGAGCGGCAGCAGCGGCGCCGCCTGCCTGGAGCGCTGGTTGGCGGGAGACACCAAGGCTCTCGGGGCCTACACCAGCCAGATGCGAGCCGACTGGGGCGAGTCGATGGCCTGGGGCCGGCGGATCGCCCAGGTGTTTTACCGCTTCCCGCGGGTGGGCTATCAGCTGGGGATCAAACGCCCTACCGCGCCGCAGCGCATCGCCCAGATCCTTTCAGGATCGATGGGCTACGGCGACATCGCCCAACGGGTGATCCGCAGGTTGCTGCTGCAACAGGGCTGAAACAGAGCTGACCCGGCGCAGCACATCCGAAGGAACTTGAGAGCCTCTGGCGTACAGCCTCGACAGCGCCAGGCTCCATGGCCGGGCCAGCTGGCGTGATCAGGGCTTGATGCAGTCTTTGAGGTGCCGCAGCCGCTGATCGATCGAGCCGAGCAGCTCAATGGCGAACATGGGAGATTCCTGCACCGCAAACAGGAACTTCTCCCGGTTCATCACCAGCAGCCTGCAGGGACTGAGGGCACGGGCATTGCCATAGCGGCGGTGTTCGTGGGTGACGAGCGCGCCGGCCCCGAACACATCACCGGCCTCGATCTGCTCGTGGCCGGTGTCCCCATTCCAGCTGAGCTGGACCGTGCCCTCCAGAACGCCGAACATGCAGTCGCCGGATTCGCCGGAGCGGAAGATCAGCTCACCCTGGGGAACGGAGACCACCTCGCCGGTGCTGGCCAGGGCGCGCATCGTATCCAGGGCGTTCACAGAAAGCAGGGAGAAGTGACTCCACAGTGTCGCCGATGCCGGGCCCGATCGGGTTAACGGTGCCTCAAGGCCGGCGACTGGAGACGCGGCAGGAGTGACTCACTCCCTCAACGACTCAGGGCCAGCGCGGCTCCCAGACCGCCGCGCACATCCTCAGGGGCGAGCCGGCCATCGCTGTCGGTGTCGAGGGCATCAAACACCGCATCGCTGCCGAGCCACTCCTCACGGGTGATGCAGCCATCGCCATCAAGATCGTTGAGCAGGAAAATCTCCTGCACCGCATGGGTGAAGGCAGCTCCGCCCTCCAGCACCGCCAGTCGGTGGGCCAGCTGGGCCTCCAGAGTTTCGATCGCCTTGGAGAAACCGCGGATGCCCTCATCGAGCTTCTCGGAGGCCATGGGGTCCTCCGCCAGCATGGCGCGGAACCCCGCCTCATCCAGGCTGATGCGCGGCTCACTCGGCGCCGGATCGCTGCCGTTGAGCTTGCGGGGCAGCTCTGCCTCGGTGCTGCGCAACTGATCCAGCAGGGCCGGTGAGATCGTCAGCAGATCACACCCCGCCAGCTCAAGAATCTCGTCCAGGTTGCGGAAGCTGGCTCCCATCACCTCGGTGCGGTAGCCGTAGGTCTTGAAGTAATTGAAGATCCGTGTCACCGACACCACGCCGGGATCCTCGGCACCGGGGTAGTGATCGCGACCGGTTGATTTCTTGTACCAATCCAGGATGCGCCCCACGAAGGGAGAGATCAACGTGACGCCGGCTTCAGCCGCTGCCACAGCCTGGGCAAAGCCGAACAGCAGCGTGAGATTGCAGTGGATGCCGTCCTTCTCCAGCCGCTCAGCAGCCTGGATGCCCTCCCAGGTGGAGGCGATCTTGATCAGCACCCGTTCGCGACCAATCCCCGCCTGCTCGTAGAGACCGATCAGTTTGTGGGCCTTGGCCACCGTGGCCTCGGTGTCGTAGCTGAGGCGGGCATCCACCTCGGTGGAGACACGACCAGGCACGATCTGCAGAATCTCCTTGCCGAAGGTGACGCAGATCTCGTCGAGGGCTTCGTTCACCACCTCCTCGGCCGGAGCCTCCGCGCCGATCACTGCCCGCGATTCCTGCAGCGAGCGGTCGATCAGGTTCTGGTAGGTGGGAATCTGGGCCGCCGCCAGGATCAACGACGGGTTGGTGGTGGCATCCCGCGGTGTGAACTGTCGAATCGCATCGATGTCGCCGGTGTCGGCGACCACCACCGTCATGGCGGCGAGTTGATCCAGGAGATTGGCCATCGGATATCGTCCGCTCCCTGAAGGCTAGCCAGACCCCTAGCAGCCGCCTGAGCCACTTGTGGGAATGGCCACAGGCCTGATCAGCCCGATCCCACGGACCTCAGGCGGCGGGCCTGGCAGTGGCCGCGGCGGCGGCGGCCGGCTTGCTGGGGGGGATCTTCTCCAGCACCAGCAGGGCCTCCATGATCTGGCGCGACACCGGCAGGGCCACGGTGGAGCCATAGGCGTTAGCGCCCTGGGGTTCATCCACCACCACCAGGACGGCAAAGCGGGGATCCTCGATGGGCAGCACCGCGACAAAACTGCAGATCCGGGCGCCCGGGATGTAGACGCCATTGCGGGCCTTCTGGGCCGTGCCCGTCTTGCCACCGATGCGATAGGCGGCGAGCTTGGCGCCCTTGCCGCTGCCCTTCTCCACCACCGATTCCATCCAGCCCAGCACGACCTTGGTCACAGCCGGATCCAGGAGTTGGACGCCGGAGCGCGACGCCGGGCTGGCCAAGGCATCACCGGAACGAAGTCCCCGGGTGATGTGGGGACTCACCAGCCGGCCACCATTGGCCAGCATGGCGTGCATCTGCAGCAGCTTCAGGGGCGTCAGCGAGAACCCCTGACCGAAGGACGCCACAGCCGGTTCGATCGGATGGGAGACGAACTGCTGGCGATCCTTGAGCTGGCCGGCCACCGCACCAGGCAGGTCGGTGTCTGGCACCGCATCGATGCCGAGCGTATGCAGCCAGTGCCAGAAGCGATCACGCTTCACCCGCGCCATGGCATTGACCATCCCCACGTTGCTCGACACCTGCAACACGGTGGGGAAATCGATCACCCCGTTGGCCCGCTTGTCGTGATTGAAGATCGGCCAGCCGCCAATCGTGAGGGAGCCGCTGTCGTTGACCCGTCCGTTGGGATCGATCGCCTTCTCCTGCAGGGCCAGGGCCAGGTTGATCGGCTTGAACGTGGAACCCGGTTCATAGAGATCCTGCACCGACCACTCGCGGAACAGACCGGGGTTGAACTTCCAGAATTTGTTGGGGTCATACGTCGGCGTGGACGCAAGGGCCAGCAGCTCTCCGTTGCGCACATCCATCACCAGGGCCACCCCCCGCTTCGCCTTCCACTGCTTGACCTGCTTGCTGAGGGCCTGCTGGGCCACCTGTTGCAGGCGGGCATCAAGGGTCAGCTGAAGGCGCAGATCGTCGCCGTAGAGCACGCCAGCCTGCAGACCCTCCGGCAGGGGGGTGCCATCGGCGCCGCGTCGCATGCGCAGCACCGCCTCATGGCGCTTGAGATCCCGGTCGCGGCTCTGCTCCAGGCCGGCCTGCGGCACCCGCTCCAGGTTGAGGAAGCCCACCACATTGGCGAACAAGGAACCCTGGGGATAGAGCCGCTGGGGATAGGCCTCGAGATCCAGGCCGCTGATGCCCAGTTCCCGGACCCGCTCGGCCGTGTCAGGGTCGAGATCGGTGGCCAGCTTGACTCCGCTGCGGCGGCCGCCGATACGGTCTTCCAGGCTGGCCGGAGGCACGGCCAGCACTGGAGCCAGGCGCTCGATCACGTCGGCTGGGGGCCTCAGCTTCTGGGGATCGTCACCCGGAAGGTTGAAGTACCGGGGATGGGCCCAGAGGGTGTAGCGCTCCTCATCCAGGGCCACCAGACGTCCGGTGCGATCCACGATGGTGCGGCGCTTGCCGATCGGCACCTGGGAATGGGTCTGGATAGCCCGGGCCTTGGCCTGCAGCCGGGGCGAATCGACCACCTGCAGCCAGGCCAGTCGTGCCGCCAGACCAGTGAGGCCAACAGCCAGGATCAGATAGACGGACAGCAACCGGCCTGGGGAGATCGGATGCAGATCAACCACCCGACCCGGGGGGCGGCGACGGGGGCGGAGATCGGTCGAGGATGCCGCCATGGGAGGGATCGACGCTGCAGAGACCGGTGAGCCGGAACGTTCAGTAACCAGACGGGATGCGATCGATCTGGATACTGGCCAAGAGTGGCAGGCCCCGTCGTCCAGCCTCTGCCTGGGGAGCTGGCAGATAGACCAGTTTCTCACTGCTGGTGGGTTCGACAAGGCCTGGAGTCCTGGCCACACCGAGGTGATGCTGTTCCAGCACAGCAGTGGCTTCCTGGAGGCGATGCTCCAGCACCTGAGAGGTCTCCAGTTCCTGATAGCTACGGGCCCAGTGGGCCTGCCAGTAGAGAGTGAGGGCACTCAGGCCGAGCATGGCCACACCCAGACCGAGCAAGGCTCCGTCACTCGCACGGTGAAGGCCCGCCAGCCAAGGCGAGCGGCGTGCGATCCGGGTCGGAGACATTGATCCCTGGATCAGCTCCAGAGATCGCCGGATCGGGGCTCGCCGGAGGGGTTTGGGGGAGGAGGGGGAGGCGAGCAAAGCCTGGATGGAATCTGCGCAAGTGAACCATTGAACAGGGGCACTCGCAAGCTGTGGCGGCGCCATCCGCAAATCGGCACAGCACAGCCCGCTCCAGGCTCAGCCCCCAAGCAACAGCAGGTTGGAGAAGGTGAGGGCATTCCAGAGGCCATGCATCAGGACGCAGGCCCCGAGCCGGCCGCTGCGCAACCGCAGCCAGCCCAGCCCCAGACCCAGCACAAACAAGGGCGCCAGCTCGCCCAGGCTGAGGTGGGCCAAGGCGAAGAGGGCCGCACTGCCGAGCACGCCTCCCGTACCACCGAGACGCCGCGCCAGGACCGGCAGCAGCACGCCTCGGAACAGGGTCTCCTCGAACAGAGGTGCCAGCACCATGGCCGTCGCGGCAAAACAGAGCAGCGCCGCAGAGTTGCCGCTGGTGAGCACCAGCTCCAGCAGAGGATTGCTGCCGCTTGGATCACTCCAGATCCACTGCAGGATCCAGCCGGTCAGGGCCACCACCGGCAACACCATCACCAGGTGGGAGGCGGCCCAGCGGAGGCTGAGGCTGAGCGGCCGCCAGCGCCACTGCAACCAGCCACCCTCCGGTACAGGTCCCAACCCAGCCAACAGGACAGCGAGCAGGGTCAGGGGGGCGGCCATCAGCCCCAGATAGAGCCCGAGCACCTGCAGCCCCTGGCCCAAAGCCAGGTCCACCCCGAGTGCGGCCACTGCGGAGCTGAGCAGCGGGCCTAGCAGCAGCGGGGTGAGCACTTCACCCAGCAGCACGAAACCACCGGCGATCAGCAGGGTCACATCCACACCGGAGAGGGTGGGGCCCTGCAAGGGGGGAAGGGGCGCCTGGCGACCACGCCAGGCCAGCCACAGCTGCCGCACCAGCAGGGCCAGTCCGAGCAGCAACAGCAGAGCGGGCAGCAGGTTGATGCCGACCAGCCGCCAGAGGGCTCCACGGGCAGGGCCCGCCTCCAGGCATCGCAGCGGCCGATCCTCGGCATCAGCGCTGAGCTGCTCGCAGCCCAGGCGCCGCAACAGCGGCGAGGGTGACCACGGCTCCAGCAGAGTGGCGATCAGGTCGTCGGGCGTCAGGGCGGCCAGCAGGGCGGGATCAGCGACCGCCAGAGCCGAAGGGCTGGCCGCCGGTTCCTCACCGGACCGGGAGGGGGAGGGAGACCCCAGCAGGGCATCGAGCAGGGGGCGCCGGGAGGGGGGAAGCTCGGCGGTTGCGCGTAAATCCTGCAGCAACGCCCGGGCCTGGGCGTCGTCGCCGCGGCCACGCTCAAGCAGGGCCCACTGCAGCCGCAGCGGCGGAGCGGTCAGTCCAGCCGTGTCGCCATCGAGGCGTTGCAACTCCCTCCGCAACGCTTCCAGCGGATCGGCCCCCACCAGCAGGGGCTGCAACGGAGCGGGAACCGCCGGCGCCGCCAGAGCAGCCAGCTCCAGCTGGCGCAGATCGAGGGCGGTGGCCACCGACGGCCGCTGCAGGCTGTCGAGCAGGCCGTTGAACCAGACCAGGGCACTCAGAGCCAGGCTGAGGAACGCCAGGGCGGGCTTCCAGGTTGCGGAGGACGGAGCCATGCAGTGCGCCGGTGGCCCTGGGATTCTGGTCTGCAGGGGCCGCACACCCCCCGCGACCTGGCTCCCGACCCCTCCCATACGATGGCCGCACCCGCGCCACAGCTCCGTGTCCCTCCGGTTGGTTCTGGTCCGTCACGGGCTGAGCACCTTCAACACCGAGCACCGCATTCAGGGACGCGACGATCTCTCCAGCCTCACCGCCGAGGGCCACGAGCAGGCCCGCCGCACCGGTGAGGCCCTTCGGGATCTGCCCCTCGCCGCCGCCTACTGCTCCCCCCTCAGCCGGGCCCGTGACACGGCCCGAGAGCTGCTGCAGGCGCAGGGCACGTCCCTGCAGGCCACAGCGAACGACGGGCTGCTGGAAATTGATCTGACCCCCTGGACCGGCCTGCTGCGCAGCGAGCTGAGGCAGACCTTTCCTGAGGAGGAACGCCGCTGGCGGGAGGCGCCCGAGACCCTGGAATTCAGCCGCCCCGACGGCAGCTGTTACCGCCCCCTCGAGGAGCTGATGGTCCAGGCCCGGGACTGGCTGAACGGGTTGCTTCGGGATCACGCCGAGGCCGTGACCAGCGCCAGCACGAGCACGGTGCTGGTGGTGGCCCATAACGGCATTCTGCGCTGCCTGCTGCTCACCCTGCTGGGCCTGCCCGCCCGTGAGTTCCGCCGACTGCGCCTCGATAACGCCTCGGTGTCGGTGCTGAACCTGAGCGGCTCGGCCAGCGATCCGGAGGTCCAGATCGAGTCGCTGAACGGCACGGTCCATCTCGACCGCGGCCTGCCGGTCAAGGGCGATGGACCGAGGCTGCTGCTGGTGCGCCACGGCGAAACCGACTGGAACCGCCAGGGGCGTTTTCAGGGCCAGATCGATATTCCCTTGAACGCCAATGGCCTGGCCCAGGCCCAGGCCGCCAGGTCCTTCCTGGCGGATCAGAGCCTGCAGCGGGCCTACACCAGCTCGATGTCGCGGCCGCGTCGCACCGCCGAGGTGATTCTCGAAGACCATCCCGGTGTGCCGCTCACCAGCACCGACGGGCTGGTGGAGATCGGCCATGGCCTCTGGGAGGGCTGTCTCGAAGCCGAGATCGCTGAGCGCTGGCCGCAGCTGCTGGCTGACTGGAAACGGGCACCGGAGACGGTGCTGATGCCGGAGGGGGAAACGATCCAGCACGTGTCGGATCGCTCCCTGCACACCTGGGACGTGATCGCCGCCAGCCTCGATCACGAGGAAACGGCCCTGGTTGTGGCCCACGACGCCGTCAACAAGACAATCCTCTGTGGCCTGCTGGGCCTCCGGCCGGCTGACATCTGGGCGATCAAGCAGGGCAACGGTGGTGTGACCGTGATCGACTATCCCCACGGCGTGGCGGCAGGAGCGGTGGTGAGCTGCCTCAACCTGACCGCCCACCTCGGCGGGGTCCTGGACCGCACCGCGGCGGGAGCCCTCTGATCCGGCCGATGGTGCGCCATCTGCTGGAAGGAGTGACGCTGCTGCCAGGCCCGCAGCAGCAGCCCAGCACCACCGACGTGCTGCTCGAGGACCGTCGCCTGGTGGCTGAGGGCGATGAGGCCCGCCGTCTCCTGCCTCTGGCACCCGTTGTGCGTGTCGACGCTGGCGGCTGCTGGCTGGCGCCTCCCCTGGTGGATCCCCACAGCGTTCTCGAAGATCCATGGGACGGCCGCGCCGAAACCCTGAGCAGCCTGGCTGCGGCAGCCGTGACCGGGGGCTATGGCACCGTGGCCCTGCTGCCGCGTGCCCACGACTGGCGCGACCGGCCCGAGCGCCTGAAGCTGCACTGGCCAGAGCCCCTGCGCCTGCGCCTCTGGGGCAGCCTCAGTCTCAAGGGTGCCGATCAGGATCTGGCCCCCCACGCCGATCAACTGGCCACCGGAGCCCTTGGCCTGGCCGGCGATGACCACCTGCCTCCCCTAGCGCTGCTGGAGAGCAGCTTTCGGCTGGCGGAGATGGCCGAACGGCCGGTGCTGCTGGCTCCGCGGGAGGCCCAGCTGACGCGTCAGGGGTTCGTTCGGGAACGGGTGGAGGGCCTGCGGGCCGGCTGGCCCCTGGATCCGGTGGTGAGCGAAACCCTTCCCCTTCAGACCTTACTGGCCCTTGGCGAGGCCCATCCCTCAGCCCAACTGGTGCTGATGAACCTCTCCACCAGCGAAGCGGTGGAGCAGCTGCGCCGCCATCGCCAGCCACCGCCGGCGACGGTGAGCTGGTGGCACCTGCTGGCCGACAGCGGCCGTCTCGATCCAAGTGATGAAGGCTGGCGGATGGTCCCCTCCCTGGGCAATCCGGCCGATCGGGAGGCCCTGATCGCAGCCCTGGCGGAGGGATTGATCACGGCGGTGGCAGTGCAACACCAGCCGCTTGATGCCGAGGAACGGCTGCTGCCGGTGGATCAGCGACGCGCCGGCGTGGCCGGCCATGGGCTGGCCCTGTCCCTGCTCTGGCAAGAACTGGTCGTGGGCAGGGGCTGGACCGTGGCGGAGCTCTGGCAGGTGCTCTGCTGGGGTCCGGCTGCCCTGCTGGGGGAACGACCCGAGAGCCTGATCGTCCCCAGTGACCGCTGGATTCTGTTCGATCCTGCAGCGTCCTGGAACTGGGACGGTGGGAGTTGCCGGTCGCTGGCCGCCAACCAGTTGCATTGGGGACAGCCCCTATTGGGACGGGTGCGGGCCAGCGGACTCATGGATCCTGCGGACTGGTGCCTGATGGGCTGAGGCTGCCCATCTGATCAAAGGGGAAGAAGCGCCAGAACGCCCGGCCGATGATCTCCTTCTGGGGCAGGAAGTTGCCGCCGGGCCAGAAGCGACCATCCCAGCTGTTGGCGCGGTTGTCGCCCAGCACCAGAACGTGGCCAGGCGGCACCACGGTGTTGAGGGTGCGGCAGGGGCCGATGCCCTGGCTGTCCACGGGGCAGTAGTTGTGCACGTAGGGCTCGTTCAGCCTCTTGCCATCGATGAACACCTGACCGCGGGGATCCACCGCAACCCGATCACCCGGCACAGCCACCACCCGCTTGATGTAGGCATCGCAGGCCGGCACCTGCAGGCCCGGCAGGGTGCCGATGAAGGGCAGGTTGACCAGGAGGCAACGGAGTGGATTGGGGGAGCTCTCGCCGGTCAGGACCGGATCAAAGTGATAGGGGGAATGGAACACCACGATCTCGCCGCGACGTGGTTCGCGGCTGCGGTAGGAGAGCTTCTCCACCAGCAGGCGATCCTGGATCTGCAGGCCCGGCAACATCGACCCGGAAGGGATGTACCGGGCCTCCATCAGAAACTGGCGGATACCCAGGGCCACCGCCAGGGTGATCAGCACACTGCGCCAGAAGGCCCAGGGGTTCTCGGCCGCATGCGGATGGGGCGTTTCATCCTGAACAGCGGGTGGATCGGGCCGCGCCCCAGGAACGTCATCGTCGTTGGGCGGATGGGGTAGGGGATCGCTCAATGCACTCATCGACGGCGGCGGCTTGGCCCG
This sequence comes from Synechococcus sp. CBW1002, assembly GCF_015840915.1. NCBI lineage: Bacteria > Bacillati > Cyanobacteriota > Cyanophyceae > Synechococcales > Synechococcaceae > Synechococcus > Synechococcus sp. CBW1002. The sequence goes on from NZ_CP060398.1 coordinate 67,283, forward strand.
AGGAAGGCAGATTAGGCAGAGATCGGCCCGCTGCCCCTTCATGGCACGACCCCGCTGGCAAGCTCAGGTCCCACGCCCCCGCAGCACCCTCGCCCTGGCGTGGGATCGCTTTGTGGCCCTGTGGGCAACGGTGAATCTTCTGTGGGTGGCCTTTGATCTCACCTACATCCCCCTGCGCAATTTCTGGCTGCAGCGCAATCTGTATCCACTGCAATCCCTGCCCCTGCGGGTGCCGGTGCCCTTTCTGCCGGATCTCACCCCCCTGGTGGATCCGATCAAGGGCATCGAACCCCACCGCGAAACCCAGGCCTACCTCGATCAGTTCGAGCGCCTGGATCACTCCCTGCAGACCGGCGCATCCCCAAAGGGAAGCTCACCAGCAGACAGCTTCAGCGCTGAGCAGCGGCGGCTGCTGGCGAAGCAGGTGAAGCTGACGCAGCAGATGATCGACAGCAATCCCTTCCTGGCCGCCAACGCCTCCGGCACACTCGAGAAGATCAAGAATCTGCTGCGGCAGCGGGCCGACGAGACCTCGGCCAAACAGGCCTCGGCCGAACTGCTCGATCCGGCCTGGCTGAGCAGCCACCCCTGGGCCACGGAGCGGGTCTTCTGGCGGGAGCAGCTCCTGCCCCTGGTCGCCACCAACTATTGGCGGTCGATCGACGAAAACGGCCGCCCCACCGACCACTTCTGGTTCTACGACCTGGTGCTGTTTCAGAGCGTCTTCGCCCTGGACATCCTCCTGCGCTGCCTGCGGATCCGGCGGCGACTGCCCGGGCTGAGCTGGAGGGATGCGCTGCTGCGACGCTGGATTGATCTGCCCTTGCTGCTGCCCTTCTGGCGCTGGCTGCGCCTGGTGCCTGTGGTGGAACGCCTGCAGTCCAGCGGCCTGATCAACATCGAGCCGCTGCGGGCAGTGATCAGCCGCGGGGTGGTGGCGATGCTGGCGGTGGAACTGTTTGAGGTGCTGTCCCTGCAGCTGGTCGACGGGATCCAGCAGCTTGTGCGCTCGCGGCGGTGGCCTGAGCGGCTTCGGGCCCTGCGCAGCCACCAGAGCGTGATCAGCCCCGACGAACAGGAACTGGTGGAGCTGGTGCGCATCTGGGCACCGCTGCTGCTCAACCAGGTGGCGCCCCGGTTGGAGCCAGAGATCCAGGGAGTTCTGGGGCATGCCCTGCAGCAGAGCCTGCAGAACACGATCGTGCCGGGGCCGCTGCGGCGGATTCAGCTGCTGATGCAGATGGAGCAGGGGCTGAGCCGGCAGCTGGCCAACGGCATGGTGGAAAGTCTGCTGGACGTCTCCCGAGGCACCGGCGAGCGTCTGCAGCGCCGGGATGATCTACAGCTGGAGCTGCTGCAGCGCTTCATCGACCGCTTCTGGGAAGAACTGGCCTCCGCCCTCGAAAATGGGGAGGCACTGCTGCGATCCCAGGCGCTGCTCTGCTCGCTGCTGGAGCAGCTGAAGCGGACCTACCTCGGCCAGATCAACCGAGCCAGCATCGAGGCCCTCATCGAGGAGCTCGAAGAAATCACCCTGCCATCCTCACTGGCTGGCCATGACGGAACCATTCAAGGAGCAGGAGGCGTTGAGACTGATCCAGGCGACACAGGCAGACAGGGGCAGAAGCCGAAGCGCGGAGGACGGTGACGACTGGATGGCTGCCTGCCCATGGCCACGACAGAGCCTGAACCACAGGGAGCCTGAGCCTCAGGCATCCAGACAGAAGGTCTGCCACTCTTCAAGCGAGAAGCCGGTCAGGATCCGCCCGTCGCCGCGCACCAGGAAGGGCCGCTTGATCAGCTTGCCATCCGCTTCCAGGGCATCAAGGGCAGCCTCATCATCCATGGCCTTGACAGCCGCTGCACCGAGAGCCCGATAGCTCTGCCCACTGGTGTTGAACAGGCGACGGCGACCGAGCTGCTCCAGCGCCGCCGCCAGTTCCAGGCGTGTGGGAGGGGTGAGGGTGATTTCAAGCAGCTCAGGCTTGAGGCCCTGGCTGGCCAGCCACTGCTGGGCCTTGCGGCAGGTGGAGCACTGGGCATAGGCGTAGAGACGCCAGCCGCTCACTTCTTGCCGACCAGAGCCTTGAGTGCACCCACCAGGCTGTTGGAGCCCTTGCCCACGCCTGCATCAGGGCGGGTACGGACGGTCACGTCCCCGTTGACGGCCGTGCGGCAGCTGAGGCGGTAGTTCGCCGGACGATCAGCCAGGTACACCTCCTCGACATCACTGCGGGGGGAGAGATTGCGCTGGCCCTCGAGCACCTCGACCACGCAGGTGCCGCACTGGCCAAGGCCGCCGCAATTGTTGACGTTGTTGAGGCCCTTGTAAGGGTTGATGCCCGCATCCAAGGCTGCCTTACGAAGATTGGCTCCTTCGATGCAACCGACCTGCTGGCCTTCGCGTTCAAAACGGATGGTGGGCACGGTCGATCCGGGGGGAATGGGCGCCGCCCAACTTAGGGCACCCACCGCAGCATCCCCTGCAGTTACGGCCGGCCTGAAACGGAGTGTTGAGGAGGCAAAGCGCCCGTAGCATCGCGGCTCACCCTCCAATCCGCACCAGCCGTGGTCGAGGAACGCCAGAGCGACACCAGCCACCCGGCCGATAATGACGGTTACGAGCGGGTGGTCCAGCGGCTGATCCCGGGTTACGCCAGCCTGGCCCGCCTGGCCGTGGCCCTGCTGGCAGCCTCGCCCTTGGCCAGCCGTGAGGGAGCTGCCATCCTTGTGGCCGGCTGCGGTACGGGTTCCGAACTGCTCGAAGCCCAGGCTCAGCGACCCGATTGGAGCCTCACCGCCACCGATCCCTCCGCCGAGATGCTGGCCATCGCCCGGGGCCGGCTCTTAGGCGGCGGCAGGATCGACTGGCGCCAGAGCACGGTTGAAGCACTTGCCGAGGACGAGGCGTCGCAGGGACGCTTTGCCGGCGCCCTTTCGGTGCTGGTGTTGCAGTCGCTCCCTGATGACGGCAGCAAGCTGGCCTTCCTCAGCGCCCTCTGCCGCAGCCTGCAGCCGGGCGGTCAGCTTGTGCTGGTGGATCGGATGCAGCCGGAGCGTTCCCCCTTGCGGAAGCAGGTCGAGGCTGCCTGGATCGGCTTCCAGGAGGCCAGCGGCCTTGATGCAGCCGCCGAGGAGCTGGCGCCTCTCACGGAGCAGACCCACCCGATCGGCCTGGCCCGGCTCGGCGCCCTGGTGAACGCGGCGGGATTCAGTGATCCTGCCCGGATCTTTCAGGCTCTCAACTACGAAGGCTTCATGCTGCAGCGAGCACGTTGAGGAAGTCGTGATGCAGCCCCCACCCGCTCTCAGGGATCCAGGGATGGAACCGAGATGGGGGTGTTGGCAAGCTGGGCAGCTTCCATACAACGCTGCAGCAGAGCGGGTACTTCCACCACATCCAGCCAGCCGGTGATGGTGGTTTTGCGGCCCTCGATACTTTTGTAAGTGCGGAAGAATTCAGCCACATCCTCCAGCTGATTCGGTGAGATCTGGCGGATACTGCGCACGCCAACCTGACGCGCATCGGCGGCCGGCACGCAGAGCAACTTGCCGTCGTTGGCACCACAGTCGATCATGTCGAGGATGCCGATCGGGCGCGCAGTGATCAAACAACCGGCAAAGGTTGGCTCTTCCATGATCACCATGGCATCGAGCGGAGCGCCATCCTCCGCAAGGGTGTTGGGGACGAAGCCATAGTCGAAGGGGTAGCGCACCGAAGAGTGCAGCACCCGGTCGAGGGCCATGATGCCGGCCTCCGCGTTGTACTCATATTTGTTGCGACTGCCGGCCGGGATCTCAACGATCAGATTGACCAGTCCCGGTGCCGGACAGGCCGCCAGTTTGCTGAGATCCATGGCCCGTCTCGCGCAGGGGGATTGTCACGGCAGGCCCTGGAGCCGCGGCGGAAGGCAGCCAGGTGGGCCGTTGAGCCATCACGCTACCGAGGGGCACGAGAACGGTGGCAAGGGCGATGGTGAAGCCCAGAATGGGAGAGAGCGAGAGCTGGATCAGCCCCGGACTGGGGGGCTCCTCAAGGGATTCCTGACCGGTATCGAGACCGTCTTGCTTCTGATCTTCAGGAGTGGTCTGGAGCAAGGCCCCGATCAGTGAGGCGGTGGCAGGAGGAGGATGGTCCATGAAAAAGCGGAACCCACGAGCAAGTCAGCCGCGGCCGGAGGGGCAACTGACCTGAAGGGCCCTACCTGTGGCGACGGCTCAGCTGCGGAACTCATGGCACTGCCCTAAGGAGGGAATGAGGAGCCGCAGCAGCTGAAACACAGGAAGGGACGAACGGCCTGAGGGGTCCTGAAGACGGGGATGAAAGAAGGAACAGGAATCTTACGTCTCCCTGCAGGCAAGCGATGCATCCAGTTTGGCAACAACTCAAGCGCCTCATTTCAGTCCGCCGATTGAGCCAGTGCAGCTTCTGGCTCTGCGGATGTCACTACGGCAGATGTCGACGATGACGGATCGCTGGCGATTCCTCAGGCAGCTCGCTGGCGATTCCTCAGGCTGCCGGTCGCGCCTGATCAAAGCTGTCGCGGTGGGCAGGCGCAGGCAGGGGGGCTGAGCCCTCCTCGAACGCATCGAGACGGCTGCGGATCGCGCGCAGCTCATCGAGAATCGATGTGAGCAGCTGCTGGGTCGCGGTCGACGGCGAGTTGAGCACCTCCACGGTCACCTCCTTGATCCTCAGGACATCCCGGGCGAAGCGAGCCACCTCATGGGGATGGAACAGCAGCGGATCCTTCTGGTCGCTTCGGTACTCGGGATTGAGCTTGCGTGGATTGAAGGGGGGATTGAGGTTGCGCGGATCGGTGTTGGTGTAGCGATAGACCGAAGCCCTTGAACGGTTGAGCGCCTTCTGGACCTCATCAATGCCGATCAGTCCCTCCGGGGTAATCGCTGCAGCGGCCCCTGCGGCAGGCGGCTCCTGTTCGCTGGCGGGGCGATCAGGCCCGGACGCGGCCGGAACATATCCAGATGGAGCCACTGCCCCATAACCCACCCCTCGGGGCGGAGAAGGGGGAGTCGCAGCAGGGGCACTGCGCAGGCCCGGTGCCAGACCGGTGAAACCGCTGGCCACCGCCGAAACAGGCGCCGCAGCGCTCGAAGCCAGCCCTCCCGCTCCACCGTTTGTTCCTGGGAAGGGTGGCATGAGACGACAGTTAGACAGGTGGGAAACGCGCCAGACGCTAGCAGAGCTTTCCAGGTGTGCCAGGGGCTCCGCCGTGGGATCAGGCCCCTTCAGCAACCGTCCCGCTCACCCTTGCAGGATTCTTCGACCATCAGTCAGGCCCTGGGCAGTGGTAATTTCCCAAATCCACTGCCCCACAACGATGCGCGTCTCCCGCCTGATGCTGGTGACGCTCCGGGACGATCCGGCAGAAGCTGAGATTGCCTCGCACAAGCTGCTGTTGCGGGCCGGATACATCCGCCGCATCGCCTCGGGCATCTACGCCTATCTCCCCCTGCTCTGGCGGGTGCTGCGCAAGGTTGCGACGATCGTGCGTGAGGAGCTGGACGCCACCGGGGCCCTCGAGACACTGCTGCCCCAGCTCCAGCCTGCTGATCTCTGGGAGAGAAGTGGTCGCTGGGCCGGCTATACCGCCGGCGAGGGAATCATGTTCCACCTGGAGGATCGCCAGGGCCGCGAGCTGGGCCTCGGCCCCACCCATGAAGAGGTGATCACCGCGCTGGCGGCAGAGCTGCTGCGCTCCTACCGGCAGCTGCCGGTGAACCTCTACCAGATCCAGACCAAGTTCCGCGATGAGATCCGCCCCCGCTTCGGCCTGATGCGGGGGCGCGAATTCATCATGAAGGATGCCTATTCCTTCCACGCCAGCGAAGCCTGCCTCAGGGACACCTACGCAGCGATGGATCAGGCCTACCGCCGCATCTTCAGCCGATGCGGGCTGCGGACCGTGGCGGTGGAAGCCGACAGCGGCGCCATCGGCGGCTCGGCCAGCCAGGAATTCATGGTGACCGCCGAGGCCGGCGAAGACCTGATCCTCACCAGCCCCGACGGCCGCTACGCCGCCAATCAGGAGCGGGCCGTCTCCCTGGCACCCGAAGCGGTGGCGCTCACGGACCAGCCCTGCCAGGAGCTGAGCACGCCGGGGCAGACGACGATCGAACAGCTGTGCAGCGGGCATGGCTTCGATCCGAGCCAGATCGTCAAGGTGCTGCTGCTGCTGGCTCGCTTCGCCGATGGCGCTGACCAGCCCCTGGTGGTGAGCCTGCGAGGAGACCAGCAACTCAACGAGGTCAAGCTGGCCAATGCCGTTCAGGCCCGCCTGGGGGCGGAACGGGGCAGCCTGCTCGAGCTGGCCCCGCTCACGGCCGATCAGCTGGAGCGCCAGGGACTGGCGCCCCTTCCCTTCGGCTCCCTCGGCCCGGATCTGAGCGATGCGGTTCTGTCTGGAGCCCGGGACTGGACCCCGCGCTTCCTGCGGCTCGCCGACGGAACCGCCGCCTCTCTGCAACGCTTCGTCTGCGGGGCCAACCGCCTCGACACCCACCGCGTCGGTGCTCGCTGGGGGCCATCCAACCCCTGTCCGGAGTCCCTGGATCTGCGCGCCGCCCAGCCTGGCGACCGCTGCCAGCACGACCCGAGCCAGGAACTGGAGGCGGCCCGAGGCATCGAAGTGGGCCACATCTTCCAGCTGGGCCGCAAGTATTCCGAGGCCCTCGACGCCCGTTTCACCGCCGAGAGCGGAGCCGACGAGGCCCTGTGGATGGGGTGCTACGGCATCGGGGTCTCGAGGCTGGCCCAGGCCGCGGTGGAACAGAACCACGACCGCAACGGCATCTGCTGGCCCGTCTCGATCGCGCCCTTCGAGGTGATCGTGGTGGTGGCAAGCAGCCAGGACAGCCAGCAGGTGACCCTGGCTGAGCGGCTGTATGGCGAGCTGCAGGAGGCGGGCCTGGAGGTGCTGCTGGATGACCGCAACGAGCGCGCCGGCGTCAAGTTCAAGGATGCGGACCTGATCGGCATCCCCTGGCGCGTAGTGGTGGGCCGCGGCGCCGCTGACGGCCAGGTGGAGCTGGTGGAACGCGCCGGCGGCAACAAGCGAGATCTCAGCGCCGACGAACTCCTGGCCGAACTGCTGCCCCGGATCCAGGCGGGCCGCCAGGGTCTGCGCAACCCGGCCCAGGGCTGAGCGCTGGCCTGGCGATGCCCAATCCCTAGGATTCCCCAACCCTTTGCCCATTCCCCATGGCTGCCTTCTGGCAACGCGTCCAGCACCGGTTGCGTGCTGTGCTGGTGGCTCTGGGTCTGTGCCTGGCGCTCGGGCTCACGGCCTGCAGTGGAGCCTCCTCGGGCCTGAGCGGCAACTATGTGGACGACACCATGGCCGTGGCGCAGAGCCTCCTGACCACGATCGCGATCCCGCAGGACGATCCTGGACACGCCGCCGCCGAGACCGAGGCCCGGGCCCTGATCAACAGCTACATGGCCCGCTACCGGCCCCAGAGCAGTGTCAATGGCCTGAGCTCGTTCACCACCATGCAGACGGCGCTCAACTCCCTGGCCGGCCACTACACCAATTACGCCAATCGGCCCCTGCCCGATGCCCTGAGGGAGCGGCTGGAGAAAGAGCTGCAGAAGGCCGAACGCAACGTTGTGCGAGGCACCTGATCCCCCTGTCCTCGCTCAGCCCGTCGAGCTGCCCCCCAGGACGGCGTCAATCCAACGACGAGCACACGCCGTTCCAGTCTGGGCAGCTTTTTCTGTCTGCGGGTCGCAGGATTCATGGCGGCGGCCTGCGAAGTCAGGCCCGAAAAAATCTGTTGGCGAAAGGGAGGGATGGAAACCGGCTCACCAGGGCGGTCGACCCAGGGATTTTGACGAAAAGCCACCTGATCTGAGAGGCTTTCGGATTGTGCTTTGAAGCGGCTTCGGGCCGCTGTGTTCTTCCTTGGCCAACGTTGTCGTCATCGGTGCGCAGTGGGGTGACGAGGGGAAGGGAAAGATCACGGATCTGCTGAGCCGCTCCGCCGATGTGGTGGTGCGCTACCAGGGAGGCGTCAACGCCGGCCACACGATCGTGGTGGATGGTCGGGTGCTGAAGCTGCACCTGATTCCCTCCGGAATTCTCTATGCCGACACCACCTGCCTGATCGGCTCAGGCACGGTGGTGGATCCCAAGGTGATGCTGGTCGAGCTCGACATGCTGCTCGGCCTGGGCATCGATGTGAGCGGCCTGCAGCTGGCGTCCACCGCCCATGTGACCATGCCTTACCACCGCCTGCTGGATCAGGCGATGGAACAGCGGCGCGGCGATCGCCGCATCGGCACCACCGGCCGCGGCATCGGCCCCACCTATGCGGACAAGGCCGAACGCAACGGCATCCGGGTGATCGATCTTCTCGATGAGACCCGGCTGCGCGACCGGCTCGCCGGCCCCCTGGCCGAGAAGAACGAGATCCTCCAGAAGCTCTACGGCCTCGAACCGCTCGATTTCGAGGCGGTGGTGGCCGAATACGTGGGCTACGGCCAGCGCCTCGCCCCCCACGTGGTGGAGTGCACCCGCACCATCCATGAAGCGGCCCGGGCCCGCAAGAACATCCTGTTCGAGGGCGCCCAGGGAACCCTGCTCGACCTGGACCATGGCACCTACCCCTACGTCACCTCCTCCAACCCGGTGAGCGGTGGGGCCTGCATCGGAGCCGGCGTGGGTCCCACCCTGATCGACCGGGTGATCGGCGTGGCCAAGGCCTACACCACCCGCGTCGGCGAAGGCCCCTTCCCCACCGAACTGGAGGGCAGCCTCAACGACCACCTCTGCGATCGTGGCGGCGAGTACGGCACCACCACCGGCCGCCGCCGCCGCTGCGGCTGGTTCGACGGCGTGATCGGTCGCTACGCCGTACAGGTGAACGGGCTCGACTGCCTGGCGATCACCAAGCTGGACGTGCTCGATGAGCTCGACGAGATCCAGGTGTGCGTCGCCTACGAACTCGACGGCGAGCGCATCGTCCATTTCCCCAGCAGCTCCGAAGCCTTCGCCCGCTGCAAACCGATCTACGAGACCCTGCCCGGCTGGCAGACCTCAACCGCCGACTGCCGCAGCCTCGACGATCTGCCCGGCACCGCGATGGCGTACCTCCGCTTTCTCGCCGAACTGATGGAGGTACCGATCGCCATCGTGTCGCTCGGCGCCAGCCGGGATCAGACGATCGTGGTCGAGGATCCGATCCACGGTCCCAAGCGCGCCCTCCTGAACGTCTGAGGTATCGCCATGACGACCAAATCCTTCGACGTGGTGGGCATCGGCAACGCCATCGTGGACGTGCTGGTGCAGGCCGACGACCGCTTTCTCGGCGACCATGGCCTCACCAAGGGCACCATGGCCCTGATCGATGAGCAGCAGGCCGAGCAGCTCTACGCCAGTGTCGGGCCTGGCCTGGAGACCTCCGGCGGCTCCGCCGCCAACACCCTGGCCGGCATCGCCCAGCTGGGCGGCCGAGCCGGCTTCATCGGCCGGGTGCGGGATGACCAGCTCGGAGCGATCTTCAGCCACGACATCCGCTCGGTGGGCGCTCATTTCGACACCCCCGCAGCCCGCAGCGGCCCCTCCACGGCCCGCTGCCTGATCCTGGTCACCCCCGATGCCCAGCGCACCATGTGCACCTATCTGGGGGCATCCGTTGGGCTTGATCCCACCGACCTCGACCTCACCCTGGTGAGCCAGGCCAGGCTGCTTTACCTGGAGGGCTACCTCTGGGACAGCGAAGAGGCCAAGCGCGCCTTTCTGGCCGCGGCCGAAGCCATCCGCGCCACTGGCGGCGAGGTGGCCCTGAGCCTCTCCGATGCCTTCTGCGTAGAACGGCACCGCGACAGCTTTCTCGAGCTGGTTGATGGTCACGTCGATCTGCTGTTCGCCAACGAGATGGAGATCACGGCCCTCTACCGGGCCAACAGCTTCGAGGAGGCCGCCGATCAGGTGCGGGGCCGCTGCAAGGTGGCGGCCCTGACCCGCAGTGAACAGGGCTCCCTGATCCTCAGCGGCGACACCACGATCCAGGTGGAACCGGTGGTGCTGGGCAACCTGATCGATACAACCGGAGCCGGGGACCTCTACGCCGCCGGCTTCCTGTACGGCTACACCCGCGGCGAGAGCCTGGAGCGCTGCGGACGGCTCGGATCGCTCTGTGCCGGTGCGGTGGTGACCCAGCTGGGTCCGCGCCCCCAGGGCTCACTCAAGGACCTGGTGGCGTCCCACCTGGGTTGAGTGGAGCTTCGCCAAGCCCGCAGCTCTCGGCCAGCCAGCGCCCGTAGGCGGCACTGGCCGCCACGGGCCAGTGGATCCACTCGGGCGTGTCGTAGCTGTGCAGGGCCCGCACGGCGCTCTCCAGGTCGACCAGGCGGGAGGCATGGGTCTTGAGCAGCAGCTGCACCTCCTCAGCGGTTTCGATCGCCCCCTGCCAGCGGTAGATCGAACGGAGCGGCGTCAGGGCGACACAGGCAACCAGCCGCCGTTCCACCAAGACACGAGCCAGGGCCTGGGCCCTCTCGACATCGGCCTCCGTGGTGAGGGCCAGCACCAGGGAAGCGGGGCCGGCGGAGCCATCCGCGCTGGGTTCAGGCTGGGGACCCTCGGCCGGCAGATGGCCAGCCTGCGGCATGGCGGCCGGCGGAGGATCCGCCTGTTGCATGGCGGCTGCCTGGGGGCAACCGGTTTTGCTGGACTCCATGGCGGGCATGGGGGGCTTCAGATGCTGCCCATGCTGGAGCGGCTCAAGCGGGCCAGCCGATCCGCTCCAGCAAAGTCGCCCAGGCGAGGCCCTGGCGCGCATGTGGTTCCTGTGGAGCGCGCAGCAACAGCAAGTGCAGTCCGAGATCCGCCGCCAGCGTTCGCCAGAGGGTTTCGGTGCGCCCGCCGGACTGGCGGCAGAGCACGTGACTGATCGCCCAGCGGCGACACAGGGCCCGTTCCACCGCGGCACCGACGGCGGGCCGCAGACAGGCGATCCTCTCGGGGGGCAAGCCAGCCGCCAGGGCCAAGGCCAGGGCACTGGGAGCCGGCAGCACCCGGGCGAAGTGGCGCGCTCCTTCACTGGAGGCCAGCGCCTCGGGTAACTGCCGCGAGCCGATCGCCAGCAGCAGCCGTCGGCCCTGCCAGGGACCGCACCCCTCGAGGGCAGACACCCCCTCCAGCAGCAAAGGCTCTGGAGAGGACGGCTTTGGCGTGGTCGGCCATGGTGCACCACTGGCCGACGCCGGCTCCAGTGCAGGCTCCCGCGCAGGGTCGGCCCGCAGCAGGCGCAGCAGGGGCTGCTCCAGGGCAGCGCAGGCCCTTTGCAGCTCGTCTGAGATCCGCACCGCAAAGGGATGGCTGGCATCCACGACCCAGCGGAAGGGGCGCCCCTTCCGCTGGGCCTCCTGCAACACCTGCGCCACACCCTGCGGCCCGAGGGCGCCCACCCCAATCTCCAGGGCGGGATGGGGGGCATAGGCGCGCACGGCCGCGGCCGTGACCACATTCACCTGCACCCGCCAGCCGCGTTGCAGCAGAGCGGCCGCCAGCGGCGGCCCTTCGCCCGTGCCAGCCACCAACCAGAGACGATCCTTAGCCACAGGGGCAGCGACAGGGCTTGAGCGGTGCATCAGGATGGGGCGATCAACCGGCCGGCGGGGCGTGAATCACTGTTTGCTTGAAGTGGAGGTGCTGGAGGCTCCCCAGATCCGCTACACCCAGGACAACCAGACCCCGATCGCCGAGATGGCGGTGCGGCTCGATGGCCTGCGGCCCGATGATCCGCCGGGGCAGCTGAAGGTGGTGGGCTGGGGCAACCTCGCCCAGGATCTGCAGAACCGGGTCCAGGTGGGCCAGCGGCTGGTGCTGGAAGGTCGACTGCGGATCAACACCGTGAGCCGACCCGATGGGGTCAAGGAGAAGCGGGCGGAATTCACCCTTTCGCGGCTGCACCCGATCGGACCGGACGGCAGCAGCTCTGGCGGACCGGCACTGGGCGGCGCTGGCATGGCCCCAGCAGCGGGCCCTGGGATGGCTGGCGGCCAACGGCCAGCGGCGGCGGCGCCCCAACGCCGCACGGCTGGTGGGCCGGAGGCCCGCACCGCGGCCGCCGCCGCCACTCCACCGCCACCCACCTGGAACACCTCTCCCCTGGTGCCAGACCTGCCGGACGACGACGACATCCCCTTCTGAATCAGGCCAGCCCAGCAATCGTCCGCCCAACGATCAGCTCTTGGGGAATCGCTCGCCGGCCTGATCAAGCAGCTGGCCGAGTTCCCGCTCCAGAGCGGCCAGATCCAGCCGCCACTGGGGCCAGAGGCCGGCATCGATCTGGCGCAGAAGCCAGAGCCGGTCGGCCTGCAGCTGGCTGATCAGGTCGGCGGTGCTCATCCCAGGGGTACTCGGATCGGCAATACCTGGATCGCCAACCGCCGCTGCGGTTCCCGCAGCGGCGTCGGCGCTGACATCAGCGGCGCTGGCGGCAGCGGCGTTCGGAGCGGTCACGGCAGAGCGGGATGGAGTCCATCGCCATCCTGCTACCCCCTGCAGGAGGATGGCGACATGCAAGCGCTCACATCCCCCGGCAGCCTGGTGACGATCGCCGGCGCCGCCCTCACGGTGATCGGCTCGATCGCCTACGCCACGGACAGCCCCAACCTCAGCCTGGCCGGGGTGTTTTACGGGGTGCCCGTCCTACTGGGTGGGCTGGCCCTGAAGTCGTCGGAGCTGCCCCCTGCCCAGCGCCTGACCCCAGCCAGTCAGTACAAGGCACTGCGCCAGCAGGAGGCCAACGAGCCGCTGCGCAAGTTGCTGGGCGACGTGACCCGCTGGCGCTACGGCCAGAAAGCACACCTGGAAAGTTCCCTCGAAGCCCTCAAGCTCTGGGACGACGATGCCCCTCCCCAGCTGCTCAGCATCGCCGAGCTCGAGCAGAACGGCGGCTACGGCCTGCGGCTGCGCTTCAGCACCGGTGCCGTGCCCTATGACCAGTGGGAAGCACGCCAGGACCGGCTGGGCCGCTTCTTCGGGCCGGGCCTGCAGGCGGAGCTGAGCCGGCTGGGCGGCGATCAGATCCAGCTCAGCCTCCTGCCGGCCGCTGCTGGCCCAGAAACCACCCCCGACGTCTGACGTCCAGTCCTGACCGGGCCGCTGGCCACGCCACGACCAAGGGGTACATGACTTGAGGCCCGAGGTCCAACGCCCAACGCCAACCGAAGCCGCGTCGACGGACCGCGTCCCCCCACTCTCTCCCCACCCTTTCCTCCAGACCGTTGAGCACCGAACCCTCGATCAGCCATCAGGACACCCTGCGGGTGTCGGTTCTCAGTGAGGCGCTGCCTTACATCCAGCGCTTCGCCGGACGGCGCATCGTGGTCAAGTACGGCGGCGCCGCCATGGTGCAGGAGGAGCTGCGCGATGCCGTGTTCCGCGATCTGGCCCTGCTGGCCTCCGTCGGCGTTCAGCCGGTGGTGGTGCACGGCGGCGGCCCGGAGATCAACCAGTGGCTCGGGCGCCTGGCGATCGAGCCCCAGTTCCGCGATGGCCTCAGGGTTACCGACGCCGCCACCATGGACGTGGTGGAGATGGTGCTCGTTGGACGGGTCAACAAGCAGATCGTGAATGGCCTCAACCAGGTGGGGGTGCGGGCGGTGGGCCTCTCCGGCAGCGATGGATCCCTGGTGCGGGCCCGTCCCTACGGCGACGGTGATCACGGCCTGGTGGGTGATGTGGCTGCTGTCGATCCCGCCGTGCTGCGGCCGCTGCTCGACAACGGCTATGTACCGGTGATCTCCAGCGTGGCCCCCGATTCCGCTGGCCGGGCCCACAACATCAATGCCGACACCGTGGCCGGGGAGCTGGCCGCCTCACTCCAGGCTGAAAAACTGATTCTGCTCACCGACACGCCGGGCATTCTGCGGGACCGGCACGACCCGGCCTCGCTGCTGCGCCAGCTCACCCTCTCCGAGGCGCGGGCCCTGATCGCCGAGGGAATCGTCGAGGGGGGCATGACCCCCAAGACCGAGTGCTGCATCCGTGCCCTGGCCCAGGGGGTCGCCGCCGCCCACATCGTCGATGGCCGTGTCCCCCACGCCCTGCTGCTGGAGGTGTTCACCAACTCCGGCATCGGCACCATGGTGGTGGGCAGCTCCCGCACCCTGCAGAAAGACTGACGACACCGCCATGGAGGGCTTGAGCGGAGCGGGACTGGCGGACGACCCTCTGGCGGCGGCCCGCCGCGGCCTTGAACGGGGCGACTATGGCCAGGTACTGCGCCTGCTGGAGCCGCTCGCGACCCTGCATTCACCGCGCACCGCCCTGGGCGGAGAGGTGCGGCTGCTGATGACCACGGCTCTGATGGGTCAGGGGCAGAGCGAACGGGCCCAGGCCTGCTGCCGTGAGCTGCTGCGCTGCAACGACCCCCTGCTGCGGACCCAGGCGCGGGATCTGCTGCTGGTCCTGGAGGCCCCAGCGCTCAGCCGCCCCCGCGATTGGTCCCTCACCCTTCCCGAGCTTGGAGATGCGCCCTCTCTGGAGGGCAGCCGGGCTGCCGCGCTGCGGCGGCGGGCCAACAGCGGCCCACCGCCCCCACCGCCACCGCCGGTGGGGGCCACCCGCGCCCCGATCGGCTTCGCGGCCCTGGTGATTGCCCTGGTGCTGCTGGCCCTCGGCCTGGGCGGCTGCATGCAGGTGCGCAGCGACCTCCACTTCGAAGGACCGGGTCGACTCCGCCTGGAGCACCATCTGCGCAGTGACAGCGGCCGCATCACCCCCTGGCAGCGCCAGTTCGCGCTGGCCCTGGAAGCCGAGGGTTTTCGCCACGACCGCAGCGGCGGCGAGGAGCAGCTGATCGGATCCGTCCAACCGGCCTCCGCCGCCCTGGCCCAGCTGGCCCGCAACCTGGAGCTCGCCTCTCAGCTGGGTGGCGTCCCTCTGCCTCCACCCCAGCTGGTCCTGCGGGAGCGCAACTGGGGCCTGGGGGTGCGGCAGGAGCTGCAACTGGAGCTGGATCTGCGCAACCTCGCCACCGTTCCAGGCCTGGATCTGGGCCTGAACCTCGCTCCGGTGCGGCCTTCGGCCGTGCGCCTGTCCACCCCGCTGGCCACCCGGTCATCGCGGCAACCTGGAGGGCAGCTCTGGCCCCTGCAGGCCGGGGCCCTCAACAGGCTGGAGTTGCGCTGCTGGCGCTGGAGCCCATTGGGGCTGGGCGGCGCCTCGATCCTGCTGCTGCTGCTGCTGGTCTCCCTGCTGCAGTGGCTGCGACGACGGGCGGGCTTCGGCTGGCCGGAGCTGCCGGCCTGATCGATCTCCGGAACCAGCCGCGCTCAGAGGCTGAGGGGGTCGGGATCGATCGCCAGGCTCACCCCGGCCGGCAGGGTCTGGCGGAGCTCCGCCTCGGAGGGCAGGGGCAAGGGTGTGCCCGCCGGTCCATGCAGGAGCAGTTGCCAGCGGCTGCGCCCCGCCACCCGGGCGACTGGAGCAGGCGCAGGCCCCACCAGCATCCAGCCCGCCGTCAGGAGTGTGGGGCGCAGATGCTCGGCCAGGGCGGAGGCTGCCGTGGCCGTGGCCGTGGCGCTCGGCCCGGCCAGGCGCAGCAGGCAGGCGCGGCTGAACGGCACCAGGCCCGCCTGGCGGCGCAGGGCCAGCTCCTCGACCAGAAACTGCTCGTAGCGCCCATCCACCAGGTGCCGGATCACCGGATGCTCCGGGCAGTAGGTCTGCACCAGCACCTCGCCGGGTCGCTCACCACGGCCGGCCCGGCCGGCCAGCTGCAGCAGCAACTGCAGGCTCAGCTCGCTGGAACGCAGATCGGGGCGATGCAGCAGCCCATCGGCGGCCAACACCGCCGCCAGGGTGACCCGCGGAAGATCCATCCCCTTGGCCAGCATCTGGGTGCCCACCAGCACGTCGGCGTCACCGGCGGCGAAGCGCTCGAGCAGGCGGCGGTGACCGTCGCGGCCGCGGGTGGTGTCCCGATCGAAACGCAGCACCCGCAGGCCCTCGAGCTCAGCGGCCAGCTGCTCCATCACCCGCTGGGTGCCGGCACCGAAGGGCTTGAAGGCAGTGGAACCGCAATGGCCGCAGCGATGGCTGATCGGGCTGCGGTGATCGCACCAGTGGCAGCGGAGCCACTCATGGCCGGCGCCATCGGCACGGGCACTGCGGTGCACGGTGAGGGCCACGTCGCAGTGGGGGCAGAGCACCACCTCACCGCAACTGCGGCAACTGAGAAAGGAGCGGTAGCCACGCCGCGGCACCAGCACCACGGCCTGTTCACCGCGTTCCTGCAAGGTCTGCAGACGCCCCATCAGGGCCCGGCTGAGCAGGCGTCGATGCCCCTCGACCAGCTCCATCCGCATGTCCACCACCCGCACGGGCGGCAGCGGCCGGGCCCCGATCCGCTCGGGCAGGCGCAACAGCCGGGTGTCGGCGGCCTCGCCCTGGCAGCGCAGCCAGGTTTCCAGCGACGGCGTGGCACTGCCGAGCACCAGCCGCGCACCAGAGCCAGACAGCCGCAGCCGGGCCACATCGCGGGCGTGATAGCAGGGCATCGGACTCTCCTGCTTGTAGGAGTCGTCGTGCTCCTCATCCAGCACGATCAAACCGAGACGGGGCAGCGGCAGAAACACCGCCGAGCGGGTTCCCACCGCCACCAGGGCCACGGGCTCGGCAGCCGCCTCCAGACAGCTCCGCCAAACCCGCACCCGCTCGGCGTCGCCCATGCCGCTGTGATATTCGAGCACCTGCGCGCCGAACCGCTGGCGGCAACGGTCCAGCAACTGGGGGATCAGGCCGATCTCCGGGGCCAGCAGCAGCACGCTCTCCCCCCTGGCCAGGCAGGCGGCCGCCGCCTGCAGATAGACCTCGGTCTTGCCGGCCCCCGTCACACCCCAGAGCAGCAGGGCCTGGGCAGGGGCCGCCGCTTCGATCGCCGCGACGGCCTCCTGCTGGGCCGGCGTCAGCCGATGCCCGCCGGGGTCATCGGACGAAGACGAGGCAGGCGGTGGGCAACGGCGCAGCAATCCCCGCCGCTCCAGGGTGCGCAGAACCGCCGGCGAACAGCCCTCCACCGCCTGGAGGGCCGTCAGTGGCAACTGGCCTCCCCCCTCGGCCAAGGCCTGCAGCAAACGGCCCTGCCGTTCGGTGGTGGAAACAGGAGCAGCCGGATGCTCGGCCGGCAACGCGACCCAGCTGCGTGCCAGGGCCCGGGCGGCGGCCCCCACCGAGGCACGGCTGAGCGAAGTCTTGCGGCGCTGGCCCAGCCAGCCGGCCGGCAAAGCGCTCTTGAGGGTTCGGAACAGACTGGTGTGGCACTGATCGGCCACCTGGGCGATCCAGGCACGCCAGCGTGGGTCTACGGCGGCAGGCTGCAGCAGCTCCAGCACCGGCTCCAGGGTGCGGCCCAGAAGCTCGGGGGGAACCTCGACGAGGGTCTCCACCACCAGACCGCCATGACGCCGACCCTGCAGGCGTACCGCCACCAGATCCCCTGGCCCCAGAACGAGCCGATCGGGATTGGCATAGGTGAACACCTGCCCCTCCCGACCGGCCTCGAGCCACACCTGCACGAAGCCGTGCACCAGATCAGGGGCGTCAAAAACGGACAGGGAAGTTGCGGCTGTCTCCCTGTCTTCTTAAGATAATGGCGTTGAGCAGTTTCAAAGCTGCTGTCGGAACCCGACAGAGTTCCGTCCAGAGGGAAGACCCGAAGTGCAGGACCATCCTTGAGATCAGGTCCTCCAGGTCTGCGACCACCCCTGACAGCACTGTCTCGGCTCCGTTCTCCATCCTCTCCCCCATCGGTCAGGTTCTCAGCCTTCGATCAGGTTCCCCGCACGTCCTGCGACCGGTCCGCTCCAGCGGTTCGGTCACACCATGCTTCCAGGCACCGTTATGCCTGTGGAGCCGCAGTGACGGTCCGGCCGGCAGTTCTGCTGCCGCATCCTTCCCGCTTGCTCTCTTCTGGGCAGACCGGGGAAGACCCAAGGGAACCGGCCCTGGGCTCATCTGGCTTTCAGAGCGCTGAACGACCTGACTCGACCGCGTTTGATTCTGAACCGAACCGTTCCGCAGGGCTCCTGACCCGGGGCCTCCACCTGCCGATTGCCTCGTCCTGTCGTCAGGGCGCTCTCGATCGGACGACTCCTGACATCCCTGATTGTCCTGATGTTCCACCGGTGCGTTCCACCGGAATGAACGTCCCGATCCCCCAGCCTCGCTCCACCCACACCATCGTCTTGCCGCATCCGATGAGCCCAGTCGCCGCCCAGCCCACCGCCAAAGCCAAGTCCGCCGCGCCGGAGATCCTGATGGTGGCCAGCGCGTCCGGGGAGTCGGTCATCGTCAAGACACCTCCCGCCGCCGAGGCCGACCTGGATGCCGCCAAAGCCAGCAAGGCCAAGCCGCGGGCCAGTCGCACCTCCAAGAGCGCCGAAACGGGCAGCGAGGAGAAGAAGGCCAGCACCACCAAGAGCAGCAGCCGCAAGAGCAGCGCCAAGGACACGACCGCAAAAGCCGCCAAGAGCAGCGCCACCAAGGCAAGCGCCAAGAGCGCTTCTGCCAAGACCCCTGCTGCCAAGACCGCTGCCACCAAGGGAGTGTCCCGCAGCAGCAAGGCCAAAACCGCAGAGGTGGCCGGAGCCCCCGCCAACCTGGACCTGGCGGCCGATGAGCTCCTGACCAGCAGCAGCACCGAAGCGGACGCCGAGAAGAAATCAGCCAAGGACGCCAAGGCCCTCGCCAGCATCAAGGTGGGGCCGAAGGGCGTCTACACCGAGGATTCGATCCGCGTCTATCTGCAGGAGATCGGCCGCATCCGCCTGTTGCGCCCTGATGAGGAGATTGAGCTGGCCCGCAAGATCGCCGACCTGCTTCAGCTTGAAGAACTGGCCAGCCAGTTCGAAGCCGACAAAGGCCACTACCCCGATACCAAGGAATGGGCTGTCCTGCTGGACATGCCGGTGATCAAGTTCCGGCGTCGACTGATGCTCGGCCGTCGTGCCAAGGAAAAGATGGTGCAGTCCAACCTGCGCCTGGTGGTGTCGATCGCCAAGAAGTACATGAACCGGGGCCTGAGCTTCCAGGACCTGATCCAGGAAGGTTCCCTCGGCCTGATCCGGGCCGCTGAGAAATTCGACCACGAGAAAGGTTACAAGTTCTCCACCTACGCCACCTGGTGGATTCGCCAGGCCATCACCCGCGCCATTGCCGATCAGAGCCGCACCATCCGCCTGCCGGTGCACCTGTACGAGACCATCTCCCGCATCAAAAAAACCACCAAGACCCTCTCCCAGGAATTCGGCCGCAAGCCCACCGAAGAGGAGATCGCGGAATCGATGGAGATGACCATCGAGAAGCTGCGCTTCATCGCCAAGAGTGCCCAGCTGCCCATCTCCCTGGAGACCCCGATCGGCAAGGAGGAGGATTCCCGCCTCGGCGACTTCATCGAAGCCGACATCGAGAATCCCGAGCAGGACGTGGCCAAGAATCTCTTGCGCGAAGACCTCGAAGGCGTGCTGGCCACCCTCAGCCCACGCGAGCGCGATGTGCTGCGCCTGCGGTACGGCCTCGACGACGGCCGCATGAAGACCCTTGAGGAGATCGGCCAGATCTTTGATGTGACCCGCGAGCGCATCCGCCAGATTGAGGCCAAGGCCCTGCGCAAGCTCCGCCATCCCAACCGCAACGGCGTGCTCAAGGAATACATCAAGTGATCCTGAGCCTGGTGAGCCTGGAGCGCCCGTTCACCCCTTGAGCGCACTCCCCTCGTCCGAGCCGGCCCCTGCGATGGCGGCGCCGGCCCCAGTCCGCGTCTCGATCGTGCTGCCCACTTACAACGAGCGGGGCAACATCGAGCCTTTGCTGGCTCAGTTGCTGCCGCTGCGCCGCCAGTTCGATCTCGAGATCCTGGTGGTGGACGACGACTCCGCCGACGGCACCGCCGAACTGGTGAGGCAGCTGGCCCATGGCGAACCGGCGATCCGACTGATCCGCCGGGTCGGCCGGGCCGGCCTGGCCAGCGCCATCAAGGAAGGGCTGCTGGATGCCACCGGAGATCTGGCGGTGGTGATGGACAGCGACGGCCAGCACGAACCGGGTTCGGTGCTGCGTGCTCTCGAGACGCTGCAGGCCGGCGAGCTCGATCTGGTGATCGGCAGCCGCTTCCACCCCGGGGCCGAGATCCGCGGTCTCAGCGGCCGCCGGGAGACCGGCTCCACCTGGGCCAACAGCGTGGCCCGCTTCAGCCTGGCCCGAGCCTATGGGCCGCTGAGCGATTTCATGAGCGGCTTCTTCGCGCTGCGGCTCGACAGGGTGCTGCCCCTGATCCGCGCCGTGGACGTGAACGGTTTCAAGTTCCTCTACGAACTGCTGGCCGTCAGCGGCGGCCGCCTCAGGGCCGCCGAGATCCCACTCACGTTTCAGCCGCGCAGCTACGGCAGCTCAAAGCTCGATCTGGCGGTGTTCTGGGACTTCCTGATCTCGATCCTGCACAGCCTCAGCTTTCGGCTGCTGCCCCGACGGGCGATCAGCTTCGGTCTGGTGGGGATCAGCGGTGTGGCGGTGCAGCTGCTGATGACCGCCCTGCTGATGGCCGGCGACCGCCTGAGCTTCAAACAGGCCCTGCCTGTGGCCGTGGTGGCCGCCGCCAGCTCGAACTATCTGATCAACAACGCCCTCACCTTCCGCTTTCAGCGGTTGCGGGGCCTGGGATTGCTGCGGGGCCTGCTCAAATTCCTGCTGGTGGCGTCCCTGCCGGTGCTGGCCAATGTGGGCCTCGCCTCGGCCTTCTACAGCTTCGTCTCGCCCGACACTTTCTGGGCCCAGCTGGCCGGCATCGTGGTGGTGTTTGTCTGGAACTATGCCGCCTCCTCCCGCTTCGTCTGGAACACCCCCTGAAGCGGCCCGCTCTTCAACCTGCCGGCCCGGAGGCGGAGCCTTAACCTGTCGATCACAATCGGCAGCGTGGCTGGATTGCAGAACCTGGCTGATGTTCAGAGTGCTGGATTGAAGAGCAGGCTGAGCGTGCTGGAAGACCAGCCGATCCGGCTGGCGTTGCTGGCAATCGTGGGGCTGATCGGGCTCTGCTGGCTGGCTTTCTTCAACGGCCTCGGCTCCCTCGGGCTGATGGACAAGACCGAGGCCCTCTTTGTGGAAGTGGGCCATCAGATGCTGCTGCGCAACGACTGGGTCACACCCTGGTGGAACGACAGCACGTTCTTCGACTATCCGGTCTGGGGCTACTGGATGGTGGCCCTGAGCTTCCGTCTGTTCGGTGTCTCCGAAGCGGCGGCGCGGCTGCCGGTGGCAGTGGCCGCCAGTGCCGTGGTGCTGGCCACATTCGGCCTGCTGCTGCTCTGGGCGCCCGCTGGGGAATCGCGGCTGAAGGCTGTGGCGCGGGCGGGTGTGGCGGCCGGAGTTCTGGCCACCACACCCGCCTGGATCGGCTGGGGCCGCACATCCACCACCGACATGTTTCTGTCCAGCGCCATCACCCTGGCGCTGTTCAGCTATCTGGTGGCGGAGCGGGATCCGTCCAACCGGCGCCTGATCGCAATGGGCCGGGTGGGCATGGCCTGCTTTGTCGGCATCGCCGTGCTGGCCAAGGGCCCGGTCGGCCTGTTGCTGCCTGCCATCGTGATCGGCGCAGACCTGCTGGTGCGGGGCCATTGGTCCCGTTGGCTGCGGCCCTTCCCCCTGGCCGCGATGACCCTGCTGTTCTGCGGCATCGCCCTGCCGTGGTATGCCGCCGCCACGGCGGTCCATGGCCAGGCGTTCCTCGGGGGCTTCCTCGGTTTCAGCAACCTGGAACGCTTCACCAGCGTGCTCTATGACCACCCTGGACCGCCCTGGTTCTACCTCCCCTGGCTGCTGCTGCTGCTGCTCCCCTGGTCGCCGTTCCTGCCCCAGGCGATCGCCCGGGCCGCCCCCTGGCCGCTGGCCCGGGCACGCCAAGCCGACGCCCCGGCCCTGCCGGCGATCCTGCTGCTGTGGCTGGTTTTGATCGTGGCGTTCTTTTCGGCCGCCGCCACCAAACTGCCGGGGTACATCCTGCCGGCCATTCCAGCCGCCAGCCTGCTGGTGGCCTTGCTGTGGCATCCCCTGAGCACCGATCGACGGGACCGGCAGGCTCCCCCGACCTGGGCCTTCGCCAGCTGGTTGAACATCGCTTTGCTGGCTGGAGGTTCCGCCGCGGCCGCCCTGGCACCCAGCTGGGTCAGCCGCGATCGGGCCTTTCCCCAGTTCGCCGCCGCCTTGAGCGCCTCAGGATTACCCCAGCTGCTGGCGGTGCTTCTCGGCCTGGCCGCCCTGGTGGGCCTGGCCTTGATGCTGGGCCGCCGCAACGACTGGATCTGGCTTCCCAATCTGGCGGGCTTCCTGGCTGTCCTATTCGGAGTGGTGGCACCCCTTGGTCCCCTGCTGGATCGGGAACGCCAGCTTCCCCTGCGTGAGCTGCAACAGCTGGCGGGCAGCCAGAGCCGCCCGGATGAACCCCTGTGGGTGGTGGGCACCATGCGCTACAGCACTCTCTTCTATGGCGGACGGTCGGCCGTGTTCCTCGGGGATGCCAGCGACGTCAAGGATCTCTGGAGACAGGATCCCTCCCTGCTCGCCATTCAGCCCGCCAGCGTCAGCGCCCTTCTGCTGGGCGACCGGCACAAACTCGATGGCTTCGCTCTGCCGGCCGATCGGGTTGAACGGCTGGGTCAGCGCGGGGTTCAGGAGCTCTGGCGGGTCTCCCTGGACGAGCTGCGTCCGCGCAAGCGATCCCGCAACCGGAAGGCCTCCTGATGGCGCGCCTGTCCCTTCCACGGCCCCAGCTCCGCTGGAGCGACGTTCTGACGGTTCTGATCTGCATTGGACTGGTCAGCGCACTGGCGGCGAATCTGGATCCGAAAGAGCCGCCGCGGTTCGATGCAGCGGTGCTCGACTGGATCAGCGAAAGCATCCGCGGCCCCCTGCGGGCAGTTCTGGTTCAGGTGTATCGGGTCAGTGGCGTGGGCTTCACCTTCGTGCTGGTGCTTGCCGCCCTGTTCTATGTGTCGTTCAAGCGATGGTGGCGGGATCTGGCCATGCTGGTGGTGGCCACCGCCGGCATCCTGCTGATCGTGGACCGGATGCTGAAACCGTTCTTCGATCGCTCCAGACCGCCTGAGAAATTGCTGGTGGTGGACGGACGCAGCTTTCCCAGTGGCCATGCCGCCGGCGGGGTGGTGTTCTATTTCGCCATGGTGACGATTCTGGCGGCGCACCATCCACGGCTGCGCTGGCCGCTGACGCTCGGGGCGGGATTGTGGGTGGCGCTGGTGTGGCTGAGCACCCTGGTGGTGCGGGCCCATTGGCCCAGCGACCTGATCGCCGGCGGAGCCGTGGGCCTCGCCTGGCTGACGGTCTGCCTGTCAATCTGGCGCAACCCTGCCGATTCCTCCTCCTGATGGCTGTCGCTGCCCTGGTCGACCTGCGCGGACTGCGCACCGCCCCCAGCCTCACGGAGGCTGAACGGCAGGTGCTGCGTCAGGAGCTGCAGGAGCGGCTGGCCGCCTGCGACTGGTTCACCGTGGGGGTGATGGCCCCGTGGGCCGCTGCTGCGACAGCCACCCTGCGCCACTGCGAAGCCGCCCTGGACTGGAGCCCCCTCGCCCCCCTGAATGGCCATGACCCGCAGGGCGGCACCGGCGCAGCGGCGGCCGAGGCTGGGCCGGTCTTTCTCAAGGGCAACCAGAACACCGGCACCTTCAGCCTGCGTCAGGAGAACGGCCTGGGCGAAGGACTGCTGATCAGCGGCCACAGCCCCGCCGATCCGGAGGCAGAGGACACCTGGGGACCACTACCCCTTGATTTCTTCGGCTGAACGCCCGCCGGTTCTTCGGCTGAACGCCCGCCGGGATGACTGATCAGCTGCTGGATTCATGCGTCAGCAGCTGGATTGATGCATCGGCAGATCACGGAGCATCGCGCTGCTGGCTGACGAGAGCGGGCCGGTCCTTAGGCTGGGCGGCTGTTGATCGGCAGCTCGACTGCCAACCGAAGGTTTTCGATGGCCGGCTCCACCCTGCGCATTGCCTCCCGCCGCAGCCAGCTCGCCATGGTGCAGACCCACTGGGTGCGCGATGAGCTGGCCAAGGCCCATGGCGGCCTGGAGATCTCGATCGAAGCGATGGCCACCCAGGGAGACAAGATCCTGGATGTGGCCCTGGCCAAGATCGGCGACAAGGGGCTGTTCACCAAGGAACTGGAAGCCCAGATGCTGGTGGACCAGGCCGACATCGCCGTTCACAGCCTCAAGGATCTGCCCACCAACCTGCCCGAGGGGCTGATGCTGGGCTGCATCACCGAACGGGAGGATCCGGCCGATGCCCTGGTGGTGCACGAGACGCACAGGGACAAGACCCTGGCCACCCTGCCGGAGGGAGCTGTGGTGGGCACCAGCTCGCTGCGCCGTCTGGCCCAGTTGCGGCACCACTATCCGCACCTCGTCTTCAAGGATGTGCGCGGCAATGTGATCACCCGCCTCGAGAAACTCGACTCCGGCGAGTTCGACTGCCTGATTCTGGCGGCAGCCGGCCTGGGTCGCCTCGGCCTTGGCGACCGCATCCACGAACTGATCGACCCGTCGATCTCTCTGCATGCCGTGGGCCAGGGCGCCCTGGGCATCGAGTGCCGCGAGGGTGACGAGGCCGTGCTGCAGCAGATCAAGGTGCTGGAGCACACCCCCACTGCCCGCCGCTGCCTGGCGGAGAGGGCCTTCCTGCGGGAACTGGAGGGCGGCTGCCAGGTGCCGATCGGAGTCAACACCCGCTTCGAGGGGCCGGACGGCAGCGGCGACCTGGTGCTCACCGGCATGGTGGCCAGCCTGGATGGCCTACGCCTGATCCGCGACGAGGCCCGTGGCCCCCAGGAGGATCCGGAAGCGATCGGCATCGCCCTGGCCCACACGCTCAAGCAGCAGGGCGCCGGCGAGATCCT
The DNA here is from genome assembly GCF_015840915.1 of Synechococcus sp. CBW1002. Classification (NCBI taxonomy): domain Bacteria; kingdom Bacillati; phylum Cyanobacteriota; class Cyanophyceae; order Synechococcales; family Synechococcaceae; genus Synechococcus; species Synechococcus sp. CBW1002. Next base: position 92,233 of record NZ_CP060398.1, read on the forward strand.
GCAGGAGATCTTCGCCAGCGTTCGGCCCGAGGCCTGAAGCGGCGAGGCGGTCGCGGCCTCGGCCATGCAGCAGTCGTCCGCCGAGGCCACGGCCCTGCCCTTCCAGTGGAATCTGCTGGCCTGGGCCGCCTTGGTGGGCACCGCCACCGGCCTGGCGGTGGTGGGGTTCCATGAATTGCTGGGCTTCATCAACAATTTCCTGTTCGGCCCCTTCGTGGAAGGTCTGCTGAGCCTGGGAACCTCCACCGCGCCACCGGCCCCGGAATTGCCTTCCCTGTCGCCGGAAGGGAGCACGCCGCTGAAGGCCCTGCTGGAGATCGGCCTGGGGGGCCTGGGATTCCTGCCGCCACCACCGGCTCCACCGCTGCCGGCGCCGCCACCCCTGCCAACGGCGCCGGGCTGGCTGGATCTCTGGCCGGTGGTGGTGGTCCCGACAGTGGGGGGCCTGGCCGTGGGGGTGCTGCGCCGGATCGGCGGGGATCTCGGCCCTGGCCTGCCCAGCCTGCAGGCGATGGCGGAAGGCAGCCAGCCGGCCACCCCGAAACTGCCGCTGCTGCGGCTGGTGGCAGCCTCGCTCAGCCTCGGCAGCGGCGCCTCCCTCGGCCCCGAAGGGCCCAGCGTTGAGGGCGGTGGCAACATCGGCCTCTGGGTGGGCGAACGCGGCAGGCTGACACCCCAGAGTCAGAAGACACTGGTGGCGGCCGGGGTGGCCGCCGGACTGGCCGCCGGCTTCAAGGCACCGATCGCCGGCGTGTTTTTCGCGCTGGAGGGCAGTTTCAGTGCGATTCCCGGTCGTCCCAGCGTGCGGGCCGTGCTGGTGGCAGCAGTGGCCTCCTGCCTGGTCACCCAGCTCTGCCTCGGCGATACCCCGATCCTGAGGCTGCCGGCCTACGAGGTGCGCTCACCCCTGGAATTGCCGCTGTATCTCGGCCTGGGAGTGGCCTCCAGCCTGATGTCCTGGCTGCTGATCAGCCTGCTGGCCGCAGGGCGCAGCCAGAGGCTGCAGCAGTGGCTGGGGCGCCTGCCGATTGGACTGCCCACCGCCCTCGGCGGTGCTGCCGTCGGTGGCATGGCCCTGCTGTTTCCCCAGGTGCTGGGGGTGGGCTACGACACGATTGAAGCCTTGCTGGGCCGCGATGGCGGCATCCCCCTGCTCACCCTGGCGGTGCTGCTCGTGGTCAAGGTGCTCGCCACGGCCGTGAGCAGTGCCACCGGATTCGTGGGCGGCGGCTTCGCACCATCACTGTTTCTCGGGGCGGTGCTGGGCAATTGCTACGGCCAGATTCTTGGAGACAGCGGTCTGCATCTGCCGGTGGCCGAACCGCCGGCCTACGCCATGGTGGGCATGGCGGCGGTGCTGGCCGGCAGCGCCCGGGCTCCCCTCACGGCCCTGCTGCTGCTGTTCGAGCTCACCCGCGACATCCGCATCGTGCTGCCGCTGATGGCAGCCGCCGGTCTGAGTGCGGCCCTGGTGGAACGCTGGCAGGGGCTGCACGATCCCGGCCTGCTGGGACCGGATCCGATGGAGGAGGAGCGGCGTGGCCGACTCACGGCTTTATCGGTGGCGGAGGCGTTTGAACCGGAAGCTCCTCTGGTGCTGGAGGCAGATACACCGGTTCTTCAGGCCCTGAATCAACTGGTGGCCTGCCATGGCCACGCCTTGATCGTCAGCGAGGGAGAGTGGGCCATGGGGCTGGTCACCCTGCCGGACCTGCAACGGGTCCTCAGCGCCAAACAGCATTGGACGACCCAGCAGATCGCCCAAGAGGGCCCATCGCACCGCCTGGATAAGCAAACGAACCGTCCCGCCGACGATTGCGCCATGGACAGTGAGCCGCGGCTGCTGGATTGCCGCCGCGGCGAACTGGTCTGGTTACCACTTTGCGCCAGCCTGGCTCAACTGGAGGAACAGTTGCTCTCCCAAGGACTGCGCCAGCTGCCGGTCTTCGACCTGCCGCAATCCCGGGAGGGGGCTTTGCCCCATGGGCTACCGGCCCGAGGTCTGCCGCTGAGCCGACTGCGGGGACTGGCCAGCCGGGATGGCATGGCCCTGGCCCTGGCCCGTCAGATCAGCTGGCCAGATCGCAGGCCTGGGGATCCAACGGACCCGCCACCGGATCCACCTGGGACAGACGGCTGAGAATGCGATGCAGATCGAGCTCGGAGAGCTCGCCATTGCTGCACCACTTCAGAGCTGTGCTGTTGAGCGGATCAAAGCTGTGGGGGTGATCCGAGGGATGCAACGGAAATCCAGCGCGAAGGGGAACAGAACGGGCCATGGAGCCGGCGGAGATCGAAAGCGTGCAATCGCGCCAACAGCAACGATTGCGTTGATCCGATCACGAAGATGCTCATGACACTACGGGCTGATCCCGTCCTACCTAGGCCTTCGCGGGTGGATCTGCAGAATGTCTTTGGTTCCTGCCCGATCAGCGGGTCACCACCACAGGCGTCCCCACCTCGACCAGGTCAAACAGCTTGCGGACATGGTCGGACAACATGCGCACGCAGCCATTGGTGACCGCCGAGCGGGAACTCACGGTCCAGGACCAGGCGCTGGGAGTGCCATGGATGCCGTACTGGTTTACGCCACTGCTCTTGAAGCCGAGCCAGCGATCACCCAGCGGACCATTGGCACCCACGACAGGGTTGATCTTGCCGCTCTTCGTGCTCTGGTACTGAGGATTGACCACCTTGTTCTCAACCTTGAAGCGGCCCGTGGGGGTGGGGGTCCTGGGATCACCAATGGCGACTGGCCAGCTGCTGATCACCTTGCCGTTCTCCCGCAGGCTGATGGTGCGCCGCCCAAGCTCCAGGAGGATCTCACGGGTGATCGGCGCTGTGGCAGCGTCAGCAGCCCCAGGTCCAGCCGGAGCGGCCCCTGGAGGCGGCGTGTCAGGGGAAACCACCGTCGCGGGAGTCGTTGCTGCGGGAGCCGTTGTTGCGGGAGTCGAAAGGCTTGTCTGGGGCTGGTTGACAGCGGGTCCGGTGGCAGGTGACTCGCCAGCTGAAGGCAAAGACGACGTGGCCTCTTCCGCCACCACGGCGGTGGCGCCCAGACCCAGGGACCCAGCACTCGCCAGTACAGGCAGGGCTATCAGTGCCGCGACAGACCGGGAGTGAAGAAAGCGCACCATGGCTGTCAAGGTGATTGGAAGAGACAACGTCATTGCAAAGAAGACTAGGGAGCCCCACTGAGTGGCGCTTGGAACCGAAGGCTCCTTGGCCCCCAGCCCTGCCGGCCTCTGGTCGGGAGGCTCCGATGAGGATCAGCCGACCAGCTGGGGCTCGATGACCTCGAGATAACGCGCTTCGCACTCTTTGATGATCTTCACGGCTTCAGCACTGTCGAAGAAGCCATTGACACGGCAGGTGCCAGGCTTCTTGAGATCTTTGTAGTGCTCCCAGTAGTACTGGGTTTCCTTGAGCCAGTGATCACCGAGCTGGGTGTAGCAGGTGATGTGGTCCATGCGCTTGTCATCAGCCAACACGGCAATCACCTTGTCATCCACTTCACCGCCATCATCAAATTTCATGATGCCGATAATGCGGGCTTCCACCAGGCTGCCGGGCACCAGAGGTTCGGTCACGCTCACGATTTCGATATCAAGCGGGTCGCCATCCTCATCCCAGGTGCGGGGGATGCAGCCATAGGCAAAAGGATAGGCAAGGGAGGAATAGCCAACACGATCAAGCTTGAGTTGCCCGGTTTCGGTGATCAGCTCGTATTTGTTAATGGTGTTGCTGTTCAGCTCCACAATCGTGTTCAGCCGCAGTTCCGCTTCATCGGCGAAGGCCGGCAGCACATGCAGCAGATTCATCATCGTGCGGCTGGGGGCTTGATCAATGTTCGCCATGAAGCACTTCAAAACGGCTGGCGGGCATCCTACGGATCGCCCCAGACCGCTTCGCCATCCCATCAGGCACTCAGTCCGGAGCCAGCAGACGGAGCACCTTCTGCCTGAGATAGGTCAGGAACGGATCCGCACGCAAGGGCTGGCCGGTGACCATCTCCACCAGCTCCTCGCCGTTCACCGAGCGACCCAGCGGCCAGACCTGCTCCGCCAGCCAGCCGCGCAGCCTCTCCTCCTGACCCTCCGCCACGCATTCCTCGATCGGACCAGTCCGCCGCTCCATGGCTTCGGCCAGCTGGGCACTGATCAGATGGCCCAGGGCGTAGGAGGGGAAATACCCGAAGAGTCCTTCGGCCCAGTGAATGTCCTGAAGGCACCCCTGGGCGTCGTTGGGTGGCTGGATTCCGAGCAGGTCGCGCATGCGGCGGTTCCACTGCTCCGGCAGGTCCTCGACCGGCATCCCCTGCTCCAGCAAGGCCAGTTCCAGCTCAAAGCGCATCACGATGTGCAGGGCGTAGCTGAGTTCATCGGCCTCGACCCGGATCAGTCCCGGCCGCAGTGGGTTGAGGGAGCGCCAGAAGCCGGCGGCGCCTCCCCAGGGATCAGCCCCCAGACCGTCGCGGAAGCGAGGATGCCAGCGGTTGGCAAAGGCGCGGCTGCGGGCCACCCGGCACTCCCAGAACAATGACTGGGATTCATGCACACCCATGGAGGTGGCTTCTCCCAGGGGCCAGGGAAAGAAATGGTCGTCGGACTGAGGCAGGCCCTGCTCATAGAGGGAGTGGCCCCACTCGTGGGCAGTGGCCAGAAAGGCTGAAAGCGGCTGGCCAGGCACCACCCGGGTGGTGATGCGGAAGTCCTGGGGGCCAACCGTGCAGGAAAAAGGGTGGGCGGAACCGGAGCGCTGGCAGCGGCTGGGGTCATAGCCCCAGTCGTCGAGCAGCGCCGCGCAGAGACTCTCCTGCAGGCCCTCGGGCAGGTCGGCAGTGGGCACTGCTGCACTGGCAGCTGCTGTGGTGGAAGCCGCTGTGTTTGCAGCAGAGGTGACCTGGTCCAGCAAAGCCGGAAGCTCGGCCTTCAGGGGGGCAAACAACGCCTCCAGCCTCGCCACGCTGATATCCGGCTCAAAGGGCTGGGCCAGGATCTCCCAAGGGCTGCGGACCACCGGTTCGGCGTCGGCCAGCTGGCTGGCCTGCTCGCGCCGCAGCCGGATCAACGTGGTCAGGGCCGGCGCGAAGGCGCCGAAGTCGTTGCGCGCCCGGGCGTCCTGCCAGACCGCATTGCCGCGTGACTGGGCCATGGCCAGGGCGGCCACCAGTTCTGGGTCGAGGCAGCGCTGACGCTCCTGCTCCAGCCGCAGCAACTGCAGATTGCGGCGCCGCTGCGGCGGAGCTTCAGGATCGAGCTCGGCCTCTGCCGCCGCCACCAGATCGGCCAGCTCATCGCTGCTCTGGCGCTCGTGCAGCTGGCCGGCCAGCAGGGCCAGCTGTTCCCCTCGCCAGGCGGCCCCAGCCGTTGGCATCACCGTGTTCTGGTCGTAGTAGAGGGCGCTGCTGATCGAGCCCAGCAGCCGGGTCTGGTGCAGATGGCTGCGCAGGCGTTCAAGGGTCGAACCCGAGGGGGCCATGGAGACGGACGACTGCTGGAGGCCAGCATGGCGCCGGCCTGGTTCTGCAGTCTGGCGGGCCGATGGGGCCGCAGCTGATCATCCGTGCTGCAGCAAGGCACCCAAGCCAAGCTGCTGCAGGATTCCCTGGCCGGAGAGGGCCTCAATGGCCAGGCCGATCACGAAACCAAGCATGGCCAGGCGACCATTCAGGAGTTCGGCACGGCTGTGGAAACCCCAGCCACTGTGACTGGCTGCGCTGGCGAGATACATGCGTGGTTCAATGACCCGCGGATCGAGGAGCTGGGGCTCCTGAGAATCCCACATCCCGCCTTCTGATTCGGCATAGTTTTTGACGTGGACCTGTGCTGCGGTTTTGGTTGAAGCTGACATGACGATGAGTCCTGCGAGTGAAGTCTGTAAGTGTCCTGAAGAAGGAACGCGTGCTGGAAAACAACCATGGCGTCCAGGCCCATGGAAATAGCAAGAACTATGTTGCGCTTCGACGATGCCCTGATCAATGACTGTCAGGGGCTCCTCTTCATGACAACACCGTAAAGCCAGAATGACGTTTTCAACCTTTTCCAGGCTGTGTGGTCAGGTGAAGGGCGGTTTCCCCTGCCCCTCTGATCCGCAGGCTGGGGCACATCAGCGCGCTGGAGAGTGAAACCCGTACCCGATGTCGACCTGTGCGGTGATCGACACGATGCCGGTCACAACCCTGTCAAAGGCTGGAGAACGAACCGACATGGCATGCAGACGGGGTTGCCAACAGCATGAGGTCCATCCAGCCCTGGTTTCGGTGCTGCGCGGTGGCCTGGATGGTGAGTGCAACAGCCCCCTTGCTCGCCCAGGACATCCCGATTGAGGCGCCCCAGCCAGCCACCGAAGACATCGAGACGATGAAGGAGGTCGCGAAACTGGAAGCCCTCCATTTCGCGCCCACCACAACGGTGCAACTGCAGATCAATGGCGCCCTGGGGGCACTGCACTACACCGGCAGCGCAATCGAGACCTCCAGCAACACGGCAGCGGGAGCTCCCCTGCTCAATGGTCTCAGCTTCAACCACGAGACGAGGCTGACGATCGACACCAGCGTCACCGGCCAGGATCTGCTGCGGATCCGCTTCCGCGCTGGCAACTTCGCCCGATCCGGCTTTGTCTCCAACGCTCCCACACCACTGTCGCGGCTGGATTTCGCCTTCCAGGAGCCTGGCTGCACCGCGGAAGAAGGAAACTGCGCGGTGCAACAGATCAGCATCAACAGGGCCTACCTGCAGATCCCCCTCACTCCCGAGATCCGCTTCAGCTTCGGTGCGCGGATCATGCAACTCGACATGCTGCCCGTGTGGCCGAGCGTTTACAACCAGTCCCCCATTCTCGACCTGTTCCAGTACGCCGGAGCACCGGGTGCCTACAGCAAGCGGCTCGGCGGAGGCTTCGGTGCCTGGTGGCAGCCCAAGGGCTCACTGCAGGGTCTCAGCCTCGGCTTTGCGTACGTCGCCGGCCGAGCCGGCAGCTCTGCCCAGGGCGGCGGCCTGTTCTCGGCGAACTCCGGCCAGACCAGCACCATCCAACTGGCCCTGACCCGACCCCAATGGAACATCACCGGGGCCTACACCCTCAGCGGCGCCCAGGTGAGGCTGAGGGGGACACCTCTGGCCAGCCAGCTGGCCGAAGAGTCCAGCCAGGGAAGCCTCGGCTCCTGGTCCGTGGCGGGCTACTGGCAACCCCGCTCCTCCGGCTGGCTGCCTTCGATCAGTGTGGGCTGGGGCCACGACAGCTTCCGTTTCGGTCGCACTCCCGTAGCCGATGGATCCAGCATCCGTACAAGGTCCTGGTATGCCGGTCTGGTCTGGAGCGATGTGCTGGGCCAGGGCAACAGCCTGGGATTCGCCGTGGGGTCCCCAGCCCATGTGACGGCCATCCAGGCCCCCGGGCTGAGCTCCATCAACGACGGCGGCCTCGCCTACGAGCTCTCCTACAGGATCGAGGTCAGTGACCGTCTCACCCTGACGCCAGCGGTCTTCTGGCTGAGCCGCCCTCGCGGCGCCATGACCACGACGTCGGATCTCTCCGAGGCCCTTCTGTCGCCAGCGCCATCGGGCAACGCCAGCCTTGGCGTCTGGGCCGGAGTGATCCGAACGACGCTGCGCTTCTGACTGCGTGTGTGATCAACCGAACCAATTCAGGGCACCTCGAAAAATTAGCTGTTTCCCAGTGTTCTGCAGGCATGCAAAAAGCCGCCAATGGCGGCAGGCAGCAGAATTTTGTATCGGCGACTGAGCTTTTTACTGCGCTATCGGATACTCCTTCGAGGATTCATGCCACCACTGGTGCATGGCTGATGCGCTGAAGATAGCGAAGGAAGTTGAAGGCCAGATTCTTGAGCCCCCACCATGCCTCGTTCCTTGCCAGCCCAATCTTTCGCGTCAGCTTCCCACCCATTGACATTGTCATGCAGCCGAAGACATGCTCCACACAAGCTCTAATGGCTGACTTGACGCGATTAAGGTCCTTGGCGGCGGCGCTGAGCGGGTGATTGCGAGCGCCCTTATCGTGGATCAAGCTTTCGAAGCGCCCCAAGCTCAGCAGATCTTCAAAGCACTCACCTGAATAAGCTGAGTCTGCCCAGACATAATCATGTTCATTCTCCGGATCCAGCAGCCGTGGAAGCATCTGACTGTCATGAATATTGGCAGGTGTAATAGCATATCGGCGGATAAAGCCATGGTCGACGTCAATGCAGATGCTGTTCTTGTAACCGAAGTAGTTGATGCCGTTCTTTTTAACCCAGCGAGCGTCTAGATCCTTCTGCCGCAGGCGATCTGGGTTTTCTTCCCAGCCTTCCGGCAGCCTACCAGCTTTGATTTCCTTGTTCTCGTCACGGGTGTTGCGCTGTTTGGGAACAGGTACGAGAGTCGCATCAATAATCTGACCACCACGGGCTTGGAGTCCCTGTGAGCGGAGGTATGCCTCGAACATCTCGAAGAGCTCCCCAATCACTCCTGCTTTGCGCAGCCTCTCCCTGAACAAGGCGACTGTGGTTGCGTCAGGAATGTTGTTCATCACACCCAGTCCCACAAACTCCTCAAAGGAACGCCTGTCATTCACCTGGAACTCAAGCTCGTCATCGCTGAGGTTAAATAGCTGCTGGAGAACAAGCATCTTGAAAAGGATCAGCGGATCAATCCGCTTACGCCCTGCATTGCTCTTGCGATCCTGCGCGTATCCTTGGTCAAGTATCGGCTGGAATTTATCCCATGGGATCGAATCAGACAGCCGCTTGAGAACCGGCTTCTTCTCCTGGAGCTTTGCGACCCTTTGCTGTTCGTCCCAAAAACCTCTTTGGCCCACCGCTGGCATACAGTCTGACTTCCTGATTCTATCGCTATTTCATCGTAATCAACCAGCTTGCTGATTTTTCGAGGTGCCCTTCAGAAAGCGCTGAATCACCACGGCGTTGCTGATGTCCACGAAGAAGCCAGACACCAGCGGCACCACAATGAAGGCCCTGTGGGCCGGTCCGTACCGCTGAGCCACCGCCGACATGTTGGCCATTGCTGTGGGGGTCGCACCCAGGGAGCTCCCGCCGAAGCCGGCGCAGATCACAGCGGCTTCGTAGTCACCCCCCATCACCTTGAACACCACGAACAAGGCGAACAGGAAGGTGAGCACAAACTGCGCGGCCAGAATGGCCAGGATCGGGCCAGCCAGGGAGGCGATCGTCCAGAGCTGCAGGCTCATCAGCGACATCGTCAGAAAGATGCCCAGGGAAATATCCGAGACAATGGCCAGGGAACGGGGCGGCGCCAGACAACGGATCGGCAGCAGCCGCGGCACGGTGTTGGTGAGGAAGATCGCCGCGAACAGGGTGCAGACGAACAGGGGCAGGTTGCTGCCGGCGGCCTTGAGGGCTTCGTGCAGCAGTTCACCAAGACCCAGGCTGACATTGAGCCAGAAGAGGGTTCGCAGCAGCGTGAAATAGGTCACCTCCTCCTGCTCACTCCCGGATCTGCGACTGGTCTCTGGATCCATGGCCTGAGCAGGCATCAGCTGTTGACCCAGAATCAGAATGCGGGCGATCGGTCCTCCCATCAGGGAGGCCAGCACCAAGCCGAAGGTGGCGCAGGCAATGGCGATTTCCAGGGCATTGCTGATGCCATGGGCTTCGGCGAAGCGCGGCGCCCAGGCGATGGCCGTGCCATGGCCACCGAGCAGGGACACGGACCCGCCCAGCAACCCCACGAGTGGATCCAATCCCAGCAGCACTGCCATGCCGACCCCGGTGAGATTCTGAAGAACCATGAAAACCACCGTGGAGGCGATCAGGATCAACAGAGGCCAACCACCGGCAAGCAGGGTCTTGATATCGGCATTGAGGCCAATCGCCGCAAAGAAGTAGAGCAGCAGAAAATCACGTGTCATCAGATTGAAGCTGATCTCCATCCCGTTAATGGAATGGATCAGCGCCAGCAAGATGCAGACCAGCAAACCACTGGTGACCGGCTCGGGAATATTGAACTCACGAAGAAAGGAAATCTTTCGATTCAGCCATCGACCAAGCGCCAACACCACGATGGCGATATTGAACGTGGCGAAGCTCTCAAACTGCATGGAGGTTCATATGCAGGACAAGGGAACGATCAGACCTGAGGGAGCATCATTCGCACCCCTTAACGGAGATGCGATAGCTGAAACCAATCGCCGCTGGCCTGCTGCTGGAGCCGACCCGGAAGTTCATCAGATTGGTCCGCTTACCAGGAACGGCCTTGAATGGACCGAACTTGCGGCCCGCCCCTGGTTCGAAGGTCGGTGTTTCGTTCACCACCTGCAGGCTGGTGCCATCGGTGAAGCGCATGAACGCGGAAATCGGGAAGGTGGCCCGCTCCGAGGACGCCGATGTGAAGAAGAACTGGTAAGAACGAAACGGCCGATCCACGATGAAGTCGGTGTTCCAGTTGGTGTTGCCCAGCAGGCGATCCGGACCGATCCGCTTGGAGACGACGGGATCACCACTGCCACCCAGTGGCATCAGAAAGCTGCAGCTGGCCTTGGCACTGGCGACGCCTAATCCAGCAGTCGCCAGGGCAGCCAACAGAAGCGGCTGGATCAGACGAATCGAAATCATTGTCAGAAGGGCACTTCCAGAACGCAGCATGACAGCCCACTCCGCGTTGGGCATGGACAAATCCACTACAGCGCCCCCTTATCCTTCCGGCCTGGAAGCAAAGAGGTTCAGTCCCAGCGCTTCCGAGAGGAACCTGGCGGTGAGTTGACCGCGCACGCTGTTACCCGCCTCATCCAGAGGCGCTGAATACGTGGCCAGCCCACCTTTTCCGGGTGCCACGGTGATCATGCCGCCCGCCACCCCGCTCTTGCCGGGGAGCCCGGTGGCATAGAGCCAGTCGCCGGAGGTTTCGTAGAGCCCGGCGGTGACCATCACCGCCAGCACATGCTGGCAGTGGACCGCATCGATCACCTGCTCGCCCGTGACGGGCTGGCGACCACCGTTGGCCAGGGTCGCCGCCATCACCGCCAGGTCTGAGGCCGTCACGCTGAGGGAACACTGGCGGGTGTAGAGGTCAGTGGCTTCTTCGGGATCCCACCAGATGCGGTCGTGATCACTGAGCAGGGTGGCGATGCCGGCATTGCGCCGATTCGAGGCCAGCTCCGATTCGCAGACGACCTGATCGATCTCGAGGCGTCGACCTGCAAAACGGGAGAAGCCGTCCTGAATGAAGGCCCACTTGTCCTCCATGGTGGCGCCAGGAGCCAGACTAGTGGCAGCGATCGCCCCAGCATTCACCATCGGATTGGAGAGACCTTCACCACTGCGCTCCACAGCCAGGACAGAATTGAATGGCAGGCCGGTACTGTTCACCCCAAGCTTCTCGCGGGCAGCAGCCTCACCAATCGCCTGGCAGATCAAAGCAAACAGGAATGGCTTCGAGATGCTCTGAATACTGAAGGCCAGCCGAGCCTCGCCCGCTTCGAACAACGCGCCTCCACTGCTGGATACGCAGAGGCCGAAATGTTCGGGAGTCGCCGCTGCCAGGGCGTGAATGTAATCGGCAACCCGGCCATCCAGCACGGGAGAGAATCTCCGATGGGCCTCTACGACCAGATCCTGAACCACCTCTGGGGTGGGCAGATGGCCGGTGGAGACCCATTCGGACACGGACCTCATGGTGGGCAGGCGGGGTTGGGTGGGGATGAGAGCCAGAGCGAAAGGGAGTGGGCTCGGCCGGATCAAGCCGGCGTCGATTGCTCCCAGGCGAAATGGGGGAGCCGATAGAGCGCCTCTCTCTGAGCGTTGCTCCAAGTCTCGATCATGGCGGAAAGTTCGGGTGCATCCGCCTCAAACTTGACCTGGTGGGAGATTGCCAGCGTATTGCGAGGAACGATGGCCAGCTCGAACGGGGGACCTACTGTGAGATTGGAGCGCTGGGTGAGAACCTCCGAAATCAGACAGAGCCGGGCAGCATCTTCAAGGGAAAGGTTGGCGTGGCCCACATTGTCGAGCGGCGGCTTGCCATATTTCGTCTCACCGATCTGAAGATAAGGGGTCTCACGGGTGGCCATCACCGCATTGCCCTGCGGATAGATCATGTAAAGGCCGTGGGATTCCCCACCGACCTGACCTCCAAGGATGAACGAGGCCCCAACGTCAGCACCAACCTCTTTCAATGCAGGCCCATCCTGCCGTTGTACAGCGAGACTCACCTGACCAACATAGGCAGCCGCCTCGAAGAGGTACTCGCAAGACTGTAAGTTTTTTCCACCCTCATGGTCATCGCCACTCGCCCGATCAAGGTCTCTGTGTATCCAATTCAAAACGGCCTGCGTGGTAGCAAGATTTCCGGCAGTCAGCAGAACAAACAATCGATCCGACGCCGGCTGAAACACATGCATCTTGCTATAGGTTGAGATGTAGTCTACGCCTGCATTTGTACGGGAGTCAGAGGCAAAGACTAGCCCCTTCTCAAGCCAATAACCAATGCAATAGGTCACTTGAGCCAAGCCAGGGATGTACTGGCGAAATCCTAGGATCCGCTCAAGCTCCCATCTGCCCCGCCACAGGCTCCACCGACCAGTAGATCGACAATTGCACGAAGGATGGCGCTCGATCAGCGAACCAGCGGCCTCTGGCTGAGTTTTCGATGATTCGCGCTAAAAAAGGGCCCACAACGTCTTCAGCAGCGATGGCCCGTCCCTACCAACCATCACTTCTGCGGCTGCTGCACGGCCCAACGGCTGCGCTGGTGTCTCTGGCCTGGCTGAGCGGGCTGCTCCTGTATTCCAATGACGACGGCCGCTGGGGGCGCCTGCCACTGAGGCTCGGTGGAGACTGGATCGACATCCACGGCTCGATCGGCGTACTGCTCTGGCCCCTGGCCATCCTGTTCGCCCTTTACGCCGTCAGCATGGGGCGCCGGCAGCTGCAGAAGCCCGCCAATGCCATCACCCTGCTCGCCCTGGCGCTGGCTGTGGGGAGTGGCAAATTAATGGACGAAGACTGGCTGAAGGATGGTCAACTCGATCATGTTGTCTATTCGGTGCATCTTCTGGCCTGGCTGGTCATGGCAGGAGCTGTGCTGGTCCACATTCTGGCCGTGCTGCAACGCGGCGGAGTGCCGCTGGTCCGATCGATGGCGAGCCTTCGAATCCGTGCCAACGACATGCCACGCGACTGGCCTGGCCAGATCAGACGGGCTTTGACCTGGAGAGGCTGACAGCAGCATTCGGCTCCGCTGGATGCCATGGTCAGCAGGAATCAATAAATACGCCGATTGATGGGGGTGACGTCACCACCGCCGCGGCGGAGAGATCGTCGAGGCTGGCCTCCAGCTTCAGCCCGGCGCCGAAAGGACAGATACCGAGGCCCACCACGTGAAGCGCTTGAGCCTGATCAACCAGCAAACGACCCCAACTTGATTCCATATGCATCAGCAGACGAATTTCCGCAAGCAAGGACTCCAGGCAGCTGCCGCACCTCGGCCATCCAACGTCCACCTGCTTCTTGTTCGCATTCCAACGTGAAACTCATGGTGACCTCGCAGCTGATGCCACTTGAGCCAGAACCCAGGCTAGAGCGCATCCATTCCTCTCGCCCAGCTGGGCGCCCATCCCAGAGATTCGGCTAACGATTAGCGGAGCCCTACCGCAATCCTAAAATAGAGTTTTAGCAAGATACTAGATTGTCCTAGACGGCGGCAACAGTTCAGACTCTGTATCCGTTCAGGGGCCGTGACGCAGCCGCGCAGCATTCACCGCCCTTGATCGCTGATCACCAAGCGACCACAGACACCACGATCGATGACGGCCGGCTCAGGGATTCGGCAACAGCGATGGCATCTCACCGCCGCGATGATGGGCGATCAAGGCCTGCTCCAGGAACTGCCAGATATCACGGCCCTGTTGCCGCAGGCTGGTGGTGACCGTGAGCAACCTGCTGCGGCAGATTGCACCCTGGCGGGATTGGACGCCATGGCTGATCTTGCGCTGAATCACCGAATGGCGCAGGGCACGCTCGGCTGCGTTGTTGGTGGGCTCGATCCCTTCAATCTCCAGGAAGGTCCAGAGGCCATCGCTCACTTGCAGCAACTGATGGCAGGTACGCACCGTCTTGGCCCACGGCGTTCGCTCGCCGCGCTGGCAGCCCAGCTCCACAACCCGATGCAGCGTGCCCACAAACGCCTGGCGGATCGGCCGACAGCCCTGCTGCAACGTGGACCAGTCGATCGTTCCGTCTTTGTAGCGGTGCCACTGGGCAAACAGCTGCTGCTGCAGGCCCAGCAGCTCCGCTCCAATCTCACCGCTGGCGCCCTGACGGTCAGCGATGGCAGTGAGATCGCGGATCACGTGCGCCCAGCACAGCTGGCGCTGCTCCAGCGGGAGATGGTTGTAGGCGGAGAAGCGGTCGCTCACCACAATTCCGCCAAAGGCATTCCCGAGCAGGTCGATCGCGGCGGCAGCCGAGCGGCTCAGGCTCTGCAAGAACACTGTCACCCCCATGGCGGTCACCATGACCCACTCCCAGCCGCGCCGGCCATCGGGGTTGCCCCCATCGGCATTACCGGTGGGGGCACCGGTTTCATCGACATAGACCACCGACTGCTGACGGGCAAACGCAAGGGCCTCCTGCATGGGCTGCTCCAGTGCTGCACTCAAGCGCTGGCGGATAGTGGCCATCGCTCCCCGGCTGATCTGTACCCCCAGCAGCTGATCCAGCAGCGCCTGGGTCTTGCTGAAACTCAACGGGAAGGCACTACCCAGCAGACCCACCAGAGCACTGAGCCGGGGACCGTAATGGCTTACTTCCACCTCCGCCGGTAACGAGGCACAGGTGCTGGTGGTACAGCAGGGGCAGACCAGGCGGTGCAGCCGGTGCTCGATCACCAGAGGCGTGATCGGTGGAATCTCGATCACCTGGTGCCTCAAGGGCTCGGGATCCTGACCCTGTAGCAACGTGCCGCAGCGGCGGCAGGCCTGGGGGTGGTGCTCGACCACCTCATCCACCCGCTCGATCGGCAGCAGCTCCGGCCCAGATCCGGGATGGCCCGGCTGGCCGCCGCGCTTGCGGCCACTGCCCTTGCGTCGTTCGGGCGGCTTAAACCCCTGGCCATCACTGGAGGGAGGCTTGGAAGAATTGCGGGAGCTGCGGCCGATCCGCTCGCGCAGATGGGCCAGTTCGGTCGCCAGGGCGGTGAGCTGGACGCGGAGCTGCACCATCTCCTCCTGTTGAGCCAGGATGAACTCCCTGGCACCAGCTGGCCACGACAACCAGTCCACCTCGGAAATGCCAGCAGGAGGGGCGCCCATCTCAAGCAGTCTCTGCCTGAGATGCAAACGGGAATCAGGACGCCGTCAAGGGTTCAGCAGAGACGATGTTCGCCGCGTGCTGTCCCGACCCCTGAATGCTTACCAGACTCTTTGCCGAATCGACCATTTCAAAATGTAGCCTTGGCGTCTGGGGATTATATACGGATCCACTAAGTCTTTACTTGATTGGCTACAAGATGTCACCTTGGCCATGCTCCCAAAGACTGATTGACAATCTCGATTCGGGCTTACTGCCGCATCAACAGGGCCAGGAGTGCCTCGATCTCTTGACGCTGGGGGCTTCTCCGTGGCTCACGACGCGGATGGAGAGGTTCGAGATCTCGGTGCTCCCCCAAGGCGAAACCCAATTGAGCAGCAGCGCGGTCGCCTTCCTGAGGACCGGGGTCATGAACCTGCTGCGGCGCGGCGGCTACCGCTCGATCCGTCAGGGCATTCGGGAACTGGGCTACGAGATCGAGGTGATGTTGGCGCTGGGAGGGGTGGCGACAACATTGAGCAAGCCTTGATCAGTTTCCCGCGAACGAGTCAGCGTAGCGATCGGTCGCTGGCAACCCGGCACACCATCGGGCGTGCGTTCGCCACCTGCGAGGCACAACCAAGCCATCCTGCCGCCTCAACTGGACAGCCCGCCCAATCCACTGCTGGGGCCGATGGAAACCGGAGGCGCTCTGCTGTCGGAGGTCGTCTTCGTCCACCTTGGCCCTGCAGGAGAGGCCACTTCGGGCGCTGGTCTCGCTGCCGCACCGCTGTCCTGGCCTGGCTGCTTGTCGGGTGGGCTGGGCTGTTGATGCACCAGTGGGAAGAGTTGATCGGGAGGCGATCCCGTCTGCTGAGCCAGAGTTGAACTGTTCGTCTCGATACAGTGCTGTCGATGGTGTTTCGACGTCTGCGAACCGATCGGGAGCGTGGTCGTGCGTTCCAGCCTCGCTTTGCCCGGGGAGAGATTGTGGCGGCCTGGATCGGCGGTCTCCTGGCCATCTGCGCACTGGGCCTGATCAGCAGCTGGAGTCACTACCCCCTGGTTGTGGCTCCCTTCGGGGCTTCCACCGTTCTGTTGTTCGGGCATCCCAGCAGCCCCCTGGCCCAACCCCGCAACATCGTTCTCGGCAATACGATCGGGGCCTTGATCAGCGTGGTGTGCGTGGCCTGGCCAGGCCCTTCGGTGGGGGGGATGGGGCTGGCCGTAGGGGTGACCATCGCGCTGGGGCAGCAGCTGCGATGCCTGCACCCACCTGCGGGTGCTGTGGCCCTGCTGGGCGTGCTGCTGAAGGCCCGACCCTCTTTCGTACTCAGCCCGATCCTCAGCGGCTCCCTGGTCCTGGTGTTGATCGCGGTGGTATTCCACCGACTGCGTCCGTCCAGCGGGCCCTATCCGCATCACTGGCTCTGAACCCGGCCGGCACCAGTGCGGCCGCAGGACTGAAGGCTCCAGCGACCCGCAACACCGGTCCTGCGAAGAAGAGGGCCAGGCTGGCGATCGGGCCCGACGGACGTTGGGGTTCCGGAGCCGCGCCGGTCGTGGCTCTCGCCCTGTTGGTACTGCCGACACTGCATTGGAGCGGGCTGCAGGTGATTGGCAGAGCTGTGACCATCGGAGCAGGAACCCAACTCCTGGCCCAGTTGTTGGCATAGACCAAACCCTGCCTGGCTTCCCTCTTTGCGTTCCTCCAGCGTTTCCAGCCCATCGAGCCTCCGGGCGAACAGCAGCTCGCCGGTGAACAGCGAGGCCGCCGTGGTGCCGGTGCCGATGGACGGCTGGGCGCTGGCGGCGGCGCACCCCTCATCCAATGCTCAGCGGTGCGTTCCTAGCAGAGACCACCAACACCTGAACAACAGCCACACGTGCGAAAAACGCGTGGAATGTCGGCTGCAGCCGATTCCAGGCAGCCAGGCCAGCGCCGACGACCAGACACCGGTGGCAATGGATCTCATGGAGTTCCCAGCCGGCCCCGATCGCTGGCCGCACTGGCGACTCCGGTTCTGCGCTGCTGGTCCATGGCTGTCGTATCCCCATCCCCCCAAGGATCCTCCGGAGCAGAAGCTGGTTGCCTCCCTGAGCGAGCTGATGGAGGGATCGCACCGCCTTCCACTCCGCCAATGCGCTCTACGCCACCTGGGCCCGCAAGGCGGTCCACTCCAGCCGTCATGGCTCCCGGCTCCAGCGGGGTCTCTCCGGCCGGATGGGAGGCAGCGCCTCCAACTGCCGGGCCTATGCCCGCGAAGAGCTGGTGGCCGAGCTCGGGGCGGTGCTGCTGGGTGATCGGCTTGAGATCGGCAGCGATGTCTGAAACCACGCCGCCTACCTGGCCTCCTGGATCGCGCTGCTCAGGGAGTTGCCGCGGCTGCTGTTCCAGGTGCTCAACGAGGCCCGGCAGGCCGCTGATCTGATCGCCCCCGATTGGATCGCCCAGCCCGGCCAGGGCAGGACTGGCGAGTAGCGCTATGGAGGGGGCATCAGCGGGGCCCGAATGAGCTGGCTTGAGCCCACCAACCTGCTGCTGCTGGCCTGCGCCCTGATCTATGGCCTGATCGGCGAATGGGTCGATGGCGGCATCCTGCTGGTCTTCGTGGTGGGCATCAGCCTGCTCGATGCCGTGCAGCAGCAGCGCAGCAACCACGCCCTGGCCGAACTGGCCCGGCTCTCGGCACCCCAGGCCCATGTGCGGCGCGATGGGGAGGATCTGGAGCTGCCCGCCGATCAGGTGCGAGTGGGCGATCGGCTCCGGCTGGAGGAAGGTGATCGGGTGGCGGCCGATGCCGCCCTGAGCGAGGCGGTGGGGTTGTGGCTGGATGAGTCGCTGCTCACCGGAGAATCGCTGCCGGTCGCCCGCTCCGCCGCCGGGGAGCGGATCCTGGCCGGGTCCCTGGTGGCCAGCGGCCGGGGCTGGGCCGAGGTGGTGGCGGTGGCCGACGCCACCGAACTGGGCCGACTTGGCAGCAGCCTGGCCACGGTGCAGCCGCCGGCCACCCGGCTGCAGCGCCAGACCCGTCGCCTCACCGGCCGCCTCACCGTGCTGGCCCTGGGGCTCTGCGCGGCCCTGGCGGTGATTCAGGGGGCGGTCAGCGGCAACTGGCCCGAGGCCCTGCTGGCCGCCCTGGCCCTGGCCCTGGCGGTGCTGCCCAACGAGATTCCCGTGGTGCTGGCCCTGTTCCTGGCCCTCGGCGCCCTGCGCCTGGCCCGGATCGGCGTGCTGGCCCGATGGCCGGCGGCGGTGGAGAGCCTCGGCAGCGCCACCGTGCTCGCCGTCGACAAGACCGGCACCCTCACCGAGAACCGCATGGGGGTGCAGCAGCTGCTCACCTGGCCGGAGCTGGAGGGCTGGCAGGCGGGAGACCCCCTGGAGGAGCCCTTTCACGCCCTGGTGGAACTGGCGGTGCTGGCCAGCCGCGGTGACCCGGTGGATGCGATGGAGCTGGCGATCCAGCGCCTCGCCGCCGATCAGCTCAGCGGCACCGAACACCTGCATCCCGACTGGCCCCTGGAGCGCGACTACCCCCTGCAGAGCGATCTGCTGGTGTTCTCCCGCCTCTGGCACAACAACGAGGGCGGTTTGCAACTGGCCGCCAAGGGGGCGCCCGAGGCGATCGCGGATCTGTGTCACCTCGATTCCAGGCAGACCATGGCCCTGCTGGCCGCCGCCGATGGGCTCGCCGCCAGGGGGCTGCGGGTGCTGGCGGTGGCGCGCGGGCTGGATGGCGTGCCGGTGCACGAAGGTCAGCCGTTCGCGAGCGGCGGCGCCCTGCCCGAACACGTGCACGGCTACCTGTTCGAGCCGTTGGGCTTTCTGGCCCTGGCCGATCCGCTGCGCCCGGATGTGCCGGCGGCCATCGCCACGGCGCGGGGTGCGGGCGTTCGCGTGGTGATGATCACCGGAGACAGCCCGGTGACGGCCCGCTCGATTGCCGATCAGGCGGGCTTGCCGCCCGGTCGGGTGCTCTCCGGCCCGGAGCTGGACGCCCTGACGCCCCAGGACCTCGCCGCCTCGATTGGAGAGGTGTCCGTGTTCGCCCGGGTGATGCCCCAGCAGAAACTGCAGCTGGTGCGCGCCCTGCAGGCCGCTGGTGAGGTGGTGGCGATGACCGGCGATGGCGTCAATGACGCCCCGGCCCTCAAGGCCGCCGACATCGGCGTGGCCATGGGCAAGCGCGGCACCGCCGTGGCCCGGGAATCCGCCGATCTGGTGCTGCTCAATGACACCTTCAGCGATCTGGTGGCGGCCCTCGAACTGGGCCGGCGGGTCGATGCCAACCTGCACCGGGCGCTGGGATACACCCTCGCCATTCACCTGCCGATCGCGGCGCTCGGCCTGGTGCCCCTGCTGCTGCCTAGTCAGGCCCTGATCCTGCTGCCGGTACACATCGCCCTGCTGCATCTGGTGATCGATCCGGCCTGCACGGTGGTGTTCGAGGCCCTGCCCGCCACCCCTGGCCTGATGCGACAGTCCCCCCGCCCGCCGCAGGCGCCCCTGTTCGGCCCCGACACCTGGCGCCATTCGCTCAGCCAGGGCGCCGTGGTGATGGTGGCCGCCCTGGTGCTGGTCTTCTGGCCTGAGGCCGACGCCGCCACCCACCGCAGCCTGGTGTTCTCGCTGCTGCTGCTCGCCGGTGGAGGCCTGGTGTGGCTGAACGGAGATCCCCATAGCCGCATCACGGCCGCAGGCGCCGGCATCGGCCTGGGGCTGTGGCTGCTGCTGCTGGCCATTCCCGGATTACAGCAAGGACTCAGCCTGGCGCCGATGCAGCCAGCCGAGATCCTCACCGTGATGATCACCACGGCGGTCGCCCTGCTGCTGGCAGGGCTGCTCAACCGCCAACTCTCCTGACCCCCCATGTCCTCCCAGCACGAGAGCCCCAGCCACCCGGCCGTGGAGATCCAGCGCCAGCCCCACCCCCGCCAGCACCAGCACCGCGCCGGATCCGGCAGGGCCTTTCGCTGGAGCGTGATCCTCAACTGCGGCCTCTCGGCCCTGCAGCTCGCGATCGGCGTCGGCTTCGGGTCGCTGGCGTTGATCGGTGATGCCGTGCACAACCTTGGCGATGTGGCCGGCCTGCTGCTGGGCTGGGGCGCCGAGCGGCTGAGCACGCGAGCTCCGAACGACCAGTTCACCTACGGCTATGGCCGCTCCACCCAGCTGGCCTCCCTGGCCAATGCGGGGCTGATCCTGATGGCCGCCACCGTGGTGCTGGTGGAGGGGATCAAACGGCTGAATACCCCGGTCGAGGTGCTCAGCACTCCCGTGGCCTGGGCGGCGGCGCTGGGCATCGCCGTCAACCTCTTCTCCGCCCGGCTGTTCGGCGACGACGGCAGCCACGACCTCAACCGCCGGGCGGCAGTGATTCATCTGCTTGGCGATGCCGCCGTGTCGGCAGCCGTGCTCGTGAGCGCCATCGTGGTCGGACTGACCGGCTGGAACTGGCTCGATGCCGCCACCGGCATTGGGGTCGGCCTGGCGGTGGCCTGGACGGGCTGGTCCCTGCTGGGCGCGTCGATGAGAGTCGCCCTTGATGCGGTGCCTGCTGGGATTGAGCCGGCGGCGGTGAATCAGGCGTTACACAGCCTGCCCGGCGTGGTGGATGTGCACCACCTGCACATCTGGAGCATGAGCACCTCCCAGAACGCCCTGACCGCCCATGTGGTGCGTCGAACCGGGGAGATCGACGACCTGAAACTGCTGCATCAGGCCAAGGAACGACTCGCCCAGCTCGGCATTGCCCACAGCACCCTTCAACTGGAGCCGGCGGACCCAGCTGATCCTTGAGAGGATGGGGAGGGACTCAGCCCACCAGCTCCACCATCCGGTGCAGCCCTTCGATGCCCTGCCAACCCAGATAG
The DNA here is from genome assembly GCF_015840915.1 of Synechococcus sp. CBW1002. Classification (NCBI taxonomy): domain Bacteria; kingdom Bacillati; phylum Cyanobacteriota; class Cyanophyceae; order Synechococcales; family Synechococcaceae; genus Synechococcus; species Synechococcus sp. CBW1002. The sequence goes on from NZ_CP060398.1 coordinate 113,372, forward strand.
AGGCCCAGCAGCAGCGCGAACACCCCGACCAGCCATTCGGCCCGGTGCACCAGCCAATCGTTCAGCGAAGAGAGGGGCTCTCGCAAGCGGTTGCCGCTGACCAACCAGGCCAGGGGTGGCAACAGCAACAGGGACGTGGTCATGGTCACGAAGACGGAGCCCACCTCCAGATCGCCGCGCAGATCGGAGTGGTTGGCCAGCAGCATGCCGCCCTCCTTGACAGAGAAGACCACCGCTCCAGTCGGCGGCACACATCACTGTGACAACGATGAACGGCGAGATGCAGCATTGAACGCCAGAGAAAGTACACGAGGATTTCACCTTCTTTGACGACAATTCAGGAGCTTCCACTTTTTCTTCACCAACACCTCAACCCACGAGAATCGCAACATCGCAACAGCATCGACAGCCAATATCTCGGACACCACGGATCACCAGATCAGGGACCAGAGAAAAATCTGAATCCAGATAAGACCGAGAGCCGATAACCCAATCCCATCAATCACGTCGTCGTGCCAATCGGGAAGCTGGCTCGGCCCCCTGCGATGAAGAACTCCCCTGAACCGCTGACACCCCATCAGCTTCCACCCCAAAATGGGGAAAATTCGCCGCCAGACACCCTGCGTCAACCACCCACAACGCAGACGGGACCCAGCATCAAGACCAGGATTTTGTTTCAGTGCCACGCGACTGGCGGCCCTGCCCTGCTCATCGTCATCAACCAATCCGACCATGACTCCCCCCTTCCGAGACCTTGACCGGCCTGGGCGAAGGCTGTGCGGTGAGCCCTGGCCCGAAGTGAGACGCCAGGGGCCCCGCTTGTACCGCGTCATGGATCAGGAGGGCAATGTGACGATGCTCGAAGCCACCTCCCTGGGAACGGCGATGATGATCGCGGAGGAACGGCTGGGCATTCACGCCGACCTGCTGCATATTTCGCCCGTTTCCGGTGGTCCGGAAATCATGTGAACGGCCACGGGCTGATCGCTTCGTTCTCAGCGCGGCCAGTCGCGCAGGGTCAGGCCCAGTGCATCTCCATCGCCACGGCACCCTCCAGGCTCTTCTTCACCGGGCAGGCCTCCGCCGCGCGGCGCAGCACCGCCCGGGCGGAATCCTCCAGCTCCGTCGGCAGGTTGATCCACACCTCCAGCTTCTCGATCCTCCGCGCTCCCGTGGTGGTCATGCTCTTCTCCACCCGGGCGGTGGCGCCCTCGAGAGGCCAGCCATGCCGCTCGGCTGTGATCCCCATGATTGTGAGGATGCAGGTGGCGAGCGCGGTGGCCACCAGATCGGTGGGGGAGAAGCACTCCCCCCTCCCCTGGTTGTCGGTGGGGGCATCGGTGGCCAACTCCATGGTGCTGGGTTCATGCAGGGCCTGGCAGCGCAGGCCGCCCTCGTAACGGCAGGCGATCGAAGTCATCGGATCAAAGTCGGTAGGGTCGCAGTCTGCGGTGAATTCCTCCGATGCAGGGCACCCTGTCCACGACCATCCTCCTGGGGGTCCTGAGCGAGCCTGAGCAGGGGTCGGCCGTGGTCGCGCTCTCCAGGGCCATCCAGCTGTCGGTGGCGCCGGTGTTTCTGCTCACCGGCATCAGTGGCCTGCTCAACACCTTCACCGGCCGGCTGGCTCGGATCATCGACAGGACCCGGGTGATGCAGGAGACCCTGGAACGGGGCGGCGGCCAGCAGGCGGACACCCTGACCAAGGCCCTGAAGGTGCAGCACCGCCGCACCTTCCTGATCAACCGCGCCATTCTCTGCAGCAGCATCAGCGCCTTGCTGGTGGCGGGAGTGGTGGCCGTGCTGTTCATCAGCACCGTGGCCGCCCTCGACCTGGCGGCGATCGTGGTGCCCGCCTTCGTGTTGGCGATGCTGGCGCTGATCGTGGCCCTGCTGCTGTTCCTGGTGGAGGTGCAGCTGGCAATCGGCCAAAACCCCCGCCGCTATTACTGAAACTGCCAGATCAGCCCAGGGACCATCCCTCAGGCCACCGTGAGGCGATCACGCCCCTGCTCCTTGGACAGATAGAGCGCCCCATCGGCCATGGCGAGGGCTGCATCGAACGGGAGAGGTTGATCTGGATCGGCCACGAACAACCCAGCGCTGATGGTCACACCCCCGTCCGGGGCCAACCCCTGGAGATCCAGAACCTTGACCTGGCTGCGGATCCGTTCACCGATCCCCAGAGCCATGGCCGGATCAATCTGGGGGAGCACCACCAGAAACTCCTCTCCACCGAGGCGATACACAGCATCTCCCTCTCGCACGGCCTTGGTCATGACAGCAGCCACCTTCTTCAGCACCTGATCACCGGCCGCATGGCCGAAGCTGTCGTTGATCCGCTTGAAGAAATCGATGTCGAACGACAGGAGGGCGTAGGCACCGCTGGGCTGGTCATCTTCAAGGGCCCGTCGATTGGTCAGGCCCGTGAGCGAATCGGTTGTGGCCTGTTGCTTGAGCTCAAGCATGCGCAGACTTGATTAGGTAGCAAGCTCCGCGCTCCTCAGGAGGTGCTCGGGTCGTGCGGTGCAGAGACAGACCGCCTGGAGCACTTGATCGGTCATCTCTTCCAGCTTGAAGCGGTGATTGAAGCGGAAGCTGAAAGCGCCCAGGTAGCGATCAGCGTACTTGTCAAAGCGCAGGGCATGAAACGTTCCGCTGAAACTGGTTTTCAAGTTACTAATCACGGTGTTGATCCACCGGAACTCAGGCAGATCCTTCGGATGCCGCCCCTTCACTGTCGTGGGGTGATGAATACAGCCCACCTCTGCCACGGCACGGAAGCAGGCCAGCCCATCGGAGATCACCTCGCATCCTTGAGCCAAGGAGCTCTGGGCCCAGTCTGCGATTGCCACGAAGGAGAAGGCTTTGACCTTCGAGACCTTCACATGAATGGGGTGGCCGTCCTCGTCCAGTGAGACAGCTGCCACGATTGGGACCTTGTTTTCCGATCCTCGACCTGCCTTGCCACCATTGCATTCACCACCAAAGTAAGCATCATCCAGCTGCACTTTTCCATGTAGGACGCATGCTTCCTCTTGCTCGCTCATCGCTTGGATGATTTTATTGTGCATCAACCACGCCGTGCGGTAATTCACCCCGAGTTGCCGCATCAGAGCCAGGGAGGACGTACTGCTCTTTGCCTGGCCAATTAGGTAAAAGGCGAGGAACCAGATCGTGAGAGGCAACTTCGTGGCCTCCATGACTGTTCCAGCAGTGAGCGTTGTCTGATGGCGGCACTGTCGACACTGATACCGCTTGTGGCGGCGTCCATAGACAAGGCCATGCTCCTTCTGTCCGCATCGAGGACAGCGGAATCCCTCCGGCCAGCGAGCTGCCTCTAGAGCAGCCTCGCATTTCTCCTCGGTGCCGTAGAGATCCATGAACTGGGGCACGGACATTCCAGGCTGGAATTGGATTCGGTTCACGGCCATGGCGTCGCCCCTGGTACGTAGGTACCACTCTAGGCCCGTCCGGGCTGGCTGCGGCGCTTGCTACCTAATCAAGTGCGCAGATGATCCTGATGCTCCTCCACCACACCATCAATCCACGACTGAAGAGATGGAGTGATGTCCTTCAGCATCCTCAGAACATCCTCATCCACAGGGATCTGGTCGTCGATCAGCAGCGACAGCTTCGTCGGAGGTTGGGTGCTGAGCTCCACCTGCTCCCAGCTCGGCGGCGGCCCTTCCAGCCGCGGTTCCGGTGGTGTGCCACTCCAGCTGGTCCACCCCTGATCAGGCAGGTCAATCGAGAGCACGCAATCGCGGACTCCGCGGATACGCTGCAGCACCAGCTTGAGGGTGACCAGCATCTGGGTAGGGGCGGCCTGGGACAGGAGCACCTGAAACAGGCGGCTACGGGCCTCGGCAATGCGCAATAAGCGCTTCAGATCGATATCGGCATCCGCCAGGGCGAAGATGCCGCACTCCAGAGCCTTGAGCCGGCTGAAGGCCTCCTCCACCAGCGGGCCAGGCACGACATGGCCGTGCTGGGGGGCGATCATGGCGATCTGGGGCCAGCGCTGCTGGACCCGGGTCAACCCAGCCGACAGCAGCTCCGTGCTGGGCATGTAGTGCTGATGAAAGGGCTTGGCACTGGCGATCAGAACATCAAGGTCCCGGCAGATCAGATTGGCGGCATCGGGGACAAAGCCGCCGAACAGATCGGAGGAGAACAGAATCCTGGAGGCCGTGTCATACGACACCATCGCTCCAGGGAAGTGCAGATAGGGCGTGAGCTGAAACTCAAGAGCTCGATCCCCTTCCAGAGGCAGACGCCAATTCTGTTCCTCCACAAGATAATAATCAAAACGGTGGCCGTAATGGCGCAGAAGCGCCATCGCCCGCCATTCGGTGACCACCTGAATATCCGGCCGGCTGAGGCGCTCGGACAACATCGGCAGGGCCGCCGCGATATCAGGATCGCAGTGGTGACAGACCAGATAACGAATCGCACTCAGGTCGTCGATCCGGGCCACCTTGGCCAGGGTGGTCTCGATCGTGAGCGGCGAGCCCGGGTCAATCAGAACCCCATTGTTGCCATTGCGCAGGTAATAGGCATGGCACTGGAAGCGGTCGTCCGGCAGGCGACGCCCGACCCACCACACATCGGGAGCCAGTTCGATCGGGGCATCGGAGCAATCAGCAGGCTCGTTGCTCCCATGAAAAGGAAGCACTGAAGTCTCCCGTCGATCCAACTGTGACGGCTCGAAGTCGATGATCACAATCAGATCGGTAGAGGCAACAAGAGGATGAGAGAACGCTAGTGCAGATCAGGCATAACAGCGGCCGAACCCTGGCCAGCGGCAGCCGCGAGTTGGCGGCAGCACTGATCAAAGGCAGCAGTAGGATCCTCGGCGGCCGTGATCGGTCGGCCGATCACCAGCTGGCTGGAACCGGCCGCAATCGCTTCTGCCGGACTCCAGACCCGCTGCTGGTCCCCCGCCGCGGCTCCCGCCGGCCGGATCCCCGGGGTGACCAGAGCGAAAGGTACCGGGTAGCGCCGCCGCAAAGCCTCCACTTCCAGCGGAGAGCAGACACAGCCGCCGAGACCGGCCGCGACGGCCAGTTCAGCGAGGCGGGGCACGTAGGTGGTCAGGGGCTCCTCGATCGCCAGCTCAGCAGCGAAGCGAGCGGCATCCCAGCTGGTCAGTACCGTGACCGCCAGCAGGGTGGGTTGGGGCAGACCCGCCTGCTCGGCAGCCAGGGTGGCGCCGGCCTGGGCGGCGGCCAGGGCATCGCCGCCGGCGCAGGCATGCACGGTGATCAGCTCGGCGCCGAGGCGAGCAGCGCTGCGGCAGGCGCCTGCCATGGTGGCGGGGATGTCGTGGAACTTGAGATCGAGAAACACCCGAAGCCCCCGATCACGCAGCTCGGCGATCACCGCAGGGCCGGCGGCAGTGAACAGCTCCAGCCCCACCTTCACCCAGCGCAGCTCCGGAATCCTCTCCGCGAAGCTGAGGGCCTGGGTGCCATCCATGCCGTCGAGGGCCACGATCAGCTGATCGGCAGCAACCTGATCGGCCGGCGAGGGAACAGGAGAGGTCATCCGGCCACCAGACGGCGGAAGGTCTTCTTGCCCAGCTGCAGCACCTTGCCATCCAGCACGGCTGTATCAGCGAACTCCTGGTTGGGATCGGCCAGCTTCTGGCCGTCGAGCCGCACCCCACCGCCCTGAATGGCGCGGCGCGCCTCGCTGCTGCTGGCGCAGAGTCCCACCGCAGCAAGCAGATAGAAGGCCCTGGCCGGGAAGTTCACCGCCGCCAGCGACGCCTCCGGCACTTCGGCATCGGCTGCGCCACTGCCGGCGGCCCCGGCCACCAGGCGCGCGGCATCCGCCTGGGCCTGGGCCGCCGCCTCGGCGCCGTGGCGGGCCCGGGTGATCTCCAGGGCCATCGCCCTCTGGCGTTCGCGCGGGTTAGCCGGCAGGGCAGCCAGATCGGAATCGGTCAGAAGAGTGAGGTAGGCGTCCACCACGGCATCGGGCACCTTCTCCAACTTCGAATACATCGTCAACGGATCGTCCCGCAGGCCCACCGTGTTGCCCAGGCTCTTGCTCATCTTCTGCACCCCATCGAGGCCCGGCAGGATCGGCAACAGCAGCCCGAACTGGGGCCGCTGGCCAAAGTGGCGCTGCAGATCGCGGCCCATGGCCACATTGAACTTCTGGTCGGTGCCGCCCAGCTCGAGATCGGCCTGTACCGCCACCGAGTCGTAGCCCTGCAGCAAGGGGTAGAGAAATTCATGCAGGGAGATCGGTGTGCCGGAGCCGTAGCGGTTGGCAAAATCCTCCTTGGCCAGCATCTGCCCAACCGTGCTGATGCCCAGCAACTCGATCACCTGGGGCAGATCCAGTCCCGCCAGCCATTCGCTGTTGCGGCGCACCTCCAGCCGACCCGGCGTCTCGAAATCCAGCAGGGCCCGTTCCCTCGGCTGCCCCTGACCCAGCTGTTCGAGATAGGTGCGGGCGTTGGCCTCCACCGCCTCGGCGTCAAGCTGCACCCGCGTGCTGCTCTTACCGGTGGGGTCACCAATGCGGGCGGTGAAGTCGCCGATGATCAACACGGCCGTATGGCCCGCATCCTGAAAGGCCCTCAGCTTGCGGAACAGGATGCTGTGCCCCAGGTGGATGTCGCTGCCGGTGGGATCGATCCCCAGCTTCACCCGCAGGGGACGGCCAGCGGCCTCAGCCTCAGCCAGGCGAGATCCGAGCAGCTGATCGGGATCGGCGGCGGCGCTGCCGGCCGGGAAGAGATCCACCAGCCCACGCTGAAGCCAGCCGGGAAGCGCCATGGTCTCCCCCACTGGCATGGCGCCAACCCCTTGCATGGCTTCAAACCCTGCCTCAGCCATCCTGCTCCCCGTTGCCAGACCGCGGCGGATCGTAGGCAGGCGCGGGCCGCGCTCAGGCGGACTGCGGGATCAGACGGGCTGCGAATTCAGGCCGTCTGATCGAGTTCGCGTTTCATGCGTTCGAGGGTCTGGTGCATCTGCTCAAACATCACTTCGGGGGTGAGGCCGAATTGGCCGAGCTGGGTGCGCAATTGCTCCACGGTGAGCTTGGCCTGGAAATCCTCCGAGAGCTCGAAGCGTTTCATGAACACGCGATAGCGGTCCATCAGCTCTTCCATGCGATCGATGTAGAGCTTCTTACCAGCCCGGTCGAACTTGCCGTAGTCACTGCCCAGCTGCATCAGCTGCTGGTAATCACTGAACAGACGGCGGGCCTCGTCCTGAACGATCTCGGAGTCGAAGAAGGCCATGGCCGAGCCCGTTGACGCATTGGCGACGATTCTGGGGTCCCCCCGTTCCCCCTCGGAGGTGCGGATCCACGCACACACAGGTTCAGCGAAACGCCACCGAGGCCTGACAGCGGCTCAAGCGCGATTCAGCATGCCGCCATCGACCAGCCCACCCAACCGTTCTGTGCCGGTCGCCGTTCAGGAGCTCCGCCACCCGTGGATTTCACCCCGCACCTGCCGCGCCTGCAGAACCCTGACCTCAGCAGCCTGGAGGTGATCCGTGGCCGCAGAGCCGTGGTCGCCATGGGGAGCCCGGCCCTGCTCACGTTCTTCTGCCACTACCCCTCACAGCTGCGGATCACCGGAGCGGCCACCACCGCCCAGGAAGTTCTTGATTTGCTGATCAAAAACAAGCCCCACGTGCTGATCGCCACCGACCATCTGGAACACGGCTGTGGCATCGACCTCGTGGTGCAGGCCAAGCAGCTCCAGGCGAAACTGCGGACCCTGCTGATCGCCACCCAACCCCAACGCAGCCAGCGCCTCAAGGCGGCGATAAAGGCTGGATGCAACGGCATCTGTCTCGAATCACGCATCGGGTTCGGCACGCTGCGTGCGGCGATCGGTGCGGTGCGCGGCGGCGGGGTCTACATCGATTCCGGCCTGGCCGATCTGTTCAGGCAGGTCCATGCCGACCACACCCCTCTGCGGCCCATCACCCAGCGCGAGACCCAGGTGCTCACCCTGGTGACGCAGGGCCACTCCAACCCGGAGATCGGCGCCCAGCTGTTTCTGTCGCCGGACACCGTGAAAAGCCATATCCAGAACCTTCGCCACAAACTGCAGGCGCGCGATCGCACCCATGCCGCTGTGATTGGCCTCTGCCGGGGGCTGGTGCCCTGGCCAGACACCTGAAGTCCGTCAGGCGAGATCAGATTCAATGACCTGGCTCGGGCAGGGGGGCCACCGCTAACTTCTGAGCCGTACCGCGCCCGGATCCGCATGGCCAAGGGCCACTGGCTCGATCCCCTGGCCCGCCGTCTGCTGGAGGCGACGGGCCAACTTCCTGCCGTACCCGAGCGTGAACCTAATTCCGGCGGCGGCATCAGGCCCCTGGGCCGGGCGCTGGACATCACAGCGGATCGCATCCGAGCCGTGGCGGCCTGGCGCACCCCCGAGCAGAAGGTCTCACCAGACCACCGCCTCACCCCCGGTGACGACAAGCAAGACCTCGGCGTTCAGGAGGCAGAGCAACAGGAAGCCGTGGAGCGGGAACTACTGGCCTTGCGGTTGGCCCAGAACCCCGCTTTGCGTCTGCAGGGGGCAGACGAGGTGCGACGGGCCGCCGCCCTCGGCTGGCGGCTGGACGTGAACCGGGCCACGGCCGCCGACTGGCTGCGGCTGCCGGGCTGCAGCCCGAACCATGTGGATCTGCTGCTGCGCCTCCAGGCCAGCGGGGTTCAGCTCAGCGGCCCTGATGACCTGGCCAACCTGCTGGAGCTGGAGGCGGCCACCATGGCGACCTGGGTCCCCCTGCTGGACTTTCGCTGGTACAGCGACGCCCCTGCCGTACCGGCCACACGCCCGCTTGAGATCAACCAGGCCAGCGCCGCTGAGCTTCAGCGCGATCTGGGGCTGAGCGAGGAGCGCTGCGGGCGCCTGCTGCGCGAACGCTCCCGGCTGCCGTTTCAGGACCTGGCCGATCTGCAGCTGCGGTTGCAGTTTCCCCCCGCCCTGCTGGAGGGCTGGATCGGCCGGGTCCGGTTCAGCCCCGGTCCCGCCGGGCCCAGTCTGTTCAAGCCCCTCAGCCAGCACCGCAAGCCGCGATGAGCAGCCGCGGCCAGCCACGCCAGGGGGAATTGTTCGCCGGCACGCCGGCCTCCATCACAGGCCTCTCGGCCGCGACCAATCCGGCAAGACCGGACACCCTGCCGCTGTTACGCCGCCAGATCCTCGCCTGGCAAGGGGCCCTGGCGGCCCACCAGCAGCCCCTGTTCAGCGCCACCGCCGCGGGCCTGGATCCCACCGCCCAGCAGGGCCTCCTGTTCGGCCCAGCGAGTCAGCCTCAGCGGCTGGCTGGCCAGCTGGATCCGCTCAGCCTCACGCCCCAGAGCCTGTCGTTCTGGCGCTGGCCCAGCAGCTCCCACCAGGGTGCCGCCGTGTATCTGGTGATGGACCGGCCCGCCGAAGCCCCCTGCCCCCTGCTGCTCTACGTGGGCGAAACCAGCCGCGCCGACCGGCGCTGGAAGGGGGATCACGACTGCAAGAGCTATCTCAGCACCTACGGCGAGGCCCTGCGCGCCGCCGGCCTGCAACCCCAGCTGAGCATCCGCTTCTGGTGCGACGTGCCCGCCACGACCGCAGCCCGACGCGCCGTGGAGCAGGCCCTGATCCAACAGTGGCTGCCACCGTTTAACAAGGAGACGCGCGAGCGCTGGAGCACCCCATTCACCGCCCTGCAGGACTGAGAGCGCCCAGTTGAGCTGGCTACGATCGCGGCCACGCCCGTCTGATCCGCATGCAGTTTCGTTGCCTCCCCGCAACCTCCGCCACCCCCCTCGGCGACTGGAGCGGCGACACCCTGGTGCTGGGGTTGCTCGCGGGAGATGACGGGCAGCCGTTGCTCGGACCGCTGGAAGCCCTGCTTGGCGCTGGCCTGCGACAGCGGCTGGAACAACGGGCCTTCAAGGCCAAGCCAGCGGAGGTGCTCGCCTTCGAACGGGTGGGCGTCGAGCCGGCAGCCGTGGTCGTGGTGGGGCTGGGCGAGGCGGAGGGATTCAATCTCGATGGCTTGCGCAGCGCCGTCGCCAAGGCCGCCCGCACCGCGGCCGCTTCCGGTGGTCGCCACCTCGGCCTGGCCTTCCCCCTGACCAGCCTGCCGGCCGAGACAACCCCCGCCATCGCCGCAGCGGCAATGGCCGAGGCCGTGCGGCTCAGCCTCTACGCCGACCAACGCTTCCGCAGCGAGGCCGAACCCAAGCCCCGCCCGGACACGGTGACCCTGATCGGCCTGGATGACGCGGCCGATACCGCCCTCAGCCGCGTGGGGGCAGTCTGCGCCGGCGTGGAGCTGGCCCGTGAACTGGTGGCCGCGCCCCCCAACGTGGTCACCCCCCAGGCTCTCGCCGACGCGGCCTTGGCCATCGCCGAGGCCTATGGCGCCGAGCTGAAGGTGCTGGAGCGGAGCGACTGCCAGGCCCTGGGCATGGGGGCCTACCTGGGCGTGGCCCAGGGCTCGGATCTGCCGCCCAAGTTCATCCACCTCACCATCCGCCCCGAAGGCGACATCCAGCGGCGCGTGGCCCTGGTGGGCAAGGGGCTCACCTTCGACTCAGGCGGCTACAACCTCAAGACGGGCGGATCCCAGATTGAGATGATGAAGTACGACATGGGCGGCAGCGCCGCCGTGCTGGGGGCAGCGCGTGCCCTTGCCGAGCTGCGGCCCGCGGGGGTGGAGGTGCATGTGATCGTGGCCGCCTGCGAAAACATGATCAGCGGTGGTGCCGTCCACCCCGGCGACATCGTCACCGCCTCCAACGGCAAGACGATCGAGATCAACAACACCGATGCCGAAGGGCGGCTCACCCTGGCGGACGCCCTGATCTACGCCTGCAAGCTGGAACCGGATGCCGTGGTGGATCTGGCCACCCTGACCGGGGCGTGCGTGATCGCCCTGGGGGAGGAGATCGCCGGTCTCTGGTCGACCAGCGATGCGCTCGCCGCAGCCCTGCTGCAGGCCGGCCAGGTGGGCGGCGAGTCCTTCTGGCGCATGCCCCTGCGGGCTTCCTATCGCAGCGGCCTCAAGAGCCCCGTGGCCGACATGAAGAACACCGGTCCGCGCCCCGGCGGCTCGATCACTGCCGCCCTGTTCCTGCAGGACTTCGTGACCAAGGATCTGCCCTGGGCCCACCTCGATATCGCCGGCACGGTCTGGAGCGACAAGGGGCGGGGCATGGATCCGGCCGGGGCCACCGGCTTCGGGGTGCGCACTCTGGTGCAATGGGTGCAGGCGGGGGCCACCGCCTAGTGTGCCGTCCCGGAGATCTGCGAGCAAAGTCGCTGGAGCTTCTCCAGGATTGAATCCGCTGTGGCCGTCCAGTTGAACGGCGCCTTGGTCTTGTTGTAGGCCGCCACGAATTGCTCGATCTTGGAGATCAACTCCTTGACGCTGGAGAAGCTGCCGCGTCGGATCGCCCGCTGGGTGATGATCCCAAACCAACGCTCCACCTGGTTGATCCAGGAGGCGTAGGTCGGTGTGTAGTGCACGTGGAAGCGGGGCCGCTGCGCCAGCCAGGCCCTCACCTTGGCGTGCTTGTGGGTGCAGTAGTTGTCGACGATCAAGTGGACATCAAGCTCCTCGGGGACCGACTTCTCGATCTGGCGCAGGAACCCCAGGAACTCCTGATGCCTATGGCGGGGCTTGCATTGGGTGATCACCTCGCCTGTTGCCACATCCAGAGCAGCGAACAGCGTGGTGGTGCCGTGGCGGATGTAGTCGTGGGTGACGCCCTCCACGTAACCCAGGCCCATGGGCAACAGCGGCTGGGTGCGGTCCAGTGCCTGGATCTGCGTCTTCTCGTCGACGCAGAGCACCATCGCCTTATCCGGAGGGTTCAGGTACAGGCCGACGATGTCGCGGACCTTCTCCACAAAGAACGGGTCGGTGGAGAGCTTGAACGACTTCTGCCGGTGGGGCTGGACCGAGAAAGTCTGCAGCCAGCGGTGAACGGTGGTTTTGGAGATGCCGGTGGCAGCCGCGAGGGAGCGCGCAGACCACTGGGTGCTGCCATCGGTGGGCTTGGTCTGCAGTGCCCGGTTGATCACCTCCGCCACCGTGTCGTCCTCGTAGGTGCGAGGCCTACCCGGCCGCAGCTCGTCATGCAGGCCCTCCAGGCCCAGCTCCCGGTACCGCTTGCGCCACTTGCCAACGGTCATCCCCGTCAGCCCCATCCGTTTGGCGATGGCGGTGTTGGTCTCGCCGGCACCGCAGGCCAGCACGATCTGAGCGCGCTGCACGATCGAATGCGGCAACGACCGGGAATTTGCAAGGGCCCGCAACTGCTGAACCTCGTCCTCGCTGAGGACCAGCGGAGGCATCGGACGACCAAGCGCCACAAGGCACCTCGGGTGACACTCTCGATTCTAGCTGTTATTTCCGGGACGGCATACTAGGTTGTAGCCCTTGAAGCCGGATTCCCAGCCCCATGGCCGCTCAGAAGATCCGCTGGTACGCCAAAGCGCAACTGGGGGTGCTGATGCTCCCGGCGGGCCTGTGCCTGTTCGGCGAAGCGGTGATCCGCAAGGGCATCCAGACCCTGGCGGCCTCGGCCAAGACTGTGGACACCATTGCCGATCCAGGCCCCTGGTTCTGGTATGGCACCTTCGGCCTGATCCTGATCAATGCCGGCGTGGGCCTGATGATCGAAAGCGGACTGCTGCGGGGCTACCCGCGCCAGCCCCGGCCTGAGCAGCGGAACTGAAGCCGCAGGGGCGGCCTGTGGACCAGGCCGCCGGAACGTTGAAGTCGACCTGGACCGTTGAACCAGTCAGGCCGCCATGGCGGCCCGTCCGGGACGGGGGTTACGGAGCTGCTGCCGCAGCAACTCGGGAGATTCGAGCGCATGGATCTGCCAGCGAGCCCGCTCGCCGCAAGTGGCCAGCAGACGATCAAGATCGTCGGCCGCCTGCTTCGGGCTCTCGTAGGGCCCGATATGCCGGGTCTGCAGACCGTCTCGAATGGTCAGCAGATACATGGGCTGCTTCGGACGAATATGGCCAAACCCTAACCGCAGCAGGCCTGGATGGGAAGGGTGGAAACACCTGCCCGCCAGCGTCTGCGCTTCAGCGGGAGCTCCAGGCCGAAGAGCCACGGGCTCGCTTGCCCCACACGGCATCCAGGCGGCGGTCGCGGCCGCAGGACCAGCGGTAGTAGTTGTATTTGACCGCATTGCGATCGGCATAGTTCTGGTGGTAGCCCTCCGCCGGCCAGAAGCGCTGCAGCGGCTTGATCTCCACCTTCAGGGCCGAGACCGGCCGGCCCAGCTCTGCGGCCGCCGCCTTGAGGCTGGCCTGGGCAAGGTTGGCCTGCTCCGCCCCTTTGGTGAAGATCACCGGCCGGTAGGAATCACCGCGATCGCAGAACTGGCCGCCCCGGTCGAAGGGGTCCACATTGCGCCAGAAGGCGCGCAGCAGGGTGGCGTAACTGATGCGCCGATCATCGAAGCGCACCAGAACGCTTTCCTGATGTCCCGTGCCGCCGGCGGACACCCTTTTGTAGGTGGGCTGGGCCAGGGAGCCACCGCTGTAGCCGCTCACCGCCTCCAGCACACCTGGCTGAGTTTCGAGATCGTGCTCCAGGCACCAGAAGCAGCCTCCCGCGAACACGGCCTCCTGGGTGGCCGCCTGGGCCATTGGTGGAGCGATCGTGAGGCTGCAGCCCCCCAACACCAACGACAGCAGAACGGCAATCAGACGCACGGCGCCACAACAGGCAAAGTTCGCCTCAGGATCGCGCACGCTCAGCCGGGTTGCGGGATGCCTGAAGGGCCGCTCGGATGCGTTCAGGCCGACACGGGGAGCGGCGGGCTTCCCTGGGGGATCTGATCGAGGATGGCCACGGCAGCCCGGCGGGTCACGCCCGGCTCCCCGAGGGTGCGACGCAGCCGCCCATAGCCTTCCAGGAGACGCTGGCGGGCCTCGCTGTCAGGATCCAGCAGGATCTCCGCCTCGCGGATCAACGCGTCACAGCTGAAGTCCTCCTGCAGCAGCTCCGGCACCAGACGCTCCTGGAGCACCAGATTCACCGGCGAGATGTGGGGAACGTTGAAACGCAGCAGGTGCTTGGCCACCGCGGCGGTGACGCGGCTGACCCGGTAGACCACCACCTGCGGCACCCCCCGCAGGGCCAGCTCCAGGTTGGCCGTGCCGGATTTGGTGAGGGCCAGATCGGCCGCGGCACAAAGGGCAGGCTTGAGCGCATCGGCCTCGCAGGCGGGAATGACGCGGGCCCGCAGCCCCTCAATCCTGCAGGCCTCCTCCAGCAATGGCTCGAAGCCAGGCAACCCAGTTGACACCAACACCTGCAGATCAGGATGGCGCCGCTGCAGCTCCGCTGCCGCCGCCGCCATCTCCGGTAGCAGGTAGCGCAGCTCCTGGCGGCGGGAGGCGGGCAACAGAAGCAGCACCGGCACCGTCTCCGCCAATCCCAGCAGACGACGGGCCTCCGCACGGCCAGGCTGGCTGCCAAGGGTGTCCAGCAGGGGATGGCCCACCCAGGTGACCCGGGCACCGTGCTCGGCATAGAAGCGGGCCTCCTCAGGGAAGATCGCCAGAATCCGATCGCTGAAGCCGATCAACCGGGTCGTCCCCCCGTCCCCCAGTCGAAACGCCCACTCTTGGGGAGCGATGTAATAGGTGATCGGCACCTGGGGCCTGTCGCGCTTGAGCCGCAGGCCCAGATTCACGTTGGCACCCATGTAATCGATCAGCACCACACCATCGAGGGGATGGAGACGAAGCCACTGCCGCAGGCGATGCTGCAGACGCAGGGTGGGCCAGATCAGCGGCACCGCCTCCCACAGCCCGATCGCGCCGAGAGAGGCAGTATCCGCCAACAGCTTGGCACCGGCGCGGCGCATGCGGTCACCACCGAGGGCCACGATCTCGAGATCAAGCCCTCGTTCAGCAGCCTCCTGATGCAGGGCCTGGATCAACAGCGACCCCTGCAGATCGCCAGACACCTCCCCGGTGCTGATCAACAGACGCGTCATCAGCGCTGCGCCGGCAGGGGGCCGCGGCGGCCCGGGCCGATCGAGGCCTCCAGGAAGTCGCAGAGTTCCCTTGGCGCCCCCAGCAGGGAGAGCTGCCGCGCAGCCTTGAGGGCCTCCGCCAGCACCCGATCGCTGCGGTAGATCAGGGTCCAGATCTCCTGGAGCTGCCGCAGCTGAGCACCGTCGTCGTGATCAGCCAGGCCACTGCGCCGCAGGCCGACACGATTGAGACCGCGCACCCGACCGGGATGTCCCTCCACCATCATGAAGGGCGGCACATCCCTGTCGATGCGGCTCATGCCACCCACCATGGCGAGCTTGCCGATGTGCACGAACTGGTGGATGCCGAGCACGCCGCCGATCACGGCCCGATCGCCGATCTCCACATGACCGGCCACGGCCACACCATTGGCGATCACGATCCGGTCCCCAAGCACGCAGTTATGGCCGATGTGGCTGTACGCCATCAGCAGGTTGCCGCTGCCGAGACGGGTGCATTCCTGGCCCGCCGTGGCGCGGTTGATGGTGACGCACTCCCGGATGGTGTTGTCGTCACCCATGACCACCTCGGTGGGGTCGCCGGAGTACTTGAGGTCCTGGGGCTCGAGGCCGATGCAGGCACCGGGGAAGATGCGGTTGCGAGCTCCCAGCCGCACCCGTCCGTCGATCACCACGTGGGGACCGACGCGGCAACCCTCGCCGAGCTGCACGTCCGGACCGATCACGGCATAAGGACCGATCTCGACCCCTTCCCCCAACTGGGCCCGGGGATCCACCACGGCCGTGGGATGGACCAATGTCGCCATGGCTGAGCTGGTCATGCCGATCAGTCCACCAAGGAGAACATCAGTTCACCGGAACAGACAAGTTCACCATCGACCGTGGCCTCAGCGCGCACCTTGCCGAAACGCTTGCGCTTCAGGGCCAGCAGTTCGCAGGTGATGCGCAGCTGATCGCCGGGAACCACAGGCCTGCGGAAGCGCACACCATCAATGCCCGCGAACACAAACAGCCCCTTGGGCAGATCCGGCATCTGGGTGACGATCAGGCCACCCACCTGGGCCATGGCCTCCACGATCAGCACCCCGGGCATCAGCGGGCGCCCGGGGAAGTGGCCTTGAAACTGGGGCTCATTGATCGTGACGTTCTTGATCGCCACGGCTCGTCGGCCGGGTTCGTGCTCGATGACGCGATCCACCAGGGCAAAGGGATAGCGGTGCGGCAGCAGACCCTGGATCTGCTCGCTGCCGAGCACAACGGACGTGGAGGCGAGAGCGGACAAGGAGGGAAGGAGCAGCGGGCGTGAGGATGGATCAGGCGGCAACGGAAACCGCCCTGGCGAGGGCGGCAGCGAGGGCCGTGTGCAGACCGTGGGAGCCGCGGTAAGCAAACACCTGGGCGCGGGGGAGTCCCGCCAGGGCCAGATCCCCCAGCAGATCCAGGAGCTTATGGCGCACAGGCTCGTCGACGAAGCGCAGCGGCGGGTTGAGCCACGTGTCGCCATCGCAGACCAGGGCGTTGTCGAGATCACCACCACGGATCAGGCCGGCGGCGCGCAGCTGGTCCACCTGATCACGGAAGCCGAAGGTGCGCGCTGGAGCGACCTCGCGCACGAACACCTCTGGTGTGAGCGCCACGGAGAACACCTGGCGACCGATGGCCGCCTGGGGGAACTCGATGGCGGCACCCACATGCAGGCGTTCGGCCGGCAGGGCCACCGCAAACCCACTGCCCTGCTGCAGGGTGATCGGCTCACGGGGCGCGGGAGCCCAGGTCGGGACCGCGACTGGGGCAAGCCCCGCCTCGGCGATCGCCTCCACCCAAGGCATGGCGGAACCATCCAGCACGGGGATCTCCTCACCATCCACCAGGATTTCAGCCTGAGTGATTCCTGTTCCAGCCAGGGCTGCCAGGAGGTGTTCCACGGTGGCGAGTCGCTCGCTGTTCAGGCGCAGGGCCGTGCACAGCTGCGTCTCACACACCTGGGAAGGATGCAGCGCCAGGCTGGGTCGCGCCGGATGCTGAAGCCAGCCAACCCGGTAACCGGGCTGCTCCGAAGGCCGCAGTCGCACACGGCCCTCAGCACCACTGTGAAGACCAACACCGGAGCGCTCGATGCTGCTGGCCAGGGTCCAGCCATGGTCGTAATCGGAAGGCCAGATCCCCATCAGAACTTCCAGCCCACACCCAGGTTGAAGCGCCAATCGCCGGTGAAATCCTGGCTGGCCACCTCCAGACGGAGCGGCCCCACCGGCGTGGTGACGATCAGGCCCGTACCGACCGAGAAGCCGCTGCCGGGTTTACTGAGCAGGCCGCCGGGGTTGCCCGGCACATTGGCCTGACTGCCGAAGGTGGTGCCGCCATCGACAAACAGCTCGCCACTGATAATGCTGAAGATCGGGAAGCGGTATTCGATCGTGGCCTCACCGAAGCTGCGGCCCACGCCCAGATCACAGTCGTAGTAGCCCCGCACCGAGTTGGAGCCACCAACACAGAAAGCTTCGTAGGGAGGTAGCTGACCAATGTTAGTGCCGGCACTGAACTGGAAGGCGAGAGCCTGCTTGCAATCGGCGGTTTCACCGGCCTTGGGGCGGCAGCCCTTATACAACTTCAGCCAGTTGACGGGGATGAAGTGGGTGTAGCTGGCCCGCACCCGATTGAAGGTGGGGGAATCGGGACCCACCGAGAAAAACTGTTCACTGGCCAGGCTGAGAAAATTCCCCGAAGTGGGATTACGGGGATCATTGAGGTTATTCATCGTGGCAGCCACGCGGACCCCAACCAACTGATTCTGGTTGGCACAATTGTAAGAGAGGCAGATAATATCGTCGGTTGGAGCCTTGCTATTGTTGTTCTGCAACGATTGCTGGGCCACACCAAACACACGCGAATCGCCTGAGAAGTTGATCGGCGAGACCTGCTGGATATTGAGACCAAGCACGACACTCCAGGGAGCTCGCTTGAAGGGGTTGCCTCCATTAAGCGGACGAATCACCTGGAGATTTCCACCGATCCGCTGGATCAGGACGGTGTTGCCGGAGTAGTCGAACCAGCTGGTTCTCGGATCGGCATTTTCAGCGTCGTTAACTGAATCGAACGTCTTCCCCTGAGGGTTCTTCCTCGAATCGATATTGTAGGCCACCTTCGTGCCGGGAGCCTCATAGAAATCACGCACGCTAAAGATATTGCCGTTGTTCTGACTCTGGAACACCTGCGGCACATCCCGGCTGATGAACAGCCGCCCGCGGAAAGCCGTTCGGTATTTGTCACCCTTGATCCAGGGATCGGTGAACGAGATGTCAGCAAGTCCACCGAACTGGCCATAGGTGAAGTTGAAGGCCAGATCCCAGGCACGGCCGAACAGGTTGGAGTCCTGCACCTGGATCTGGCCGAACACCCCCTGGCTCTGGCTGTAGCCCAGGCCGCCCGAGAGGGAACCTGTCGACTGCTCGACAATGCCAAGCACGATCACCACCTCCCCCGGCTCAGCCGGCACCGGCTTGAGGGTCACCTTGACATCACTGAACAGGCCAGTGGCATAGATGCGCTTGATGTCATCTTCAAGATTGCGGCGGTTGAAGACATCCCCCTGCTTGAGGGAGATCTCCCGGGTGACCACCCAGGGCTTGGTCTTGCCGCGGATCGGTTCACCCTTGTCGTTGGTGGCGGAGCCCTCCTTGTTGAGGAACTGCACCTCCACCCCACCGACACTTCCCTCGCGCACCATCAGCTCCACCACCCCCTCGGGACTCACCCGACCGGGGCCGGTGATGCGGGCCAGGGAGTAACCCTGATCGGCATACCACTTCTGCAGGTCCTGCATGCGGCCCTGCAGGGTGTTGAGGTTGAGGGTCTTGCCGTAATCAGCCGCGAAGGTGTCCTGAACCACCTCCGCCGGCAACTTGGCCGTGCTGGGTTCGATGGTTACTTTCTCCAGCACCGGGTTGGCGGTGACCAGCACCACCACCCTCACCCCCAGCGGGCCATCCACGGGCTGGATCCGCACATCCGAGAACCAGCCACTGGCATAGATGGCGGACAGATCGGTCTGGAGCTCGCTGCGGGTGACTCGGCTGCCTGGGGTGGTGGCCATGGCCGCATAGGCGGCAAGTTCGAGCCGTTCGCGCTCGGGATGGTTTTCAAGGCCCTCAATCACCACCTCGCTGATCAACACGCGTGGCTCACTGGGATCGGCAGGAGCCGCGGTGGTGCCCTGCGGAAACCCAGGAGCAGCTCCGTCGGCGGGCATGGGAACCGCATCGGCGGGAAGGGCGTCGGCGGGAATCGGGAAGCCCCCTCCACCCTCTGGGGTTTCGGAGCCATCCTCTGGGGTCTCGGCCGAACGTTCAGTGGGTGTTGTGGACCCTTCAGGGGTATCGGAGGACTGCGGCCGGTCCTCCTCAGAGGTCGTGGCGGCAGGCACCTGTTCCTCCTGGGCAGGCGCCACCTGAGCGATGCGACCGGCCTCCTTCACCTCAGCGGGAGGACGCTCCCCTGCGAGCACACCGGCAGGAACCGCCAGGGCGAGCGCCATCAGGGGGAGGGTGGCGGTAATGCCAGGCAGGCCTGCCATGGTGTCGGGTACGGAGCGGCCAGGCCGCAAATTGGGCTGACCTTACCGGTAGAAGCGCGGTGAAGGACAGACCCCTTGGACCCGTTTGAGGACCTCCCCGTAGGCCTCGATCACGCCACCGAGGTCGCGGCGGAAGCGATCCTTGTCGAGGATCCGCTCATCACTGGGGTCCTCACCACCGGCGCGGAGGTCCCAGAGGCGGCAGGTATCCGGACTGATCTCGTCGGCCAGCAGCAGGGTTCCATCGGCCGCCAGGCCCAGCTCGATCTTGAAATCCACCAACTGCAGATCTGCCTCGAGGAACAAGGTCAACAGGACGTCGTTGATGCGACGGGCCAGAGCTTCGATCGCCCGGCGCTGCTCGGGAGTCACCAACTCCAGCCGTTCCAGCCGGGCTTCGGTGAGCAAGGGATCACCCAGGGCATCGTCCTTGTAATAGAGATCCAGCAGGGCCGGTTGCAACGGCGTGCCAGCCGCGATCGGCATCTGCCGGCACAGCGAACCGGCGGCCAGGTTGCGGAGCACCACTTCCAGCGGGATCACATCAACCGGCCGCACCAGCATCCAGCGGTCTTCACCCACGCCGCGGTAGTGGGTCGGAATCCCGGCCGCGTCCAGCCGCTCGAAGATCAGGGCCGAGATGCGGCAGTTGAGCGAGCCCTTGCCCTGCAGGGAGGCTTTTTTCTGGGCGTTGAACGCCGTGGCGTCGTCCTTGAACTCGACCGCGACCAGATCGGCCTGGTCGGTGGCAAACACCCGTTTGGCCTTGCCTTCGTGCAACAGGGCCCCGAGGGAGTAGGCAGTCATGGCTGGGGAACAGCGGGCTCAGCCGGATCCTGCCCGGTCGCCGGGACAGGATTCGGCTGGACTGCTGCGGCTGGAGAGGTGGTCGTCGGCTGGTGCCCTCCCGGATCGCGAGGGGAACGCAGCTGGCGCTCCAGCTGGCGGCTGCGGTCGCTGGCGGCGGGATCCTGGCGGCGCAGGAGCCATTCGCCATAGGCGTCGTCGATGCGGCCACTGAGGCGCAGCCGCCGTTCAATCGCACGGCTGGGATCGCCACCCGGCTCTGCCTGAAGCCTGGCCTGATCATCGAGCAGCTGGGTCACCAGCCCCCAGGCCCCCGCCGCCGCCGCCTGCTCCAGGGCCCGCTCGTACAAACTGTCCCGCTCCGCCAGGGGAAGGGTCTCGAGCAGGGCAGCGGCCTGTTGCAGCCGCGACGCGGTGGCAACGCCAGGCACCCGCGAGGCCAGCAGCACCTCGGCGGCCTGGCGGCGACGTCCCTGGGCGATGTAGTGCTCGGCCAGCTGATCCAGAGCCACGCGGGTGGTGGTGGTGCCGTCCGCGGCCTGTTTCACCGGCAGCAGCACGGCCTCGAGGCGAGCCGCATCACCGGCCGCCAGCCGCCAGAGGGCCTCGGCGGCGCGGCGGTGATCCAGGCCAGCGTTGGCGGCGCGCCACTGCAGCAGGAGCCACTGCTGCCGTTCGCCACCGGCAGCGGGTCCGAAGCGATCCAGCACCGCCAAAGCCTGCTGGGGGGCCCGGCAGCTGATCAGCACATGGGCGTTGGCCAGCACCACCGCCAGGGGCTGAGGCGCCGGATGGAGGGTCATCAAGCGGGTGTGAAGCTGGCGCACCCGCGCATCGTCCCCCAGATCCAGCAGGGTGAGACAGGCCTGCTCGATCTGCTCGAGGCTGCCCTTCTCCAGCAGCAAGGCAAAGACCTCGGGCGGGTAGGGCTGGGGAGGCACCCCCGGGGTGGCAGCAGCGGCAGGGCTGGCGGCCGGCGCGCTGGCAGCGGGCGGGCTGGCAGGACTGACCGCAGACGGATTGACTGGAATGACCGCTGGAGCCAAGCCCCGGGAAGCAGCACTGGCCGGGGGGATGGCGTCTGCCGCAGCAGCCCTGCTGATCCCCAGGCAGGCGCCGGCCAGGCAGAGCCCGATCAGGCTGGACAATGGCGACCGGCCAGCCGGCATGTTGATGGAGACGGCCGTCGCGGCCAAGACTGGCTCACAACCTAAGGGCACTGCCCCCAACCCGCTCCCCTCGCCATGCTCGACCCGGCCGCGCCGCCCTCCCCCACTGCACCCACCGCGGCAGGCAGGACGCCCCGGCGGATCCTGGTGGTGGGCGGCGGCGGCCGCGAGAACGCCCTCGGCTGGGCCCTGGCCCGCTGTGCCGGGGTGGAGGCCGTATGGGTGAGCCCCGGCAACGGCGGCACCGCCGAGCTGGAGGGCTGCCGTCAACTGGCGGTGGCCGAGACCGACCATGAAGGCCTGCTGCAAGCCTGCGCGAAGCACGCGGTCGAGCTGGTGGTCGTGGGGCCTGAGGCTCCCCTGGCTGCGGGGCTGGCGGATCGGCTGCGCGGCGCCGGGCTGGCGGTGTTCGGCCCCGGCGCCGATGGCGCCCTGCTGGAGGCCAGCAAGCGCTGGGCCAAGACCCTGATGCAGGAGGCCGGCATCCCCACCGCTGGCCACTGGAGCGCCACCAGTGCCGCTGAGGCCCTGTTGGTTCTGGAGCAGCAGAACCGTCCCCTGGTGGTCAAGGCCGATGGCCTGGCCGCGGGGAAGGGGGTGACGGTGGCCGAAAGCGTGGCCGAGACCCGCGCCGCGATCGAGGAGGCCTTTGCCGGACGCTTCGGCGAGGCGGGCACCTGCCTGGTGCTGGAGGAGCGGATGAGCGGCCCGGAGGTTTCGGTCTTTGCCCTCTGTGACGGCGAGAGGATGGTGTTGCTCCCCCCTGCCCAGGACCACAAACGCATCGGTGACGGGGACACCGGGCCCAACACCGGCGGCATGGGCGCCTATGCGCCGGCCCCCCTGCTCGATGCCGCCGCTCTGGAGGCGGTTCGCCACCAGGTGCTGGAGCCCACCCTGGCGGCCCTGCGCCAGCGTGGCATCAACTACCGGGGCGTCATCTACGCCGGGCTGATGCTGACAGCGGAGGGGCCGAGCGTGATCGAATACAACTGCCGCTTCGGCGACCCGGAGTGCGAAACCCTGATGCCCCTGCTGGGTCCGGAACTGGCGGCGGTGCTTCTGGCCTGCGCCGAAGGCTGCCTGGAGGCAGCCCCCAGCCTCACGATCGCGCCGCACTGCAGTGCCTGCGTGATTGCTGCCGCCGGGGGCTATCCGGGCACGGTGCGCCAGGGCGATCCGATTGAGGGTCGGCCCGCCGCGGATCCGCACCGGCAGCTGTTCCATGCCGGCAGCCGCCGCGATGCGGACGGCCTCTGCCGCACCAGTGGCGGCCGGGTGCTGGCCATGGTGGCCCAGGCCGACGACTTCGACACCGCCTTCGAGCTGGCCTATGACGGACTCGCCCAGGTGCACTTTGAGGGCATGACCTTCCGCCGCGACATCGGTCATCAGGTCCGGCAGCGCTGATGGCGGAATCGATGCCCAGCTCCTTGCCGAACACCAGTCCTCACTCCTGGCAGCAACGCCTGGCCCGCTGGTGGGCCGAGTTCAGTCTGCAGACCAAGCTGCTGGCGGTGGCCACCCTGGTGGTGAGCCTGCTGATGACAGGCATCACCTTCCTCGCCCTCAACGGCATCCAGCGTGATGCCCGCATGAGCGACACCCGCTATGCCCGTGACCTGGGCCTGCTGCTCTCGGCCAATGTGACACCTCTGGTGGCCGAGGGCAACGACCGGGAACTGGCGCAGGTGTCGGAACGCTTCTGGCGCTCCAGCCGCAGCCTGCGCTACATCCTCTTCGCCGATCCCGAAGGAGTGATCTACCTCGGCATTCCGATCGGCAACGGCAGCGGCAACGGCGACCAACTGCTGACCCGCCGCCTGGAGCTGCCCGCCGATATCCAGCGCCGTCCGGACAATCCCCTGGTCCGCCAGCACCTCACCCCCGACGGTCGGGTCACCGACGTGTTCGTGCCGATGGTGAACGACGGCCGGTATCTAGGAGTGCTGGCTCTGGGCATCAACCCCAACGAAACCCTGCTGGCCAGCGCCGCCCTGACCCGGGAGGTGACCGTGGCGGTGTTCATCTCGATCTGGGTGCTGGTGATCCTCGGTGCCGTGTTCAACGCCCTCACGATCACCCAGCCGGTGAAGGAACTGCTCCGAGGCGTGCGTCTGATTGCCAGTGGCACCTTTGAGGCCCGTATTGCGCTGCCGGTGGGTGGCGAACTGGGTGAATTGCTGAATGGCTTCAACACCATGGCGTCCCAGCTGGAGGCCTACAAAGCCGCCAACATCGAAGAGCTCACCGCGGCCCAGGTGAAGCAGCAGTCGCTGATCGCCACCATGGCCGATGGGGCGGTGCTTCTCGATGCCGAAGGCCGGATCGTGCTGGCCAACCCCACGGCCCGGCGTCTGTTCCGCTGGGAAGGGCGCAGCCTGGAGGGCAACGACCTGGAGCGGGAGCTGCCGGAGCGGTTGGCGGTTGAACTGCACGCCCCGCTCGAAAGCCTGATCGGCAACCAGCGCGACAGCACCGATGTTCGCTGCAGCTTCGGCGAGCCACCGCGCACCCTGCGGATCGTGTTGCAATCGGTGCGGGATGCCAGCGGTGAGAGCCTCAAGGGCATCGCCGTAACGATTCAGGATCTCACCCGCGAGGTGGAACTCAACGCGGCCCAGAGCCGCTTCATCAGCAACGTCTCGCACGAACTGCGCACGCCCCTGTTCAACATCAAGAGCTACGTGGAAACCCTCCACGATCTCGGCGATCAGTTGAGTGAAGCCGAGAAGCGCGAATTCCTGGGCATCGCCAACGACGAGACCGATCGGCTGACCCGATTGGTGAACGATGTGCTTGATCTCTCCCGGCTCGAATCCGAGCGGGTCTGGACCCTGGAGCCGCTGGAACTGCCGCCGGCGATCGAGCAGACCCTGCGCACCTACCGCCTGAACGCCGAAGATAAGGGGGTTAATCTGGCCTTCGAGAGCGATCCAACCCTGCCAAGGGTGCTGGGGAACTGGGACCTGCTGCTGCAGGTGCTCGACAATCTGGTGGGCAATGCCCTCAAGTTCACGCCCAAGGGAGGCGGCCTGATGATCCGAGCCTACCCCTGGCCCGATCTCTGCCAGATCGAACCCGGCGAACCTGGCGAAGAGGAGCATCCCCGTTGCACGCTCACCTCCCCATTGCCGCGGTTGCGGATCGAGATCGCTGATACGGGCTGCGGAATCTCAGAAGCGGATCAGGACCGAATCTTCGACCGGTTCTTTCGGGTGGAAAACGCGGTCCACACCGAAGCCGGCACCGGCCTGGGGCTCTCGATCGTCCGCGGCATCATCGACAAGCACGGCAGCCGTATTCACATGGCGAGCGAGATGGGGACCGGCACCACTTTCTGGTTTGATCTGCCTCTAGAGCACTCTGACGACGACGAACTCAGGGTGGCCGGTGAACGCCGCTCGCTCCTGAATGACAGTCTCGCCGGCCAGGCTGTTCTCACGTCGAACAGCTAAGACAGCCCATTCACATTGATCTGGCCTGTGCAGTCTGGCAACTGCGATCATGACGGTCTTCAGAGATCGTCAGTAGTCACACCGCGCACGATACGGGCCAGCTCACTGCGTTCATCGTTGGTGATGCGATGCGGCACACCGGAAATGATCCGCTCAAAGTTCGAGAAGGAATCCTTGATCTCAGGGCCCTGGCCCGTGATCACAAACTCACGGATGCCCTTGTCGTGCCACGAGCCACGCATCTTGAACACGTTGAGAGCGCGGGCCATTTCGCCACGAATCTCGACATACTGCAGAAGCAGAATCGTATCCGTGATTGTGGAGATATGCGAGTCGGTGATCGAGTGGCTACCCATGAATTCCTCTGAGGTATTCGTGAAGAAGCCGGTGATCTCCTCTTGCTTGGCAAAACCGGTGATGCCGATCACAAACTGACGAAACGCGTTATGACTCACTCCCCTGGCCAAGGCTGAAAGCGAATCAATCGCCATGCGTGAAGGCTTGAACTGACTGATTTCTGTCTTGATGATCTGGAGATGATCCTCCAGACCGGTGGACTCGGGATAGGCACAGATGATCTTGAGCAGTCCGTCCTGCTCCATCTGCTCAAAGTCAATTCCCCAGCTGGTCGCGTTGCGCAGCAGCTGAGCCCTTGACTCCTCATAGGCAAACAAGATGGCGCGCTCCTTGCTGCGGCAGCCATCTTCAACGAACTTGCTCACCAGAAGAGTCTTGCCCGTGCCGGTAGCACCGGTAGCGAGAATGATCGAATCCTTGAAGAATCCACCACCGCACATCTCGTCCAGCCGAGGCACGCCGGAACTAACACGCACATTGGAGGAACGCTGGGTCAATCGCATCGCACCCAAGGGGAAGATACTCATGCCATTTCTACCCATCGTGAATGGAAATTCACCCTTCATATGGGTGGTGCCGCGTAATTTGAGCACCTCCAAGGTGCGGCGGCGGCGCTCCCCTTCGAGCACATTTCGGAGAATGATGACATTATCCGAAACGAACTCTTCGACGCCATAGCGAGCGATCGGACCATATTCATCGATCCGCTCGGATGTCATCACAGTCGTGACGCCAATTTCTTTCAGGCGAGCAATCAGGCGAAAAATCTCACGACGCACCACGGACAAGGCATCGTACTGCTGAAAAACCGACGTGATCGAATCGATCGCCACTCGCCGCGCCTTATACTTGCGAATCGCATAGTTAATTCGCTCGATCAATCCAGAAAGATCAAAAGAGCCAGCTACATCTTGACCATCTGGGTCAGGAGAAGCGTCCAATATAAAAAGCTTATCTTGTTCAACTAATTCCTGCATATTCCAGCCAAAACTCGAGGCATTTCGCAGGATATCGAGTGGCGATTCTTCGAAGGTCACGAAGATGCCAGGCTCGTTGAACTGATGGATGCCGTTGTAGAGAAAACTCAGCGACAGCACAGTCTTCCCCGTTCCAGAGGTGCCACTGATCAGCGTGGAACGACCGATCGGCAGACCCCCATGGCAGATGTCATCCAGTCCCTCAATCGCAGTCGGGAGCTTCTGAACCTGCATCTGACTGTGACTGGGTCGATTCAAATCCTGCATTGACGGGAAGACCTTGTGGAGAGGCTAGGCCGCGAAGGAGCTTGTGGGCCCTTGGGACGTAAAGAGATGTGGGGTTGACAGGGTTGACGCCGATCCGTCCAGAAACGATCAACGCAGAGCCTGCTCCTCAGGAAGGCTCAAAGGGACTCACCCTCAACAATCATGCCCTGTCCCGAGCTGTCGTTCTCAACCTGCCACTCCCCAAAGAGTCTGGGGTCGAGATCCGAAAGCCCTTCTTCGGAGAGCTCCTCATAGAGCAGATCAAGGCCGATCAGCACTCGCTCTCGATCGGACAGATCCCCGATGATGCGGCGCACCGGCGGTGGCAGAATCTTCGAAAGGGTGGGAGTGGCCAGAATTTTATCCTCCTCGGCCAATTGAGGACTCTTGAGTACGTCAATGACTTTGAGGGCATAGACGCCCTTGAACTCCGTTTCAAGAATGTTGCGGAGCGTCCTCAAGGCCCGTATGGAGCTGGGGGTGTTCCCGGCCACATAGAGCTTCAGGATGTAGGTCTTGCGGGGAAGCGTCATTCAGAACTCTCGATCGTCAAGGACTGACTGGCGTGGATCTCACTGGACTCGACAAGAGGTTTGGACCCCTGAGCGAGGGCGGTGTCGGGAGGAAGGGAGCGGCGGTACATTTCGCATAGATGCGCCATCACATCTAAAAGGGCAATGCGGTAGTCCTGCAGGAAATCATCATCACGGCCCTCCAACCGTACCTTCTTCCAGAGCCCATCAATGAGACTTGTATGAATTTCAACAACTTTGGTGATGGAAAGATCACTGAAGAAGGCTGTATTCACGAAGTTCTCCAGAGCCTGATTGGCGGCGGCTGGGTCCCGGAAATAACTGAGCAGAAGGTCGCGATAGGTGCGCTGCAATGATTGCAACAACTTCTGAGCTTCCTGCTTGGGCAGATTGCGCAGGAAGCGGGCTGCATCCCGCTTGTAGAAAACGCCAAGATAGCCAAGCCGATCCTTGAGACGATTAGCCAGTTTCCATGCCTCAGGAGTCGGAGCCTCACTGTCAACGGACTGACTGGAGCCGTGAAGCAGGCCTTGCCTGAGAAAGCGCGACACAGCTGCATCAATGCTGTACTTGAGCTGCTCAAGCTGATCGGGCTGGAGGTGCACCTCCGCTTCATGGTATTGACACTGGCCTCCACCCCGTCCGATCACCACGGCCGGCAGCAACAATCCCTGCTTGGCCAAGCTTTGGAGCAGCTCAGAAGTGGTCTCCGTCTGGTCCACCAGGACCACATCGAAGTCTTCAAGGTGGCGATCGAGTTTGGCGATCACATCCGCCTCCGGTGGGATCGGCACAAGCTCGTAACGACCATCCCGCAGCATCTGGGCAGAGGCCTGGGCGAGCTGCTCGTCGCGAACCAGGGAAGCAACCGTGAGGGCCGGCTTGGGCATCGGGCGCGGAACAGGCAGCCTCCGGTGGACCACCGTGAGGGTCAGGTGCGGGCAACCGCATGGTTGCACGGCCATATCTTGACGGCGGGTGGGCCGAACTGTGAGGATCACTCTTTCTTATCCAAATCCCGTGCGCTCAGGCTCCCAATGGCTTAACGCCAGCCTGGCCACGTCCCTGAGCCCATGACCAAGACCGACAACCCTGCTGCGGCGGCGGCTCCCTACGCGATCGTCGAAGCCAGTGGTCAGCAATTCTGGCTGCAACCCAACCGCTACGTGGACCTGGACCGCCTGGCGGCCGAAGTGGACAGCAGCGTGACCCTCGAGACTGTGCTTCTGGTTCATGACGGCAACGCCACCACCCTGGGTCAGCCCTATGTGACCGGTGCCACTGTCGAACTGAAGGTGATGGAGCATCGCCGCGGTCCGAAACTGATCGTGTACAAGATGCGTCCCAAGAAAAAGACCCGCCGCAAGAACGGTCACCGGCAGGAGCTTACCCGTGTGATGGTCCAGTCCATCAACCTGGCCGGTAAGCCGATCTCCTGAATGCCGCACGCCGATCGCGAGGCTCCGTGAAGTGGCGATCCGCGTTCCACCATCTATCCCTCCTTATTCCCTGACCCCCCATGGCCCACAAGAAAGGCACAGGTTCCACACGGAACGGCCGCGATTCCAATTCCAAGCGCCTTGGAGTCAAGGCCTACGGCGGTGAAGCCGTGAGTGCCGGTTCGATCCTGATCCGCCAGCGGGGCACCTCGGTCCTGCCTGGCGTCAATGTCGGTCGCGGCTCCGACGACACCCTCTTCTCCCTGGTGGATGGAGTGGTGAGCTTCGACAGCATCAAGCGTGGACTGCGCAACCGCAAACGCATCAACGTGGCTGTCGCCTGAAGGCCTGGTCAACCCAGACCAAGACCGGCGTCCATGGCCGGGCTTTCTCATGGCCGGCGCGATGTCGCCGGCTTTTTTTGTGGGTGGCGCCGGACGAGCCGCACCAGCACCTCATGCTGCCGGCAGCAATCGATAGGCGCGGGTCGTGATCAGGTAGGGGTGGAACACCTCGAGGAAGCGGCCCTGCAGACGCCGGAAGAAGGCCTCCACCAGGGCGGGGTCATCGAAATGGAAGGGATATTCGCCGTCAAAGCCGCGGAAGAAATACCAGTTCAGCAGGGCAATCGCCTCAGGACTCATCCTGGCGGCAAAGCAGTCCAGCTGGCCCGCCGGGTCAGGCAGGTGCTCCAGCACGTCCAGACAGACGATGGTGTCGAACTGTGGCGGCAGACGTGAATCCTCCAGATCGCGGCAGCAGAGCAGGCGATCCGCCAGCCCCATGCGCTCGGCCCGCCACTGCACGAAAGCCCGGTTGCGGGGATTGAGGTCCACGACACACACCCGATCCACCGCCGGCAGGGCCGCCGCCGCCAGAGCGTGCGTGCCGATGCCGCCGCCGAAATCCAGCACCTGGCCGCGGGCAAAACGCTGCTGCAGGCGCAGGGTGTCGGCGATGTAATCGGCGCTGCCCAGGTGCCAGGCGGCCAGCTCCAGGAGATGCCCATCTCCCACCGTGTCTTCGTAGAAGGCACTGGCCCGCTCCGGGCTGAACCCACCCGGATGCAGTGCCGCCAGCGCATCGGTGCTGCGCGGCATCCGCGCCTCCAGCTCCTCAGGCTGGATCGCCAGGAAGGCAGCCAGCTGGCTGCGCAGATCGAAACCGCTGGCCAGGAACACCTCCAGCCCCAGACCCGACAGGAGCGGTTCCGTCGCGCTTCGGAGGGCAGGATCAGCGACCGGATCGGCGGCAGGCATCGGCAGGGGAACGGACAGCGGCCGCCAACTTAGGGGTGAGGGAAGCCGCAGGGCTCAGGCCGGAAACTGCTCCTGCCCCAACTCAGCCCCGGGACCGGGCACCTCCAGCCAACGGCGCAGCACGGCCACCAGCCCGTAGAAGGGCAGGGTGTCGGCCAGGGCAGCCACCACTTTGAACAGGTAACCGCTGGCGATGAAACTGGCCAGCTGCGGCAGCACTGGCTCCGCCTCCTGCACCGGGAGCACATGGTTGGCGTAGTGGCTGATCAGCACCACCGCCGTAGTGTCCACCAGCTGGCTCACCAGGGTGGAGCCGTTGTTGCGCAGCCACAGGGCACGGCCACCGCTGAAGCGCTTCCAGAAATGGAACAGGCGCACGTCGGTGAACTGGGCGGCCAGGTAGGCCACCATCGAGGCCCCCACCGCCCCGAAGGCGAGCCGGCGCATCTCATAGAACACAGGCAGCTCCGTGCTGCCAGCCCCGACCCCAAGACCGCTGCCGGCACCGGGCACGCCGGCGGCACCACCCCAGCCATCGAGCCCCGGCAGCACGCCCCCCAGCCAGAGGATCAGCACGATCCAGCCGTTCAGCAGCAACCCCACCCAGACCAGCTGGCTGGCCTTCTGCTCCCCCCAGATCTCGCTGATCAGATCGGTGCAGAGGAAGGTGACCGGGTAGGGCAGGGCCCCCACCGCCACCACGATCGGCCAGGAGCCGATCGATCCCAGGGTGAGGAAGCGGGTCAGCCCCAGGATGTTGAGCATCCCCATGGTGCCCAGGAAGAGGCCCGCCAGCACCAGAAACACGAGATCGCGGCGCTGCTGCAGGGTCACGGAGGGCGAGGCGACAACCGTCCCAGGTTGAAGGGAGGACCAGCCGCCGCGCCGGCGCTGACAACGGGACTGTCACAGTCCCTGGCGGCACCCATACTCCCGTCGTCCGCCCATGCCAGCTGCCCCGCCCAGCGACCCCTGCGGCTTCCTGGTGCTTGACAAGCCCGCCGGGCTCACCTCCCACGGCTGCGTCGCCAGGGTGCGGCGCGCCTACGGCCTGCGGCGGGTGGGCCATGGCGGCACCCTGGATCCGGCCGTGACAGGGGTGCTGCCGCTCGCCCTGGGGGCGGCCACCCGGCTGCTCCCCTATCTGGAGGGCGACAAGACCTACCGCGGCATTGTGCAGCTGGGCCTGCGCACCAGCAGCGATGACCTGGACGGCGCGGTGATCAGCCAAGCGTCGGTTCCGCCCCTCGAAACAGCCGATCTGGAGGCGGCCCTGGCGCCCTTCCGGGGAGCGATTCAGCAGCGGCCTCCCCAGGTCTCGGCGGTGCACGTGGAGGGACAGCGGGCCTATGCGCGGGTGCGAGGCGGCGAGACGCTTGATCTGGCGGCCCGACCGGTGCGGATCGAGCAGCTGGACCTGCTCGGCTGGGACCCCGGCAGCAGCCGTCTGGAGCTGGCGGTGACCTGTGGCGCCGGTACCTACATCCGCGCCCTGGCCCGCGATCTGGGCGAGGCCCTGGGCTGTGGGGGCTGCCTGGCCCAGTTACGCCGCACCGCTGCTCTTGGGTTCGACCTCCGGCAGGCGGTGAACCTGGAGCAGCTGGAAGCAGAGGCATTGCCCAAACTGCTCGATCCGCTGGCGGCCCTGACGCACCTGCCGCAGCAGCGGCTCGATCCGGCAGCCTGGCCAGGCTGGCGCTGCGGCCGGGCCTTTGCCGCCGCCGAAGACCATCCAGGCGGGCGGGCCGTGGCGGTGCTCAGCCCGGATGGCAATCTGGCCGGCATGGCCAGGGCCGATGGGCAGGGTCTGCTGCAACCGAAGCTGGTGTTCGATGCCGCTGGTTGAGCCCCGCCCAGTCTTGGCCGTTTCCCCCTTCCGTTTCCCCTTCTGATCGATGGCCGGCCACAGCAAATGGGCCCAGATCAAGCGCAGCAAGGCTGTGGTGGATGCCAAGCGCGGGGCGGTGTTCACCCGCCTGGGCCGCGAGATCATGGTGGCGGCCAGGGGCGGCGCCGATCCGGCCGGAAATTTCCAGCTGCGCACCGCCATCGAGAAGGCCAAGGCGGCGGGAGTGCCTAACAACAACATCGATCGGGCCATCCTCAAGGGCTCCGGTCAGCTGAGTGGCGAGGGCGACCAGTTCGAAACGGTGCGCTACGAGGGCTACGGCCCCGGCGGCGTTGCCGTTCTTATCGAGGCCTTCACCGACAACCGCAACCGCACCGCCGCCGACGTGCGGCTGGCCTTCGGCAAACATGGTGGCAACCTGGGGGAGACAGGCTGTGTGGGCTACCTGTTCGAGCAGCGGGCTGTCGTGCGCCTCGAGTCGACCGTGAGCAGCAGCAGCAGCCGGGAGTCGAAGCGAGCGGCCACCGCGGGGGCGGGCCAAGCGGCCAGCAGCCCCGCCAGCCTGGATGAGGAGAGCCTGCTCGATCGGTTGCTGATGCTGGAAGAGAGCGGCGGACCGGCAGTGAGCGGCTACGAGATCGAGGCTGGTGCTGCCGAGGTGTTCGGAGACTTTGCGGATCTCGAGGCCCTGCAGGACGGTCTGGGGCAGCTCGGCCTGCCGGTGCTCAGCTGGGAACACCGCTGGATTCCCCAGACCAGCTGCCACCTCGACGACCCGGAACAGCTGCGCGCCTGTCTGCGCATGCTCGACGCGCTTGAGGAGCTCGACGACGTGCGCAGTGTCACCGCGAACCTTGAGGCCGACGCCGACCTCCTGGAGGCCATCGCAGCCTGAGTTCAACCATCGAGGGCCGCCTGGTCGACCACCAGGGTGCAATCGGGATGACGACGCAACCAACTGGCCGGCAGCTGGGCCGAGGCGGGCTCCTGGAGCAGCCGACGGAGCACGGCGGCTTTGGCCGCGCCGGTGACCACCAGCACGAGGCGACGGGCGGCCAGGATCTGCACCAGCCCGAGGGTGATCGCCCGGGTCGGCACCGCGGTCGCATCGCCACCGAACGCGGCGGCATTCTGCAGGCGTGTCGCCGCGCTCAGGTGCAGACATCGGCAGCGGGACTCCGGGCTGCAGGGAGGTTCGTTGAAGCCCACATGGCCATTGAGGCCCAGCCCCAGAAGCTGCAGACCGATCCCCCCGGCAGCTGCAACCGCGGCGGCATAGCGCTGGGCTTCCGCCTGGGGATCGGGCGCCGTGCCATCAGGAAGCCGCACCGCACCGACCTCCAGACCGAGAGGGCCGACCAGATGGCGGGCCATCTCCGCCATGAAGGAACGGGGATCGGCCGCGGCCAGGCCCACATACTCATCGAGGTTGAAGCTGAGCCAGCCCCTGCGAAGCCGCGCCTGATCGACTGGTGGCTGGCCAGCCACGCGCTCGACCAGGCGGGCATAGATCGGCTCCATCGTGCGACCGGTGGCCAGACCGAGGGGCCTTGACCCGCCGACTTGCGACTGAAGACGATCGTCCAGAACGGCCTTGCTCACCCAATCAGCCACCGCTGCGGCATCGCGCTGGGCCACAAGCTGGAACGTCGTCACCCGCTCACTGGGGGAAGGGCCGAAGCTCAGCACCCCGGTAGTAATGCCTCAGGATCTGGTCATAACTGCTGCCCTGGCGGGCCATGCCCAAGGCCCCCCACTGACTCATCCCCACACCGTGGCCGAAGCCACGTCCGATCGCCAGGATGGCGGGCTGGGGAACCTGCAACGGCAGGGCCGGCATCACCGGAATCATGCGCGGACCAGCTGGATTGCCACTGGCTGAGTCCACCGGAGAACCGTTTCCATCGGACCCCTGTGGGGAGGAGAAGGCCACCGGAGAGGGTGGTGGGGCCACCGGCAGGGCCGCAATCTCCGGCTGCAGCAGCTCAAACCGCACCATGGTGCTGCGCAATCCGAGCCGGCTGCGCAGATCGGCACCGCTCACGAGCAAGCTGCCACTCGGCCCCGTGATCCGCGCCTGGCGGACCCGGCCGGAGCTGGTGGTGGAGACCACTTCAATGCGGTTGACGCCACGGGTCTCGGGAAAGGCCTTGCGCAACTGCTCCTGTTCGAGACGGAGCTGCCAGTGGCTCACCGGGCTGCTGTCGTCGAAGTCCGGCACGCTCACCAGGTAGGGGAGCTGCTGGCGCCAGAGATCACCGCTGTTCTCGGTGGCTCCGCCGCTGCTGCTGTGGAACACGGCGGTGATCAGGTTATTGCCATGCAGCAGAACCTGAGACCGGGTGCTGGCCACAGCCTCGCGGGTGGACGAGGTTTCCGCCTCCACGCCCTTGTACACCTGACTGGCGACGGTGGCCTTGAGGTCGAAGGGGTCCTTGGGGCGGCGTTGCTGCAAGGCATAGGTGCGAGCCGCCACCGCCTGGGCACGCAGGGCCTCCAACGGCCAGCTGGCCGGCATCTCACTCCCCACCACGCTGGGCAGATAACTCTCGATGCCGATCACATTGATCGCCTGCAGCCGCGAGCCGCGACTGAGCAGGCGCAGACGACCCCGGTAGGGCTTGCTCTGCAGCAGGAATGCGCCATCAACGTCCGATCCGGACGGACCGCCTGCCCCGCCGGCCGTGGGGAGCGGCTCAATCCAGAGCTCAGACAGAGGCAGCGTGCGGGGGGGCTGGGGAGAGCGCGCTGTGAGGGATTCCGTCCGCAGCGCCGTGGCGGTGGCGCTGAGACGCAGGCCAGTGCCGGGCTTCAGTTGCAGCAGCTCGCGGCCACGGACATCGGCGATACGCAAAGGAGCGACAGAGGCAGCGATCTCAAGACTGGATCCCTCCTTCAACAGGATCCGCAGCTGCGGCTCAGCCGTTCGGGCCTGAACAGCCACCGGGGGCACCAGTGCCACCAGGGGGAGAGCAACCACAGGACAGGCGGCGGTCAACAGGGACAGCGGCGCCAGGATCCTCAGGGGCGGTTTCGACCACATCGGCGTGGGCAGCGCTAGGAAGACGGGCCCATTGTGCGGAGTCCGCAGGGAAGGGGCCAGGCGGCGGCTGTGGAACCGGCCGACCCAGCGGCGACGTGGCAGCATCCAGATCAAAGGCTGGGTGCCGTGCAGGTCACATTTCTGGGAACCAGTTCCGGTGTGCCCACGCGCGCGCGCAATGTGTCGGCCGTGGCCCTGCGGCTGCCGCAGCGCAGCGAGCTGTGGCTGTTCGACTGCGGCGAAGCGACGCAGCATCAGTTCCTGCGCAGTGAGCTGCGGGTGTCGCAGCTGAGCCGGATCTTCATCACCCACATGCACGGCGATCACGTCTTCGGATTGCCGGGCCTGCTGGCCAGCCTGGGTCTGGCCGGCAGCTGCAGCGGGGTGGACCTCTACGGTCCCGATCCCCTGCGCGACTACCTCGAAGGGGTGCTGCGCACCTCCTCCACCCGGATCGGCTACCCGCTCCGCACCCACCGGGTGCGCGAAGCGGCCCAGAGCGGCGCTGTGCTGCTGGACGACGACGACCTCTGCGTGCGCTGCACGCCCCTGACCCACCGGGTACCGGCCTACGCCTATCGCGTCGATCAGAAGCCGCGGCCGGGGCGCTTCGACGTGGAGAAGGCCCGGGCCCTCGGCATCCCACCGGGTCCGATCTATGCCGAACTGAAGGCCGGCCGGAGCATCCGGCTCGAGAACGGTGAACACATCGACGGCGCCAGCCTGTGTGGACCGGAGCGGCCGGGCTGCAGCGTGGTCTATTGCACCGACACCGTGTTCAGCGAAGCGGCCGTGGAGCTGGCCAGGGGCGCCGACCTTCTGATTCATGAGTCGACCTTTTCGCACGGGGAGGCCGATCTCGCCTTCGCCAGGCAGCATTCCACCAGCACCATGGCGGCCCAGACGGCCCTGGCAGCCGGCGTGAAGCGTCTGGCGCTCACCCACCTGAGCCCGCGCTACATGCCCGGCAACCCGATGACGCCCGATGACCTGCTGGCCGAAGCACGGGCGATCTTCCCGGAGACGGTGATCGCCAGAGACTTCCTCACCCTCGACGTCGCAGCACCCGAACCTGCCGCAGACAGCAACGACCAACCCCAGCAGACAGGGGCCGCGAAGCAGGCCAAAACCCACAAAAGCAGCCGTTCAACAGCACCGCTGCAGGGGTAAAACCTGCAACAGTTCTTGATTCCCTGCCGGGGAACCCTTCCCCCGTGATACAAGGTCTCAGGTGCGGTGACACCCGCCATTTCGCCGGCTTTCTCCATGGCCCCTCTCCTCTCCTCAGCCCTACGCGCCCTTGTCCGGACCGCGCTGGTCCTGCCCCTGGCGCTGCTGGTCTGCTTCGGTGGCCCCGCGCTTGCCGCCCAGTGGGATGCCGACACGCTCACCGTACCGGTATCGGCAGATGGCAGCACCGTGACCTTCAGCGAACGGGACATCAAGACCGGCCGCAAACTGTTCAACGATTCCTGCGGCACCTGCCATGCCGGCGGCATCACCAAGACCAACCAGAATGTGGGCCTGGATCCCGAAACGCTGGCCTTGGCCACACCTCCCCGCGACTCGGTCGATGCATTGGTCGACTACATGAAGGATCCCACCTCCTATGACGGCGAATACAGCATTTCCGACGTGCACCCCAGCCTGCGCAGCAGTGACGTTTTCGTGAAGATGCGTGACCTGGATGATGAAGACCTTCGCCTGATCGCCGGTTACATCCTGGTGGCCCCGAAAGTTCAGGGCATTCAGTGGGGCGGCGGCAAGATCTACTTCTGAAGATTGCGAGAAGAGTCTCCGGACTTCAGAGCAACATCATCATCTGCCCCGACCGCAACTGCGATCGGGGCAATTTTTTTGAACCATGCCATCGCCCGAACCATTCCCCAGGAGGAGCAACTATGCCCCCGCTGGTTGTTGCTGTTGCTGTTGCAGTGGAGGAGGCGTTGGCGGTGGGACTGGCGGTTGATGGTTGGCCGCATCCCAGGAGGTTGAAAGTTTGCTGTACCACCACTCCTGGAGGGCAGGGGCCAGCCGCTGGGGAAACAGCGTGATCACGGTGCGGGTGGGACGGGATCCCGGCTGCAGCAATTCCACCACATAGGACGGGCAGCGCCTCGCCGCCAGATCGGCCACGAAACGGCGGCCGATCCGCCGCCAACTGGGCTCCTTGCTGCGCCAGGCCAGGCGGCAGCAGGGCCATGGCAGCTCTTCGCGATCGAACAGACGGCAGCAGGGGCCGAGGACCCGGAAGCTGTACTGTCCGCCTGGACTGCCGTGCTCAGTGCCGGGATCCAGAAGGACATGAACCTGCTGGGACATCAAAAAGCCACCCCGAAAGGTGGCAGGAGAGAACAGAACGGGAACCCGAGAACTCAGAAGCAAGAGGCCTGGAAACCAGACAGATCACAACTGATCTCGAGCCACTAGCTAGATGTGAACAGCCCTTTGGCGGCAGCAGTGCCGTTGGAGGGCTGCTTGTCCGACATGGAGCAGGAACCTGACGGAGGCCCCGCAGAGAAAGCTCAGTAGAGCTCTTCTTCGGAGTGGGTCTTGATGGTGCAGTCGCTGGTGGGGTAAGCCACACAGGTCAGCACGAAGCCAGCTTCGATCTGGTCGTCGTCGAGGAAGCTCTGATCAGACTGGTCCACGGTGCCGGAGGTCAGCTTGCCTGCGCAGGTGGAGCAGGCGCCGGCGCGGCAGGAGTAGGGGAGATCAACACCCTGCTCTTCGGCTGCATCGAGGATGTACTGGTCGTCAGGAACCTCGATGGTCTTGTTGAGGCCCTCGCTCTCGTTGATGAGGGTGACCTTGTAGGAAGCCATGAATGGGGTTGGAGCTGACAGGAGACATGGTCATCCGCAACGGAACGACCCGGCCTGTAGGACAGCCCATTCATACATCCGCCGCCGCTGATTCCCGGTGATTTGGATTGGGCGGCGTGGGAAGGCCAATCAAAGGCAGGTCACAGATCAGCGTGCCTTATGCAACATCCGGTCGCCGGCGGATGGTGAGCAGCCCCCACTGGCTCTGGCTGGCCGTGAGCTCGGCCTGCCAGCCGGCCCCGGCCAGAGCGTCCTCCAGAGCCGGCACCTGCTCCACCAGCAGGCCGCTGAGCAGGCCCACCCCATCGGCCGCCAGCAGGCGATCGAACGCAGGACAGAGCGCCTCGATCACCGGCGCCAGGATGTTGCAGAGCAGCAGATTGGCCGGCACACCCTCCAGCAACGCCTCAAGGGCTTCCACGGAGCCCTCCGCCACCCGCACCACGCCGCCTGGAGCCAGGGGGAGGCCGTTGAGCGCCGCGTTCTCCGCTGTGGCCCGCACCGCCAGCGGATCGGTGTCGCTGGCAGCTAGAGCGGCAGCTCCGAGCCGCAGGGCACCGAAACCGAGGATGCCGCTGCCGCAGCCAAGGTCGGCGACCCGCCAGCCCGCCAGAGATCCGGCCCCTGGATCCTGCATCGCCAGGCGTTCCATCGCCTCAAGGCAGAGGCGGGTGGTGGGGTGACTGCCGGTGCCGAAGGCACTGCCCGGATCAATCCTGATCACCAGACGCTGCCCAAACTCCGGCGGCACCTCCAGCCAGGCCGGCAGGATCAGCAGCCGCTCCCCGATCGGATCGGCCTGCCAGTGCTGCTTCCAGCTCAGGCCCCAGTCCTCCTCATCCTGGCGGTGCCAATCGAGCGGAGGAAGGGCCAGATCAAACGGTTCACCCAGGGCGGCCAGGGCCCGCTCCAGCTCAGCGCGCTGCGGCGCCGGCCAGTCGATCTCCGGCAACCAGGCCACAAGCCGATGCTGCTCAGGCGTGTCGGGATGGGACTGGATCGCCACCCGTCCCACCCCGAGGGTCTGGAGCTTCCAGAGGAGCGATTCCTCCAGTTCGGCTGGAGCATCCATCTCCAGGCGCCACCAGGTGAGAGTCATCGGGTCACGGAACCGCCTTGCACCCGCCAGCCTCCTTCAGCGGCGCCCCCAGGCCCTCAGAGGGTGACCGGATAGGCCTCCTGGACGCCGTTGATCGTGTGAATCGTCGCCAGCAGGCTGGGAGGGATCGGATCGTCGAGGCTGAGCACCATCACGGCATCGCCACGCACGATGCGGCGGCCCACCTGCATCGAGGCGATGTTGACGTTGTGCTCGCCCAGCAGCGATCCCAGCTGGCCAATGATGCCCGGCATGTCCCGGTGGCGGGTGAACAGCATGTGGTGGCTGGGAGCCACGTTCACCGGGAATTCGTCGATGGTGACCACCCGCAGTTCGCCATCGGCGAACACGGCACCGGTCACACAGTGATTGCCACTGGAACTGCGCGACACCAGCTGCAGGGACCCCCCGGCGAAGTCGCGGCTGCCATCGTCCTTCACCTCCAGCACGTGGATGCCACGGGCCTTGGCCTCGAGGCTGGCATTGACGTAGTTGATGCTGTCGCCCAGGGCGGTGGACAGCACCCCCTTGAGCGCCGCCACCACCAGGGGCTGGGCCGGATGGGCCGCAAAGTCGCCCTGCAGCCGCACTTCCAGCTCGCTGATCTGGCCGCCGGCCAGCTGGCTGATCAGCTGACCCAGGGTTTCGGCCAGCTGCAGGTGGGGCTTGAGCTGCTCCATCACCTCAGCATTGAGGCCCGGGATGTTGACGGCGCTGCGGGCCGGCAGGCCCAGCAACACATCACGGATCTGCTCGGCCACGTCGATGGCCACGTTTTCCTGCGCCTCCTCGGTGGACGCCCCCAGGTGGGGCGTGAGGATCAGCCGTTCCTTCACCCCCCGCAACGGGGAATCGGCCACGAGGGGCTCCTTGGCGTACACATCCAGAGCGGCGCCGGCGATCACCCCCTGCTCCACCGCCTCCGCCAGGGCGGCCTCATCGACGATGCCGCCGCGGGCGCAGTTGACCAGTCGGGCCGTGGGTTTCATCGTGCGCAGCAGCTCCGCATTCACCAGGTTTTCGGTATCCGGCGTGCGGGGCAGGTGGAGGGTGATGTAGTCGGCCTCCGCAAACAGCTGGGGCAGAGGCAGCAGCTTCACCTGCATCTGCTGGGCCCGTTCGGCCGACACAAATGGGTCGTAGGCCACCACCTCCATGCCCATCGCCCGCGCCACCCGGGCCACATGGGAACCGATCTTGCCGAGTCCCACCACGCCGAGCGTCTTCTTGTAGAGCTCGTTGCCCACGTACTTCTTGCGGTCCCAGCCGCCGGCCATGGTGCTGGCGTGGGCATGGGGCACATGACGCGAGAGCGACAGCAGCAGGGCCAGGGCCTGTTCGGCCGCCGCGATCGTGTTCCCCTCCGGTGAGTTCACCACCAGCACGCCGCGCTTGGTGGCGGCCGGCACATCGACGTTGTCGACGCCCACGCCGGCCCGACCGATGATCCGCAGCTTGTCGGCTGCCGCGATCACCTCCGCGGTGACCGTGGTGCCCGAACGGATCATCAGGGCGTCGTAGTCGCCGATGACCTGCTGCAGCTCCTCCGGCGACAGGCCCGTGCGCAC
Organism: Synechococcus sp. CBW1002; assembly: GCF_015840915.1. Lineage (NCBI taxonomy): Bacteria > Bacillati > Cyanobacteriota > Cyanophyceae > Synechococcales > Synechococcaceae > Synechococcus > Synechococcus sp. CBW1002. The sequence continues at coordinate 153,607 of NZ_CP060398.1, forward strand.
ATCCACCTGAGCCACCTGGGAGAGGATGTCGATCCCCGCCTGATCGATGGGATCGGAAACCAGAACCTTTGTCATCACCCGGCGTGCGAAAGGGAGGCCCGCGGTGGCGAGAAGCGCGATGCCGTGGCCGGCGGTGCAGTGTAGTGAGCAGGGAGAATCAGACCGGTAACGCGTCGCCGCCAGTGGCGGGGAGAGACGGCATGGCGACATGTGTGGTGGTGCTCAACGACCGCAAGCGGCTGCATCAGCTGCGGGATCGGCTGGCGGCCCTGTCAGCGCCTCCGGTGCTGCTGCTGGCGATCGGTGATGGGGAAGCGGATCTGGCGGGGGTGGAACGGCTGGATCCGGCAACCACCCGGCGGCGGCGTCAGCGGTCGATGGTCCGCTGGCTGCTGCCGTTCGGCTTCTTCGCGGGCTTCACCTTCACCTTCGTGGCGGATCTCGACACCTTCGCCTTCGCCGGTAGCTGGGGCAATCACCTGATCGGCGGCCTGCTGGGTCTGATTTCGGGCTGGATGGGCAGCTTCGCCGCCGCTGCCAGCGTGGCCTCCGACGACGACGACCGGATCCGCACCCTGCGCAACCGGGTGGGCGAGGGCCACTGGCTGCTGCTGGCCGAAACCCGCGGAGCCCAGGAACTCCCCTGGAGCGTGGTGCAACAGGCCAAGCCGATGGCCGTGATTCAGCTGGAGGACAACTCCTGAACCCCTCGACAGCGCGTTCTCACAACTGATCCATCGAACCGCCATGGTGTTGCCCCGCAAGGCCCTGCTCGAGGGCAGCCGTTATCCCGAGGCGCTGAACCCCCTGATCGATGCCGCCGAGCAGGCCCTGCGCACCTGGGAGCCGGTCTGGAGCGCCATCGTGGCCGCACCGGTCCGGGAAGAGGCCGAGCAGCGCCTCGGCGAACTGGCCGACCTGGATCTCCAGAGCTGGGGCGGCTTCGCGGGGGCAGAGCGGCGGCGGTTGCTGCTGCAGCGCCGCGAGGCGGTGCAGCCGATCAACAATCTGCCGGCGGGCCTGGCCGGCCTGGAGATCAGCGGCAACTTTCTGTTCGATCCCGCCTCGATCGACGACCTCCAGGCCGGCCTGCAGGCCGCCGGCCTGGAGGACCAGGAGCGCGGCGATCTCTGGTTGCGCGGCGACCGGGGGGGGCAAGCGGTGGTCACTGCGGCCGCAGCCGAAAGGCTGCATGAGCAGCAGGGGCTGGTGCGCACGGTGGCGGTGCGTTTCGAGGCCCGGCCCCTCAACACCCTGCAATTGCCGACCCGACGCCAGCCGCGCCAGATCAGCGTGGTGGAGGCGTCGATGCGGCTTGATGCCGTGGGTTCGGCCGGGTTCGGGGTCTCCCGCAACCGCATGGCCGACGCGATCCGCCAGGGACTGGTGCGGCTCAACTGGCAACCGGTGAGCAGCCCCAGCAAGGAGCTGGCGCGAGGGGATCGGGTGCAGTGGCACAGCCGCGGTGAGCTGGAGATCCAGGCGGCCAGCCCCACCCAGAGGGGTCGGATCCGGATCGGGCTGCTGCGCCGCTGAGCCCATTGGTGGCTCGCCACGGCGATCGTTCCAGGTGAAGAGCAGCTCTGCGTGAAGACAGCTGCACAGGCGATGCGCATCAAGGGTGTTGCGCGTCAGGGCCCAGTACTGCCGGCTGCTAAGTTACTGCCGCTGGAGACAAACCGCTCCCCCGGGACCTCACCTTCCGGGCTGCTGCATCTTCCAACACCAAGGGGCGATTAGCTCAGAGGTAGAGCACTACCTTGACACGGTAGGAGTCACTGGTTCGATTCCAGTATCGCCCATTTCTTTCCTTTACCCTTCCAATGACTGCCGCGGCTTGTCCCCTCACCGTGGTGGTCGGTCTGGGTCGATCCGGCAGGGGCGCAGCCATGCTGCTGCATCGCCTCGGCGAGCCCGTACTGGTTCTGGACAGCGGCCAGAGCCCTGACCTTGAGAAGCACGCCAGGCTGTTAAGGGCCGAAGGCATCGCCGTGCGGCTGGGGTGCCCGCTCACCAGCGCCACCTTCGACGACATTCAGGCACCTCTGGGCAAGGTGATCGTGAGCCCGGGCATCCGATGGGACCATCCCGTCCTTGAACAACTGCGCCAGGACGGGGTGAGCATTCAGGGCGAGATGGTTCCGGCCTGGATGGCCACGGCCGCAGTGCCCTGGATCGGCATCACGGGCACCAACGGCAAGACCACCGTCACCCAGCTGGTGCACCATCTGCTCACCCAGGCGGGCCTGGATGCCCCCCAGTGCGGCAACGTGGGGTTCTCCGCAGCGGAAGTGGCCCTGGAGCGCTGCGCCGGCGGCGCCTCGACACCGCCGGACTGGCTGGTGGTGGAACTGAGCAGCTACCAGATCGAAGCGGCACCGCAGCTGGCCCCCCGCATCGGCCTCTGGACCACCCTGACGCCCGATCACCTCGAGCGCCACGGCACGCTGGACAACTACCGCGCCATCAAGCGCAGCCTGCTGGAGCGCAGCCAGCTTCCCATCCTCAACGCCGACGACCCGGATCTGCGGGCTCATGCTCCGAGCTGGGATCGGGGCCACTGGGTCACGGCGGGCCCCCGCCACGAGCTGCCCGCCGACCTCGCGGCCAGCCTCTGGATTGAAGGCGGAATGGTCTGCAATGCCAGCGGGCCCCTGCTGGCGGCCGACAGCCTGGCCATGCCCGGTGCCCATAACCGCCAGAATCTGGTGCTGGCCACCGCCGTGGGCCTGGAGGTCGGGCTGAGCGGCTCCGTGATGGAGGCCGCCTTCCGTACGTTCCCCGGGGTTCCTCACCGGCTGGAGCGGGTGCGGGAGCAGGGCGGTGTGACCTACTACAACGACAGCAAGGCCACCAACTATGACGCCGCCGAAGTCGGCCTGCGGGCCCTGGAAGGGCCGCTGGTGGTGCTTGCCGGCGGCCAGTCCAAAATCGGCGAAGCCGGCGGCTGGATCGCCGAACTGCGGCGTCAGGCCTTCGCGGTGGTGCTCTACGGCGCGGCGCGGCCGGAGTTCCGGCAACTCCTGGAGGCGGCCGGTTACGGCGGTGAACTGCATGAACAGGAGGGCCTGGAGCAGGCCGTACCCCTGGCGGCAGAGCTGGCCCGGCGCGGAGGTTGCCGGGCGGTTCTGCTCTCACCGGCCTGCGCCAGCTTCGACCAGTACAGCGATTTCGAAGCCCGCGGTGATCACTTCCGCCGCTGCGTCGAAGCGCTCTGACACCACCGTCAGGCCCCCGCACGCCATCAGCGGTCTGCACGCCATGATCCCTTCGCCATCTCCGTCCGCGCCCTGAATCGCGGCAGCCGCCCGCCATGGCCCACTGGTTGATGAAGAGCGAACCCGACGTTTACGGGATCGACCATCTGGCACGGGAGGGGAGCACCCTCTGGGACGGGATCCGCAACTACCAGGCCCGCAACTTCATGCGCAGCATGGAGGTGGGCGATCGAGCCTTCTTCTATCACTCCAATGCCAGACCGCCGGGCATCGTGGGCCTGATGGAGGTGATCGAAACCGGCCTCACCGATCCGAGTCAGTTTGATCCAGCCTCCAAATACTTCGATCCGAACAGCAGGCGCGAGGCTCCTCGCTGGGACTGCGTCCGGCTCGGGTACCTCTGCACCTATCCCCGCCTGCTGAGCCTGGAGGCGTTGCGCGACGAGTTCAGCGCGGAAGAGCTGGGGGTGGTGAAGCGAGGCAACCGGCTCTCGATCCTGCCGGTGCCGGAGGCCTCAGCCACTCGCCTGCTGGCGCTGCTGGAAGGCTGAGGGCTGGAGCCTGACCGGCGCTAACTGCTTGCAGTGAGCAACGACGCTGCAGGCAGTCAGTGATCAGAGGCAGCGAATTCAGAGGCGTCGAATCGGAGCTGCGCGGCGCACCGGCTCGTTCGCCAGCAGGGGCTTGCTGAAGCTGTTCTGCCCCGGAAACAGGTTGGCCAGGTAGCAGCGGGTCACTTCCCGGCTCTGCACGCCGTTCTGCACCAGAAAACCGGCCAGGGCGGCCTGAAACAGCCGGTACTGGTCCCAGTTGGGATGGCACTCAATGAAGCCACGCATGGCCGAGAGCAGAGCCTCGGGCACCTCGGCCCGCAGGCTCACCGTGCCACTGGCCTCCTGCTCCATCTGCAGCCCCACCCCTGCTCCTGACTCCACGGCATACCGCATGCGATTGCTCCCCCTGACACGGACACCAGTTCCCCACATCCCAGGGTCCCCGTCAAATGGCTGCAGCGGGATGGCCAGGCAGGAATCCCAACCTGAGACAGCTTGCGGGGCAAGGGATGTCGCATCCGTTGCGCGGAAGCACCGCTGGACCGAGCCCCGCCGGCCAAAGCGTCAAGGGACAAACGGAGGCGGGCGGGTTTTCCCCAGGGCGGGGCGGCCAGCATCGCTTCGGGATCCAGGCTTGTGGAAAACCCCGGGAAAGGGGTGGTCAGTCTGCGGAATCAACCGGCTGAACCGGACGCATCAGCAGTGCTGATCAGCAGGGAAACCGCCACCGGTCTTAAAGACTGAGCCGCGCTGCGGGGGGAGGCGATGACGGCAGCCGCGCCCTTCAGATCAGCCCCTGCAGGGGGGCCTCCAGCGGAACCAGGGCAGCGGCGAAAGCGGCGGCGGCGGCAGCGGACCAGGCTCCTTCCAGACCACGCTGGCCATCGTCAGGGCTCAGCACGAAGCGCAGACTCCACGCGGTCCGGTCTCCCTCCAGGGACATCCACAGCGGGCCGCGCTCCCACTCCAGCTCAATCGCCTCCTCATCCAGCAACTGATCGGTGAGGGCGCCGTGCTGGGCCGTGAGGGTGGCGATGCCCTGCAGCAGGGCCAGGGCCTCTGGAGCCCTCAGCTCGGCAGCCCAATCGGTGGAACCCACCAGAAGCACAAAGGGGTGGCGGGCTGGATCCAGGACCAGCCGCCACCCCTGCGCATCCTCGACCCGCATGGCCGCAATCAGCCAGGCAACAGATCGGGCTGGTCCTGTTCGTCGCTCAGCTCAATGATGGCGCGTTGCACGGGCTTCACCATCGACTCATCGAGGAGGCCGTCAAAATCGTCGAAGCGACGCTGCTTGGCCCGGAAGGCGATTCGGACGGTGGTGAGGTAGCGGTTACTGGAGTGGCGGATCAAACTTTCCCCCCTCTGGGCCAGTTCCTTGGCGTTGAGTTCCACACCGAGCTGCATGTCAATTCCACTCCTGATCAGCCGAATCTAAGCGAGCGTCTCGCCGCGCCATCCTGGCTGCATGACCGGCACCCTTGCGATCGACCTGGGCAGCAGCACCACCGTGGTGGCCTGGCAGCCCGATCACGGCCCGCCAACGCTTCTCGAACTCGCTCCCTACGCCTGCGGTGATCCTGTCGTGGTGCCGAGCCTGCTCTGGCTCGCGGCCGCCGACAGTCCCCGTCCCCTGATCGGCCGCCAGGTGCTTGAGGCGGGCCTGGCCGCCGATTCCAGCCCCAGCCTCTGCCGCGACTTCAAGCGCCTGATCGGCTCCGGCGACACTGTGCCATCCCAGGAGAACGCAGCAATGCTGCTCAGCCCGGAGCAGGCGGGTGAGCGCCTGCTGCAGGCCCTCTGGGCAGCCCTGCCGGCCGGGATCGAGCCACGCCGGCTGGTGCTCACCGCCCCGATCGAGAGCTACCGCGGCTACCGGCGCTGGCTGCAGGAGATCAGCACCAACCTGGCGGTGGAGGAGGTGGCCCTGGTGGACGAGCCCACGGCTGCGGCGATCGGCTGTGGCCTGAGCCCCGGCAGCCGCGTGCTGGTGGTGGACCTCGGCGGCGGCACGATCGATCTCTCGCTGGTGGCGCTGGAGGGGGGGGAAGGGCGAGCCGCACCGATCGCCCAGCTGCTGCGCTTTGCGGGCCGCAGCCTCGAGGATGGGCGTCAGGCCCTGCGCTGCGCCCGGGTGATCGGCAAGGCGGGACTGGCCCTGGGGGGCCGGGACATCGATCGCTGGATCGCCGATCTGCTCCATCCCGGCGGCGCCAGCGACAGCAGCCTGCTGGCAGTGGCCGAGCGCCTCAAATGCCGGCTCAGCGAAGCCGAGGAGGCCCTCGAGATCTGGTGTCCTCCGCAGGCCCCCCTCCAGCCCCTGCGCCTGAGCCGACAACAGCTTGATCAGCTGCTCGAGGAGCGGGGCCTGCTGCTGCAACTGGACGACCTGCTCGAGCAGGTGCTGGCGGCGGCCCGGCGGGAGGGCGGCGGCGGCGACAGCCTCCAGGGGGGCCTTGGGAACGGCATTGCCGCCGTGCTGCCGGTGGGCGGCAGCAGCCGCATACCCCGAATTCGCCGCTGGCTGCAAGAGCATTGCGGCACCATTCCCCTGCGCGATGAACGCCCCGTGGAAGCGGTGGTGCTGGGGGCCCTCGCCCTCACGCCGGGGGTGCAGATCCGCGATGTTCTCGCCCAGGGTGTGAGCCTGCGCTGCTGGGACCGGCGCAGCAATCGACATCACTGGCATCCACTGTTCGTGACGGGCCAGGCCTGGCCCACCAGCGAGCCCCTGGAGCTGGTGCTGGCCTGCAGCCGTGACGGGCAGTCCTGCCTGGAGCTGGTGCTGGGGGAACCCCAGCCGCAGCAACGTTCCGAGGTGGTCTTCCGAGACGGCCTGCCTGTGCTGCGGCCCCGGCAGGCCGGGGCCGCGACCGTTCGCCCCTGGCCCCAGCAACCCAGCCCCCTGTCGCTCGATCCCCCCGGCCAGCGGGGCGAAGACCGTCTGCGGCTGCGCCTGTGGATCGATGCAGCGGGTCAACTGCAGCTCGAAGGAACGGATCTTCGCAGCCAGGCGCCAGTGGAGCCGCGCAGCCTCGGAATCGTGCGCTGAGGGAGGCCCAACCCAGGTGGACGACATCGGGGCTGCCCCCTCCAGGCGTTGAGGCGGCCCTCAGGTCCATAGAAAGGTTCCAGTTCTTGGTCTGTACTTGGCCATCCGCCGCCACCGGCTGCCGCGTGTCTGGCTGGCGATCACCCTCGGGCTGGTGGCCACCGCCGTGGGGGTGGCCCGTTGGTGGGAAGGCGAGCTGCCAAAACGGCTGGCAGATGCCTCTCAGCGCGGCGACCTCGATGCCTGCCTGCGGTACAGCGAGCAGCTCTCAGCCCTGCAGTGGATGGCCGGCCGGGCCCCCCTGGAGCAGGGCCAGTGCCGTCGGCTCAAGGCTCGCCAGCTCTGGGAGCAGGAGAACTGGTCCGAGGCCCTGGCCCTGCAGCTGCAGCTCGTCAACTCCGCCGCTGGCGGCCCCGCCGATCGCAAGGAGCTGCAGACCTGGCAGGAGGAGCTCCGCCGCCGCGCCCTCACCCTGTTCCGGGATGGCGATCTGGAAGGAGCCCTGACGGTGCTGGCCGCCATGGGCGAAGAACGTCGCGAGAACGGCACCGCCCTGGGGGACAGCCTGCGCGAGCAATGGAACCGCAACCGTCTGCAGCTGGAACGGGCACGCCAGCTGGCCGAACGGCAGCGCTGGTGGGAGGCCCTCGATGCCCTCAACCGCATCGACCATCCCTGGTGGAAGCAGGAAAGCAAGGCCGTTCGCGAGGAGGTCGACGCGGGTGTGAAAAACCTGGCTGGTGCCGACAAGGAGCACGACAGCCACGGAGATCTCCCCCACACGGTGCCCACCGACAAGCTCGATGCCCTGGTGCAGAAGCGGATCGCCGCCGGGGTGGATGAGTGGAATGCCTTCGAGCAGGCCTGCCAGGAACTGGGGGGCCAGATTGTCGAAGCGGGTCCGGAATCCGCCTGTCAGCGCTGAATCACTGCCGCATCTGCAGGGCATCCCACCAGGGCTGCATGACAGGATGGGCGGCCGAAGTTGTTCTCCCGATGGGCCGTAAGGCCCAGAGCCCATGCAGCCAGGCGATCCGGTCAGCGTCAGCAGCAGCGTGGTGGTGTTCCACCATCCCCAGCACCGGGGGCAAGCCTTCGATCTGAAGGGACAGCAGGGGGAAGTGGTCAGCGTGCTGAACGACTGGAAAGGCCGGCCGATCAGCCCGACCCTGCCGGTGATCGTGGCCTTCGGCAAGTTCCGCGCCCACTTCCGCAGCGACGAACTCTCGCCGGCCTGAGGTCTCTGGCTTCAGGCGTCAGGCGTCAGGCGCCAGCAGGTAAACCCCCTCGTGACCATCGATCGCACGGAGGCAGAGCTGGATGCTTTCCAATCGACGGGTCGGCACCAGCCGGCCGCAGAAATCCGGTTGAATCGGCAGTTCCCGGTGGCCCCGATCCACCATGACCAGCAGGCTCACCCGCCGCGGTCGGCCCCAGGCCTGCAGGGCTTCCAGGGCCGCGCGCACGGTGCGGCCGGTGAAGATCACATCGTCCACCAGCACCACATCTCGATCCTCCAGGCCACCGGCGGGCAGCTGGGTGGCTTCCACCAGTCGCGTGCCGACCCGATCGAGATCATCGCGGTGAAACGTGGGATCGAGGCTGCCCTGATCGATCGGATGGCCGCAGCGCTGCTCAAGCCGTTCCGCCAGGACACGGGCCAGGGCCACGCCACGGGTGGGAATGCCGAGCAGAAGCAGGGCCCGGCTGTCATCGGTGCGCTCCAGCACCTGGGAGGCGAGACGATCGATCGTGCGGCCCAGGTCCTGGGAGGAGAGCAGTTCCCGGCGGCCGCCGGCCTGATCAGCCTGGGTCGCGGCGATGGCCTCTGCAGGCAGGGGTTCCATGCTCAGACGTCTGATGGTTCACGCTAAGACAGGGGGTGTCGCCAAAGCCTGACGAAGCCGATCGCCTGTTGATGCGTGCTCGCAGAAGCGGAGTAGGCTGGGGTTGGTCAGAGATGTGTCGACGATTGCGGATGTTCGGGTGAAAACAGTTGATTCCCCTCAGAACTCCTCACCTCCCGCTTCTCAGCGTTCCGGAGGACACGACGCCATCGCCACCCTGCCTGGTCGAGGTTCTATCGCTCCCGTTGTCTTAGCCATTCTGGATGGATGGGGCTATCGGCACGAGACCGATCACAACGCGATCCGAGCCGCCTCCACCCCGGTGATGGATGCCCTTTGGGATGCCTATCCCCACACGTTGATTGAAGCCAGCGGCGGCGCCGTCGGTCTGCCCGACGGGCAGATGGGGAATTCCGAGGTGGGCCACCTCACCATTGGTTGCGGTCGGATCATCCGCCAGGAACTGGTGCGGATCGGCCAGGCCGTGCGAGACGGATCGATTGCCACCAATGCCTCCCTCAATGCCCTGGGCGACCGCCTCCTGGCCAGCGGCGGCACCCTCCATCTGATCGGCCTCTGTTCAGACGGCGGAGTCCATAGCCATGTCGACCACATTGCCGGCCTGCTGCGCTGGGCGTCGCAACGCGGACTCCAGGACGTCTGCCTGCACGTGATCACCGACGGTCGCGACACGGCCCCGACCAGCGCCATCACCTTCCTGCAGCGCATTGAGGCTCAGATCGCCGAAGCCGGTGTCGGCCGGATCGCCACCATCTGCGGCCGTTACTGGGCCATGGATCGCGACAACCGCTGGGAGCGCACCGAAAAGGCCTACCGGCTGCTCACCGAAACAGAGTCTTCTTGCGGACTGACGCCTGAAGAGGTGGTGGAGGCTTGCTACGCCGAAGACATCACCGACGAGTTCATCGAACCCACCCGCATCAGTTCAGGACTGGTCAAGGCCGGCGACGGTCTGGTCTGTTTCAACTTCCGCCCCGACCGCGCCCGCCAGCTGATCCGCGCCCTGGTGCTGCCCGAATTCGACAACTTCCCGCGCCAGCGAATTGAACCGCTGGATGTGGTCACCTTCACCCAATACGAACAGGGTCTTCCTGTGGCCGTGGCCTTTCCGCCTGAATCACTCGAAGGCCTTCTGGGTCAAGTGATTTCAGAGGCTGGCCTACGGCAGTTCCGCACCGCAGAAACGGAAAAATATCCCCATGTCACCTACTTCATGAATGGTGGCATCGAGAAGGCCTTCCCGGGAGAAGACCGTCACCTTGTGCCTTCGCCACGGGTCCCCACCTACGACCAGGCACCCACCATGTCAGCAGAGCAACTGACTGACAGCTGCATCGCGGCAATCAACAAGGGCATCTATTCCTTTGTCGTGATCAACTACGCCAACCCCGACATGGTCGGGCATACAGGCCGAATGGAAGCCACCACCGAGGCCATCTCCATGGTCGACACCTGCGTGGGGCGCCTGATGGAAGCCACCAACCGCATGGGTGGGACCCTGCTGGTCACCGCTGATCACGGCAACGCTGAACTGATGGAAGGTCCGGATGGTCGTCCCTGGACAGCCCACACCACCAATCCCGTGCCCGTGATCCTCGTGGAAGGGGAAGAGCGCAAACTGCCTGGCCACGGTACTGATATCCACCTGCGTGAAGGCGGTGGGCTGGCAGACATCGCCCCCACCCTGCTGGACATTCTTGAGCTGTCCAAACCCGCCAGCATGACGGGCACATCCCTGATCATGCCCGTTGAGACTGCTGCCAAGTCCCAGCGCATTCCCCAGGCGATCGGCGTCTGAGCAGGTCCTAATCTGGGTTGATGATCACTTCAACGATTTCCTGGATCTGGATCGGCAGTGGTGTGCTGCTGATCATCAGCGTGTTGTTGCACAGCCCCAAGGGCGATGGCATGGGCGGACTGGCCTCCAGCGGCGGGTCCATGTTCACCAGCGCCCGCAGCGCCGAAGCCACGCTGAACCGCATCACCTGGACTCTTCTCGCCCTTTTTCTCGGCCTGGCCGTCCTCCTGAGCGCCGGATGGCTGGGCTGATGAGCCGCCGCGGGCTGCTGGCCTCCTTCGGCGTCAGCCTCACCGCCCTTGTGGGGGCGCGTCCAGCCTTGGCGGCCTCGAAAGCCGGTGATCCTGCCTGGCAACTGAGCGAAGCCGCATGGAAAAAGCGGCTCAGTCCCGCGGCCTACGAGGTGTTGCGGCGGGAAGGAACCGAGCGCCCCTTCAGCAGTCCACTCAACAATGAAAAGCGCAAGGGCACGTTCCTCTGTGCCGGCTGCCGGCTACCCCTGTTCAGCTCCTCCACCAAGTACGACAGTGGCACAGGTTGGCCCAGCTTCTGGGAACCGCTGCCGAACGGAATCGCCACCAAGATCGATTTCAAGCTGATCATCCCCCGCACCGAGTACCACTGCAGGCGCTGCGGTGGGCATCAGGGTCATGTGTTTGATGATGGCCCCCGGCCCACGGGCAAGCGGTATTGCAATAACGGCGTCGCCTTGGTCTTTCAGCCAGCCTGAACCGCTGAATCGATCTAGCGTGATCGGGTTGACCGTCCTGGGCCCATGATCCGCCTGTTCACAGCTGCGCTGCTGGCCACCCTGGTGGGAGCCGGCTCCGCCATGGCCTGTGAGAAGCACCCCCGTGGTCATCAGGGCAGTTCCGACACCACCACCGAAGCGATGCGGCAGTAGGGGAGCAACCCTGAAGCGTGAGAGGGGTCCCATGCTGAAGCGTGAGCGATGGCCATCGAACTGCTGATCGCACTGGTGTTGCCGGTGGTGCTGCTGGTCACCGCCACGCTCCTGCTGGAATCCCACCCCGGCAATCTGCCCCGTCCGCTGGGCTGGCTCAGACGACGGCAGTCGCTGATCTGGAACAGCGGCATCGGCCTGATTCTTGGTCTCAGTGCGCTGCGCTATCTGCTCACCCGCTGAGAACACAGCCTCTGAATAGAGCAGCCACTCCACAGAGCAGACAGCGACCTGCCACAAAAAAGCCCCCGCCGAAGCGGGGGCAGAAACCGGCCAGCCAACCAGGCGGGCCGGAAACCAGAAGGCGATCAATAATCGAAGTCGCCGCCCATGCCACCGCCACCAGCGGGAGCTGCTTCCTTCTTCTCGGGCAGATCAGCCACGATGCACTCGGTGGTGAGCACCATGCCGGCGATCGAAGCGGCATTCTGCAGACCGGAGCGGGTCACCTTGGCGGGATCGACGATGCCGGCAGCCAGCATGTCGACATATTCGCCACTGGCTGCGTTGTAGCCCTCGTTGAAGGGCATGCCCTTGACATGCTCAGCCACGACAGCGCCATTGACGCCGGCGTTTTCAGCGATGCGCTTGAGAGGCGCGGTGAGGGCGGAAGCCACGATCGTGGCCCCGATCAGCTCCTCGCCGGAGAGGTTGGCGGCCGCCCACTCCTCGAGGGCCGGGGCCAGGTGGGCCAGGGTGGTGCCACCACCAGGAACGATGCCTTCCTCAACAGCCGCCTTGGTGGCGTTGATGGCGTCTTCGAGGCGCAGCTTCTTGTCCTTCATCTCGGTCTCGGTGGCGGCACCCACCTTGACCACGGCCACACCGCCGCTCAGCTTGGCCAGACGCTCCTGCAGCTTCTCCTTGTCGTAGGAGGAGTCGGTTTCGTCCATCTGCTTGCGGATCTGCTCGCAGCGGGCCTTCACGGCCACCTCGTTGCCTTCGGCCACGATGGTGGTGGTGTCCTTGTTGATGGTGATGCGGCGGGCGGTGCCCAGCATCTCCAGCTTGGTGTTCTCCAGCTTGAGGCCGGCGTCCTCGGTGATCAGCTGACCGTTGGTGAGGACGGCGATGTCCTCGAGCATGGCCTTACGGCGATCACCGAAGCCAGGAGCCTTCACAGCGGCCACGTTCAGCACGCCACGGAGACGGTTCACCACCAGAGTGGCGAGGGCTTCCTTCTCGATGTCCTCGGCGATGATCAGCAGGGGCTTGCCGGTGCGGGCGATCTGCTCGAGCACGGGCACCAGGTCCTGCACCAGGCCGATCTTCTTGTCGGTGAGCAGGATGTAGGGCTCCTCGAGCACCGCTTCCATCCGCTCGGTGTCGGTGGCGAAGTAGGGCGAGATGTAGCCCTTGTCGAAGCGCATGCCCTCGGTGACCTCCAGCTCGGTGGTCATCGATTTCCCTTCTTCGAGGGAGATCACGCCTTCCTTGCCGACCTTGTCCATCGCGTCAGCGATCATCTGGCCCACCTCTTCGTCGTTGCCGGCGGAGATGGTGCCCACCTGGGCGATGGCGTTGGAATCGGAGATCGGCTTGGCGTGCTCCTCGATCTTCTTGACGAGGAAGTCAGAAGCCTTGTCGATGCCCTTCTTCAGGGTGATGGCGTTGGCGCCGGCGGCCACATTGCGCAGACCCGCCTTGACCATGGCGTGGGCCAGGACGGTGGCGGTGGTGGTGCCGTCACCGGCAGCGTCGTTGGTCTTGGAGGCGGCCTGACGGATCAGGGCGACACCGGTGTTCTCGATGTGGTCTTCGAGCTCGATCTCCTTGGCGATGGTGACGCCATCGTTGATGATCTGAGGAGCGCCGAATTTCTTCTCGAGCACCACATTGCGGCCCTTGGGACCCAGGGTGACGGCGACGGCCTCAGCCAGGATATCGATGCCTTTTTCGAGGGCCCTGCGGGCGTTCTCGTTATAGATGATGCGCTTGGCCATGGAAGGCGTTGTCCTTGCGGGTGTGGAAAATGCGGGAACTGGTACCGTTCAGTTGACGATGGCCAGAATGTCCTTCTCGGAGAGCAGCACGAACTCGTCGCTGCCCAGCTTGATATCGGTGCCGGCGTACTTGCTGTAGAGGACCTGGTCACCCACGCTCACCTCGGGAGTCTGGCGGGTGCCGTCATCGTTGCGCTTGCCGGGGCCGACCTGGACCACCTCACCCACCTGGGGCTTTTCCTTGGCGGTATCGGGAAGCAGGATGCCTCCGGCAGTCTTTTCCTCCGACTCGGAGACCTTGATGAAGATGCGATCTCCGAGCGGTTTGACCGTGGAGACGCTGAGGGAAACAGCAGCCATGAATTGATGCGATAGCAACGGCATGGCGCCTGAGACGCCACTGAACAACGGGAGAGTTGGCACTCGGCCCCGTTGACTGCCAACGTATGCGAGCCAGTGGGCAACAAGCCAGCCCCAGGCCTGTGCGGTTGACCGAACTCCCAGGGTCGGGTGAGCTGCGGTGGTAAGGTTGCGCCGCTCAAGACGGGCTGATGCCCCGCTGCGCGAAACCGCGATTTTTCCTTACTTATGGCTGCTGCTGCTCCCGCCGCCTCCGGCACCAAAGGCATTGTCCGGCAGGTGATCGGTCCCGTGCTTGATGTGGAGTTCCCGGCCGGCAAGCTGCCCAGGATCTTCAATGCTCTGCGCATTGAGGCAACCAACTCCGCTGGTCAGCAGGTCGCCCTCACCGCCGAAGTGCAGCAGCTGCTGGGTGACCACCGCGTGCGTGCCGTGGCCATGAGCAGCACCGATGGCCTGGTGCGCGGCATGGAAGCGCTCGACACCGGTGCCCCGATCTCCGTGCCCGTGGGCGAAGCCACCCTGGGCCGCATCTTCAACGTGCTGGGTGAGCCCGTCGACGAGCAGGGCCCGGTCAGCACCACCATGACCGCGCCGATCCACCGGGAAGCTCCCAAGCTCACCGAGCTGGAGACCAAGCCCAAGGTGTTCGAAACCGGCATCAAGGTGATTGACCTCCTGGCGCCCTATCGCCAAGGCGGCAAGGTGGGCCTGTTCGGCGGCGCCGGCGTGGGCAAGACCGTGCTGATCCAGGAGCTGATCAACAACATCGCCAAGGAGCACGGTGGTGTGTCCGTGTTCGGCGGCGTGGGTGAGCGCACCCGCGAAGGCAACGACCTCTACGAGGAATTCAAGGAGTCGGGCGTGATCAACGCCGACGACCTCTCCAAGTCGAAGGTGGCCCTCTGCTACGGCCAGATGAACGAGCCCCCGGGCGCCCGTATGCGGGTGGGCCTGTCGGCTCTCACCATGGCCGAGCACTTCCGCGATGTGAACAAGCAGGACGTGCTGCTGTTCGTCGACAACATCTTCCGCTTCGTGCAGGCCGGCTCCGAGGTGAGCGCCCTGCTGGGCCGGATGCCTTCGGCTGTGGGTTACCAGCCCACCCTCGGCACCGACGTGGGTGAGCTGCAGGAGCGCATCACCTCCACGCTGGAAGGATCGATCACCTCGATCCAGGCTGTCTACGTGCCGGCGGATGACCTCACCGATCCCGCCCCTGCCACCACCTTTGCCCACCTGGATGCCACCACCGTGCTGAGCCGCGGCCTGGCCTCGAAGGGCATCTACCCCGCCGTGGATCCGCTCGATTCCACCAGCACCATGCTCCAGCCTGCCGTGGTGGGAGACGAGCACTACCGCACCGCCCGCGCCGTGCAGAGCACCCTGCAGCGCTACAAGGAACTGCAGGACATCATCGCGATCCTGGGTCTCGATGAACTTTCGGAAGACGATCGCCGCACGGTGGACCGGGCCCGCAAGATCGAGAAGTTCCTCTCCCAGCCCTTCTTCGTGGCGGAAGTGTTCACCGGCATGCCCGGCAAATACGTGAAGCTCGAAGAAACCATCAAGGGCTTCAACATGATCCTGGCTGGCGAACTCGACGATCTCCCCGAAGCCGCCTTCTATCTGGTGGGCAACATCGACGAGGTCAAAGCCAAGGCCGCCAAGATCTCCGCCGAAGCCAAGGGCTGAGCGCGTCCATCCACCGCTCGTTTCCCTGAGGTCCCCGATCCATGAGTCTCACTCTCCGCGTTCTGGCACCAGACCAGAGCGTTTTCGACGGCAGCGCCGACGAGGTGATCCTGCCCAGCACCACCGGTCAGGTGGGTATCCTTCCCGGGCATGTCACCATGCTGGCGGCCCTGGATACCGGCGTGATGCGCCTGCGTGACGCCAATGGCTGGAGCACCATCGCCCTGATGGGTGGCTTCGCCGAGGTGGAAGCCGATGAAGTCACGGTGCTGGTCAACGCCGCCGAACTCGGCAGCAGCATCAACACCGCCGCCGCCGAAACGGCCTTCGAGGCCGCTCAGCAGGCTGCCGCGGTGTTCGAAGGCCAGCAGCCCAGCCCCGAAAAGCTGAAGGCTCAACAGAGCCTGGCCCGGGCCAGGGCGCGGCTGCAGGCCAGCAAAGCCAGCTGAAAACCCAAGGCTGGTTTGGCCCTCCCCATCACCCTCCTAAGCTCGCCCCGCAGGGTTCGAGGGCATGGGGAAGGGTGAAGAGCTGGGCCAGCAGCTGAGGGCATGGAATGAGGCTGGACTGCTCGACCTCGAGCACCCCACAGCTCTGGCCAACCGCCTGATCGATGGACTGGGCGCGGAGGAATGGCTCAAAGGGCCGATCCGCGATCTGGCCTCCCAGCCGCTGCTCCGCCAGGTGCTTCGCCAACGGGATGGGGGCACCCGGCACTCGGCCCTGCAGAGCCTGGTCCATCAGCTCGAATCGACCTACGCCCCCAAGGTTCTCGTTGAGCTGCTGGCGCTCCTTCAGGCTGCCACCGGTCAATCCATCAGCCTGTCAGCGCTCGCTGAGTCCATCCCCGATCGGGCCTTGATCACTGGACCGTCCAGTGATGGACCGTGCCTTGTCAATGCTTCCGGCCCCGCTCCTGCTGCTGTGGAGATTGCAGCAGGAGCGGCAGGTCTCGCTCACCAGCTTCATCTCCTGGGTCCTGGAGTCGCCCTGGCGGCCACCGCCGCCCTGGTGTGGCGCTGGTCGGCCGGGGAGTTACAGCGCTGGGTGTTTGAACCCTGGGGCTGGAGCGGCGGAGTGGTGCTGGTGGTGCTGCTGGCACTGCTTCAGGCCCTGGCCCTCGGTCCCCTCAAGGTGGTCCGGCGTCAGTGGCCCCTGGAACAGGCCGATGCCACCGATCCCCACCAGGCGTGGCGCTGGATCTGCGCCCCCTGGATTCACCATGCCAATGGGGAGGCGCTGCTCAACCTGGTGCTGCTGCTGATCCTGCTGGGGCCATCCCCTTTGCCCCTGCCGGAGGTGGTGCTGCGCTACTGCCTCACCAGCCTGGCCACCGCAGCCCTGGCCCTGCTGCTGGCGCAACGCCGCACCAGCGAAGGGCGCTGGGATGGAGCTTCGGGGGCCGTCAGCGCTCTGATCGGCCTGGGCAGTGGCGCCAGCCTGTTGCACTGGCGATCGCTGAGCTATCCCTTCGGCCCCCTGGCGATTCCCGCCTGGGTGCTGCTGGTGGTGTACGGAACCCTGCAACTCAGCTGGCTGCTGCCCCGGCGCAGCCCCCAGGACAGCAGCCGTCCGATCGACCGCCTGCTCAGCAGCCAGTGGTGGTGGGGACTGCAGCTCGGCCTCGCCTGGGCGCTGATCAGCCGGCTTGGCCAGTGGCTGCAGGTGCTGCAGCAGACCCGCCCAGCCGGCTGACGTCAGCAGCAGCAGCCATGTAGCGCCCCCACAACTCCGCCACCAGGGCCCCACTGGCGGCTTCGGCGGGTTTGTTGTCGTCGTTGCCCATCCAGATGGCGGTGAGAATTTTCAGCGACGGTGAATAGCCGACAAACAGCACATCAACGCCGTTGTTGGTGGTGCCGGTCTTGCCGCGGGCATCGGCCACCAGAGCGGCCGCCTTGCCGGTGCCGCGCTGCACCACCGCGGCCAGCAGGGCATCCATCTGTTGCGCATGCTCCGGCGGGATCAACTGACGGGATGTCTCCCCCACCGGCACCGTCACCCCCCGCTCCGGGCAGGTGGCAAGGCTGTAGATCGACTGGCAGATGCCCAGGTCATAGATGCGGCTGACGCCGTGCATCGGCACCGATTGGCCACCATTCGCCACCACCGCATAGGCCCGGGCCAGCTCATAGAGCAGGGTTTCACGTCCGCCCAGGATGGTGTTGAAGTCGAGGTCGAGGGGGGTGCTGATCCCCAGCCGGCGGGCCTGGTCCACCACCTGGCGCAGGCCGGCCCGCTGGGCCAGGCGCAGGGCCACCACATTCTCGGAAGCGGCGAAGCCATCGGCCACGCTGGTGGTGCCATCGGCTGAGCCTGCCCCGTGGCGGCAGCCGGCCACATAGGACAGCGGCGCGCAGGAGATGCGGTCGTCCGGGCTGACCCCACGGGCCAGGGCCGCCAGAAAGGTGAACAGCTTGAAGGCCGAGCCGGGCTGGCGCAACGCCTGAACCCGATCAAAGCTGGAGCGGCTGTAATCGCCGCCGCCCACGTAGGCGAGGATGTCACCACTCTCGAAATTCAGGGAAATCAGTGCTCCCTGGGTGAGGCCTGCCCGGGCCGCCGGACCCTCCAGGAAGCGCTGCAACTGTTGCTGCGCCAGGGCCTGCAGCCTGGGATCAATCGTGCTCACCACGCTGTAGTTTCCGCCACTCTCCTGTTCGGAGAGGTTGAGACCGAAGCGGGTGCCCTCCAGCTCACCTAGCACGTAATCGCTGAAGAATGGATAGCTGGTGAAGGTGGACGCGCGGCAGGCGGAGGGATCAATGTTGAGTGGACGGCGCTCGGCATCGATCAGCCCCTGATCGGAGAGAAAGCCCTGCTCGTGCATCAGTTTCAGCACGAGGTTGCGCCGCTCCCGACCGGCGGTGGGGTCGTCGCGGTTGCAGGGGCTGTAGCCATTGGGGCTAGGCAGCAGACCCACCAGAAACGCGGCCTGGCCCACATCCAGATCGCGGGCCGACTGACGGAAATACAGCTGAGAAGCCTGCTCGAACCCATCGGTGCCCAGGCCGAGATGGGCCCGGTCCAGATACATCTTCAGGATCCGGTTCTTGCTGTAGCCCACCTCCAGCTGCAGCGCCACCCATAATTCCCGCAGCTTGCGGGCCAGGCTCACCTCCGTGCCCACGGAGGGGTAGTAGAGACGCGCCACCTGCTGGGTGAGGCCGCTGCCACCACCGCTGCCGAGCAGGACGGAGCGCAGGGTGCCGAACAGGTCGAGGCCACTGTTCCAGCCGAACCGCGATTCCTCCGAGGCCACAAGGGCCTGGCGCAGATGCAGGGGATAGTCCTGCAGGGAGGGCAGGGCCGTGGCCGAGCCCTCACGGGCATCGACCTGCTCACCGCTGGCCGCAAAGATCTTCACCGGTCCGGCAATGGCGCGGATCCGGGAGCCGCCCCCCACCGAGGCCGCCGCCAGCAGCCCGCCCACCAGCAGCCCCGAGCCCAGCAAGGCCGCCAGGCCAGCCAGGTGGACCACCTGCTCGAGGGCACTGCGGGGATGGCGATACAGCAGCCGCGGCGCTTCCCCCTTCAGCGGCGATCCCAGCTGCACCACATCACCGTGGCGCAGGCGGATGGCACGGATGCGGCGGTCGCGGTGGAACAGGCCGTTGGCGGAGTTGAAATCTTCGAGGCAGAAGTCGCGATCGCCCAGCCGCTTCTGCTCGAGGATGGCGTGTACCCGGCTGAGGCTGGGATCGGCGACCGGCAGCTCGCAGGCCGGATCGCGACCGATGCGCAGCCGCTGGCCTGGCTTGAGGGAACGGGCCAGCACCAACCGATCGCCTTGCCACAGTTCGGCGCGGGCCTGTCGGGCCACCAGGTGTCGCCAGGCGGAGCCGAGGGCCCCGGGGCGCTGGGCCAATGGGCCGCGGCTGCAGGCAATCCAGAGGGCCCGCCAGCGACGGCGGCGGCTGTGTGCTGCGGCGGTGCGGCCAACGACTTGGGCGCCGGGGTCGGACGACGGCACGGGCAGGGCAGTCCACGGCGACGGCCCCATAGGCTACGGACAGCGATGGCGGGAAACGGGTGGAGCGCCAGCGGGATCCCTGGGAGCCCTTCCGGCTGTGGCTGGCCCTCACGATCGGGCTCTATGCCCTGCGCGCCAGCTTTGCGGCGACCTGGCTCGGGGCGATCCCCGGCTGGGTGCTGCTGACCCTGGTGCTCCTGGCCCTGGCGCTGGCCAGCAAGGCCCTGTTGTTCCCGGGCCGCGTCGTGCCCTACCGCGAGGGGGACGGGGGCTGGTGGGCAGACCTGCGCGAAGACTGGCAGCTCTGGTGGCAGCGCCGCCGCGGCCCATGACCAACCCAGCCCCCGCACCACCCCACGCTCGGCTGGTGCAGCAGAACGATCCGGGCAGCAGCGTGCCACTCGATTCCGGCCGGCCCCTGAGCATCGGCCGTGACCCGGCCAATCAGCTCTGCCTGCCGAACGCGGCTGGGCTGTCGCGTCGGCATGCGGAGATCCGCAGCTCCAGCGACAACACGGGCTGGGTGATCGCGGATCTGGGCAGCGCCAACGGCACCTACGTGGGCCGCCAGCGGATCACAGCCCCCCACCCCCTGCAGGACGGCGATCGGATCCAGCTGGGCCGCAACGGACCGGTGTTCTTGTTTCAGTGGGAGTCCGCCACTGCTCAGCAGAGCAGCGCTTCGAGCGCCACGGGTTCGCAGGCCACTGCTGCGACGACCACTGCTTCGAAGACCACTGCTTCGAAATCCACTTCCGGAAAGGCCCGTGCAGCAAGGCCGGCGCCGCAGCCCGCCGTGGCAGCGCAAGCTGCGGGATCCGCCCCTGCCGAGATCGACATCGGTGGGGAACGGATCAGCCTCGATCGGATCCGCTCGGCCGAGCTGCGCAGCCAGGCCCTCCACCACCACATCTTCAGCTGGTGGGTGCTTGCCTGTCTTGGCGGCCTGCTGCTGCTGCCCTTTCCCCTGGTGTTCTGGCCCCTGCAGGTGGCAGCCCTGGCCGGCGCGGTGCTGCTGGGCTCGCGCAAGCAGCACGTTCTGGTGGTGGTGCTGCGCGACGGGCTGGCCTACCGGCGCAGCTTCTCCAACCGGATCACCGCCCTGTCGCACCGCAATGGCATCCGCCGGGCCCTGGGCCAGCCGGTGGAGCCATGACCTGGATCCTGCCGTTGGGCGAGAGCCTGCAGATGGAGGAACTCAGCAGCCCGATGCGAATCCGGCGCGCCCTGGGGGGCGGCACCCAGGGCCAGGTGTTCGCGGTGGAGGTGGACGGCGAAACTCTGGCTCTGAAGTGGTATCTGCCGGCCTGCCTGGCCCGTGATCCCCAGTTGGCCCGCCGCCTCAGCGACAGCATTCGCGCCACGGCCCCCAATCAGGATTTCCTCTGGCCGATCGCCCTGCTGCACCCGACCGCCGCCAGCCGTGGGCAGATTCGCTGCCGCGACGCCGGTTTCGGGTATCTGATGGACCTGAGACCGGCGGACTACGTGGGCGCCCATGAGCACGTCGCGGGCCGCATCGAGATCAGCCTGCGCTCTGTGCTGCGGGCCTGCTTCTTCCTGGCTGACGCCTTCCATGCCCTGCACCTGCGCGGCCTCTGTTACAAGGACATCTCCCTGGGCAACCTGTTCCTCCAACCCGGCAGCGGCCGCATCCTGATCTGCGACAACGACAACGTCGATGTGGACGGGCGTGACCCTGGCAGCGTGCTGGGTACGCCCGGGTTCATGGCTCCCGAGGTGCTGCTGGGCCAGGCCTGCCCCGGCGCCGACAGCGATCTGTTCTCGCTGGCGGTGCTGATCTTCAGGCTGCTCACCCGCCACGATCCCCTGCGGGGACAACGGGAGCTGGCGATTCGCTGCCTCGATGAACCCGCCCGCCGCCGCCTCTACGGCGAAGACCCCCTGTTCATCTTTGATCCGGCCGATCCGTCCAACCGACCCGATCCGATCGAGCACACCGCCGCCCTGATCACCTGGCCGATCTACCCGGAGCGGCTCAAGGACCTGTTCGAGCAGACCTTCTGCCGCGGCCTGCGCCAGCCCAGCCAGCGGGCCCTGACGGGCCAGTGGCGCCGGGCCCTGTCGATCACCCTGGACCAGCGGCAACTGTGCCGGGCCTGCGGCCAGGAGGTCTTCCCCGACGATCAGAGTGCCAGAACCTGCTGGAGCTGCGGCTCGCCGCTGCAGCCGGTCCTGCGGCTGCAGCTGGCCCATGGCGAGGTGATCGCCGCACCGGACAACGAGCTGCATCCCCATCACTTCGATGCCCTCGTACCCGAGAGCCTGCTCACCCCCCTGGCACGGGTGGAGGCCCACCCCGTCGATCCCTCAATCGTGGGGCTGCGCAACCTCTCGCCGGAACTCTGGAGCGTGGAGCTGATCGACGGCGCCGTGGTGCCGTTGCAACCCCAAAAAACCTGTAATCTCGCGCCCGTGCGACGGCTCACCACGCCGGCCGGGGCGATCACGGTGCTGCGCTGACCCCTGGCCCGTAGTGCCCCATGCCCTTCCCCAACGTTCGCCTCGCCAACCGACCGCTCCACTTCCTCTACCTGTGCGACTGCTCCGGTTCGATGGCAGCCCAGGGCAAGATGCAGGCGCTCAACCAGGCGATCCGCCAGTCGCTGCCGGGCATGGCCGAGGTAGCCCGGCAGAACCCGGAAGCCCGGCTGTTGGTGCGGGCGGTGCGCTTCGCCGACCAGGCCCGCTGGCACATCGCCGAGCCCACGCCAGTGGAGCAGCTCAGCTGGATCGACCTTGAGGCCGGCGGCGTGACCGCCATGGGCGAGGCCCTGGAACTGGTGGCGGCCGCCCTGCAGACGCCACCGATGGAGGAACGGGCTCTGCCGCCGGTGCTGGTGCTGATTTCCGACGGCCAACCGACCGATGATTTCGATCGCGGCCTGCGCACGTTGATCCGCCAGCCCTGGGCCCAGAAGGCGGTGCGGCTGGCGATTGCCCTCGGCCACGACGCCGATCTGGAGGTGCTGCAGCAGTTCATCGGCCAGGATCCCGGCGGCAGCGGCCGATCAGCGCGACGCCCGCTGCAGGCCGGCAACGCCACCTCCCTGGCCCAGTACATCCAGTGGGCTTCCACGGCCGTGGTGAACGCCGCCTCCATGCCCGCCAGCCGCATGGTGCCGTCGGCAGAGGCCGCAGCCCCGGGCCCCATCCCCCTGCCGGATCTGCCTCCGACCGTGCTCGATCCCACCGACGATGTCGGTCCCCTGGTGTGGTGACCCCCTGGCAGCCGGCCAGGATCTGCAGCCGCCCCGGAGCAGCCCACCAACGCCGCGGCCAGGTCTGTCAGGACGGGAGCGCGGCCATCGAACTGCGTAGCCTCGATGGCCTGCCCGTGAAGGTGATGGCCGTGGCCGATGGCCATGGTGGCGCCCGGTACCACCGCAGCGACATCGGCAGCCGCCTCGCCTGCACAGCCGCCCTGACGGCCGTGGCCGCCACGCTGGAGACCAGCCGTCTGGCCGACAGTGCCGCTGGCCAGCCGATGGAGCAGTGGCGACGGTGGCTGCAACAGGCGTTGCCGCTGGCCATTCTCTCCACCTGGCGAGAAGCGGTGGAGGCCGACCGGGCCAGGCGGCCGGAGCCAGACAACCCAGCGGGACAGGAGGGCGTCCCCGCACTGGAAAGCGCAGCGGCGCAAGACTGGCTGGCCTATGGCACCACCCTGGGGCTGGTGGTGCTGACACCGCACTGGTGGGGCCACACCGGACTGGGCGACTGGGACCTGGTGCGGGTGGATGCCCAGGGCGTCGCCGTGCTGCTGGACGAGGAAGCGGACGACCCAGCCTCACCGGGGGAAGCCACCGGCAGCCTCTGCCTGCCCGACGCCGCCTCGCTGTTTGCGTCGCGCTCCGGGCTGCACCGGCTCGACAGCCCCCAGGCGCGCTTCGCCCTGCTGCTCAGCACCGATGGACTGCGCAAGTCCTGCGCCACGGATCCTGACTTCCTGGCACTTGCTGCGTTCCTGGTGAGCGCAGTCCAAGCCGGATCGACGACTCCGGCCCATGCGTTGGATCAAGCGGCCGCACCGGCAGACGCTCCAGAGGCAAGCCAGGAGTCCACTGAGCTTCCCAGCCTGCTGGATCGCATCAGCCGCGAGGGCAGCGGCGACGATGTGAGCGTGGCCATGACCTGGTTCGAGCCTGAGGGGTCGCTCGCGGCTGAACCGGTCAATCCTGAGCGAACAAAGCCTGTGCAACGGAGGGCGGAGCAAGCAACCGCTGAGCCAACACCCGCGGCAACCGCAACGGCGAAACCAACAACGGTTCAGCCAGAAGCTTCTCAGCCAGCCAACGAAACCGCCGATGCTCCTGATGTTGGTTCCTCTGCCGTCGCCGGCAAGGGGCGACCATCCACTCCACGCCTCCTGCTGGGTCTCAGTCTGGGTCTGGCAGGAGCGCTGGCTCTGTTGAGCTCCTTGGGGCTGCTGGGGCAGCGGTCCCCACCGAGGCCTGCCACGCCCCTGAAAATGGAGCCTTCTTCCCCTGAGTCCCTGCCACCTGAGCCAGTCCGTCAGTTGGTCCAGACACTCTGCCAGGGTTCACCGGCATCGATCCGAGGCACCCTGCGCAACCGCCGCGCCCAGTTCGAGGGGCTGGGGCGGGGCACAATCGCTCCAGATCTGCTCAACGCATCCAGCACCAGCGATCCCCTCGGCGCCCTGATCGCGGCCAGCTTCGATCCGGCGCAGCGCACGATGGTGCGCGGATCAGCCCTTCAGGCTCTGGGCGCCTGTGCAGCGTTGCAGTCCGCCTTGCAGGAGCAATGGCAGCAGACCATGCCCAGCCCATCCCCATCCCGCTGATCCGCCTGCCATGAACGACTACCAGCTCGGGGCCGCCCTGCGGGAGCGGGTGCTGCAGCTTCGTTCCCAGAACCTGCCGATCGAGGGCCGTCGTCTGCAGGGGCTGGTGGGTGACCTCTGCGGCAGTGAGCAGACCGCCCTGCTGCCGGCACTGCGCCATCTGGTGTTGTCCGCCGCCTTCCACAGCGGTGCGAGCCAGGCCAGGCCCCTGGCGGATCCGCGCCTGGCGGCCCGGCTGATGGCGGAACTGCGCGAGGTGTTCGCCGTCACGATCTGTGCCCGCATGGAGGGGGTGGTACTGGGCCTGCTGGCCCTGCCAGGGCCGATGACCCCTTCAGGCTCAGAGGCGGCACCCCATCCAGGCGTGCCCCGGCAAACCGCTGCTGTGCCAGTGGCGGTAGCAGCGGTGCCCGTAGAGGTATCAGCCGTTCAACCGCCCGTGGTGCCACAGATGCCGCCTGCGGCACCAGCCGCCGAGGATGTCTATGCGGTGGAGGCACCGAGGGCATCAGGCGGCAGCCGGGGCCTCGTGGCCTTCCTGGCCTTTCTCACCGGCAGCCTCAGCGTGGCACTGGTGGCCGTGGTGCTGTGGATGCACCAGTCGGCGCAGCAGAGCGCCCTGCAACCGAGCGCGCCGGTGGTGCGCCAACCGGTGGCACCCCCTACCCCCGCACCTGTAAGCCAGCCTGAGCCCCCCCAGGTGCCAGAGCTGCCCGAACCTGAACCCACTCCTGAGGCCGCCACGGCGGAGCAGGCCATGGAGAGCATCCGCAGCCTCTACGAGAGCCTCAGCCGCAAAGATTTCGAGCAGGCCCGTCAGTGGTTTGCCGGCGCGGCAGCCGACCAGTTCGACGCCGCCTTCTTCGAGCAGTTCCAACAGGTGACCGTGTCGGATCTGCAGACCACCGGCAGCAATGGCAGCAGCCTCACCCTCGATGGGGTGGTGACCTTCGTCTACCCGGATGGCACCAGCCAGAGCGAGACACGCAGCTTCACGGTGGACACCGCCACCTCGCCGGCCCTGATCACGAACAGTGCCTTCGTTCGGGTGCTGCAGGCGCGCCGGTGATTCCAAAGCTCTGAATCAAGACCTCTGAATTCAGAACCCTGTATCCAAAGCTGATGCCAGCCCGGTGAAGCAAGGTCCCGAAAAAATCCCGTGATGGAACCCTGGCAGGGTTCCATCACGGGATGCGGGACATCGTCAATGCCCAAGGAAACTCCAGCGGAAGGATCAGGCGGTCCCGCAGAAGGTGACATCGGGGAACTTGAGCTTGGCCTCCTCGAGGCTCTTGCCCTTGCCCTCCTCCTGCCAGTAGTTGATCACTTCGGTGGCCTTGTTGAGGATCTCCACCCGCTCGTTATCCGTGATCCAGCTCTTGGCTTCCAGCTCGGATTTCAGGGTTTCCCAGGCATCTTCCCGGGGCCAGAAGAAATAGGCGGTGAGTGGGCTGGGGCCACCACCCACGATCTGATCCACCGCCAGGGCGACGTTGTCCGACAGCCAGAGGATCTTGAGCAGGAAGCGACCCTCATCGGCCTTGGGTGTGTAGCCGGAAGGAACGCCATCTTCATCGATGGTGGCCGTGGCCAGGGCGGCGCTGCCACCGCGCATCACCGGACGGCCCTGGGTGGCGGTGTCGGCGGCAGGGGCATCCGCAGCGGCGGCCACTTCTGCGGGGGCCTCCGTCACGGCAGCGGCACTGGAGCTTTCAGCACCGGCGCTGGCGCTCTCGGCGCTGGCGGTCTCAGTGGCCGTCATGGTTTCGGCGCTCAAGGAACAAGGTCAAACAATTAACCTACCAGTCCCCAAGGCGCGACCGGCTCGATCCCGCCCATGACGCTGCGCCTGTTCCTCGATTCCGCCGACCCCAGCGACTGGGAGGCGTGGCTGCCCAGCGGGCTGTTCTTTGGGATCACCACCAATCCCAGCCTGCTGAAAAAGGCCGGCCAGCCCTGCGATCTGGACCATCTGCGCCAGCTCAGCCGCCGCGCCCTGGAGCTGCTGCCCCAGGAACTGCATCTGCAGGCCTGGGGCAGCAGCACCGCCGACCTGGTGCGCCGTGGCACTGCCCTGCATGCCATTGCACCAGACCAGATCGTCGTGAAAGTACCGGTGACCGCCACCGGTGCTGCGGCAGCGAAACAGCTGATCAGCCAGGCCATCCCCGTCACGTTCACCGCCTGTTACGAGCCGGCCCAGGTGTTGATCGCCGCCGCCCTGGGAGCCCGTTACATCGCCCCCTACCTCGGCCGCATCAGTGACCTGGGACGCGATGGTCACGCCGAGCTGATCACCATGCAGCGCTGCCTCGATGGCGTGGGCTCTGGCGTGAGGCTCCTGGTGGCCAGCCTCCGCCAGGCCAGCGATCTGACCCGCCTGGCGGAGGCAGGGATGACCACCTTCACCATGGGCCCAGCCATCGCCGCAGGGCTGTTCGCCAGTGAAGCCACCGAAGCCGCCGCCGCCCAGTTCGAGCAGGATGCGATCGCCTGATCGGCACCGCCTGATGTCCCCCCGTGCCGTTCTGCTCTTCGACATCGACGGTGTGATCCGGGATGTCGGCGGCAGTTATCGGCGCGCCATCGTGGAAACGGTGCACCAGTTCAGCGGCCAGCGCCCTGAGCCCGGTGCCATCGACACCCTCAAAAGTGAAGGCTGCTGGAACAACGACTGGGAAGCCTCGCTGGAGCTGCTGCGCCGCTCAGGTCATACCCCGCTCCCAGCCTTCGAAGCCCTGGTGGACGTGTTTGGCGGCTTCTACTTCGGTGGCGACCCCGAGGGGGATTCCAGTCTGTGGCAGGGGTTCATCGGCAGCGAACCGCTGCTGGTGGAATCTGATTTCTTTGCTGCGCTGACCAGGGCCAACGTGGCCTGGGGCTTCGTGAGCGGTGCGGAGCCCCCGTCCTGCCGCTACGTGCTGGAGACACGGCTGGGGCTGCGCGAGCCCCCTCTGATCGCCATGGGCCAGGCTCCCGACAAGCCCGACCCCACGGGCCTGCTGCTGCTTGCCAGCCAGCTCACGGGCGCAGCGCTGGATCAGGCGAGTCCGCCGATCGCCTACCTGGGCGACACCGTGGCGGATGTTCTCACCGTGCAGCGGGCTCGGCAGCACTGCCCTGCTGTCCGCTTCCTCAGCCTGGCCGTCGCCCCACCCCACCTGCAGGTCCCGGAAGCCATCGACCTCCGAGCTGCCTACGAAGCCCGGCTGATCGAAGCCGGAGCCGATGTGGTGCTGCCCTGCACCAGGGCCCTCGAACCCGAAGCCCTGTTGCGCTGGCTCAGCGCTCCATCGCCGCCGGCGCCTTGAGAGCAGCAGCCGTGAGGACCTCGTGGCCCTGCTCCGTCACCGCCACGTCATCCTCGATGCGGATGCCGATCCCCTTCCAACGCTCCTCGATCGCCGGCTGGCCATCCGGCACCGGCAACCGATCGCTCACGTACAACCCCGGCTCCACGGTGAGCACCATGCCGGGCTCGAGCGCCACTGGATGCTCGCCGAGCCGGTAGGCGCCCACATCGTGCACATCCAGGCCGAGCCAGTGGCCGGTGCGGTGCATGTAGAGATGGCGGTAGGCGCCCTGCTCGATCACGCTGTCGGCCGAGCCCCGCAGCAGGCCCAGCTCCAGCAGGCCCTCCACCAGCACCCGCACCGCCGTGTCGTGGACCTGTTCGGCGGTGGCCTCCGGCCGCACCACCGCCACGGCCGCCTCCTGGGCCGCCAGCACCAGCTCGTAGAGGGCCCGTTGCTCGGCGCTGAAGCGGCCGCCCACCGGAAAGGTGCGGGTGATGTCGCCGTTGTAGTAGTCGCCCAGGCTGCAGCCGGCATCGATCAGCAGCAGGTCGCCATCCCGCAGCTCGGCGGCATTGGCGGTGTAATGCAACACGCAGGCGTTGTCGCCGCCGGCGACGATCGAGCCGTAGGCCGCTCCGCGCGCGCCCCGTTCGAGGAAGTGCTGCTCGATCACCGCCTGAACCTGCCGCTCCAGCAGGCCCGGCCGCGTCACCCGGCGAGCCAGTTCGTGGGCTTCGGCGGAGATCCGCGCCGCTTCCCGCAGCCGCTCCAGTTCCTCGGGGCTCTTGCGCAGGCGCAACTCATGCAGCATCGGACAGGGGGCGACCAGCCCCAGGGCGGCGCTGCCGGTGCGGGGGGCCCGATCCAGCTGATGGGCCCAGGCCTGCAGCACCAGCGGCTCCACCGTGGGATGCCGCCCCACCCGGAAAGCGATGCCCTCGGCACCCTTGAGGTAGTCGGCCAGCCGCTGGGGCAGCTCGGCGATCGGATGGGCCCGGTCAGCACCGAAGCGCTCCACCGCCCCCTCACAACCCCAGCGGAAGCCGTTCCAGACTTCAGCGGTGGGATCCTTCGGCTCCACGAAGAGCACGAAGGGATGCTCGGGGCAATGGGGCAGGAACAGGGCCACCGCCCCGGGCTCATCGAAGCCGGTGAGATACCAGAAATCACTGTTCTGGCGGAAGGCATGCTCCACATCGGCGTGGTGCGTCGCCAGGGAGGAGGCCGGGATCACCGCCGCCACGCCACCGAGGCGGTGCAGGAAGCGTCCGCGCCGCTCCGCATAGGCCGCGGCGTCAATCGGAGGCGGGCTGGCCATGGGCGGCGGAACGGCTCGACAGCCAGAAGTTGGAACAGCCGGTTTAATACAGAGACCGCGCAAGTTGCGTGCCTTGGGCCCGGAACGGCCAGCACGCTTCCCGGTTGTTGACGCCGCCCCTGCGATCGCTCACCTCTCCACCACCTCCGTCCCCCCCCACGCGCCCGTCGCCGGATGAACGATTACCTCGTCCTCGGCGTGTTGGTGGTGGTGATGCTGCTGGGCTCGGCGGTGTGCTCCGGTGTCGAGGCCGCCCTGCTCACCGTGAGCCCGATCCGGGTGCATGAGCTGGCCCATCGTCCTCGGCCATCCGGCAGCGCCCGCCGCCTTGAGCAGCTGCGCAACCGCCTGGGCCGCACCCTGTCGGTGCTGGTGATCGTCAACAACACCTTCAACATCTTCGGCAGCCTGATGGTGGGCGGCTTCGCCAGCTGGGTGTTCAGCCGCCACAACATCGATCCCGTCGCCCTGCCGCTGTTCTCGGTGGGGCTCACCCTGCTGGTCATCCTGCTGGGCGAGATCCTGCCCAAGGCCCTCGGCAGCCGGCTGGCGCTGCCGGTCTCCCTGGCCAGCGCGCAGAGCCTGACGCTGCTCCTGAAGCTGATGCTGCCCCTGGTGCTGGTGCTGGAACGCCTGCTGCCTGGCATCAGCGATGAGAATGAGCTCAACACCGACGAAGAGGAAATCCGACTGCTGGCCAGGCTCGGCTCCCAGAAAGGGCAGATCGAGGCCGACGAGGCCGCCATGATCGCCAAGGTGTTCCAGCTCAATGACCTCACCGCCAGGGATCTGATGGTGCCGCGGGTGGCGGCCCCCACCCTGCAGGGCCAGGCCAGCCTCGAGAGTCTGCGGTCCAACCTGCTGTCCAACCCGGCCTCCTGGTGGGTGGTGCTGGGCGAGGAGGTCGATGAGGTGCTGGGGGTGGCAAACCGCGAACGGCTGCTCAGTGCCCTGTTGCAGCAGGAAGGCGCGATGACCGCCGCCGAGCTGTGCGAGCCGGTGGAATACGTGCCGGAGATGATTCGCGCCGATCGGCTGCTCACCGGCTTCCGGCGGAACAGCAGCGGCATCCGCGTGGTGGTGGATGAATTCGGTGGCTTCGTGGGGGTGATCGGCGCCGATGCGGTGCTGGCGGTGCTGGCCGGCTGGTGGCGCCGCCCCCAGACCGGTGGGGACAACCTCGCCCTCAACGTGGAGCAGGAACAGCCGTCATGACCTCCCCCTCGCTGAGCCACGGGTCCCGCCGGGGCTCCGCACCACCAGCCCATCGCCCGAGGCTGACGCCCCCGCCCACCGCTGAGCGCTGCCTGCTGCTGCTGCGCCGCTGGCGGGCAGAGCTGCAGCTCAGCCCCCGCGAAACCACCCTGCTTGGACCGGAGCTGGCAGGGCTGGACCGGCAACTGCAGCGTCTGGAGCAGAAGCAGCCGCGCCTGGCCGTGTTCGGCCGGGTGGGGGTCGGGAAATCGAGCCTGCTCAATGCCCTGCTTGGCGAGGAGGCCTTTGCCACGGATGTGGCCCATGGCTGCACCCGTCGCCAGGCGAGCCGGCCCTGGCAGCAGCCGATCGCGGGGCTGAGCGCCGTTGAGCTGGTCGACACGCCGGGGATCGACGAGATCGCCGCCGAAGCGCGTTCCCGGCTGGCGGCCCGTCTGGCCCTCGGCGCTGATCTGGTGCTGCTGGTGCTGGATGGTGATCTCACCAGCGTCGAGCTGGAGGCGCTTGAACCCTTGCTGGCCAGTGGCAAACCGCTGCTGCTGGTGCTCAACCGCTGCGACTGCTGGCCCGAGCCGGAACGCCAGGCGCTGCTGGCCAGCATCCGCCGCCGGCTCCCCGCCGCCGCCCGCACCCTGGAGCCGATCGCGGTGGCGGCGGCGCCGCGGCGGCCCCAGCTGCTCGACGATGGCCGTGTGCGCAGCGTCCGCGAAGCCGCCCAGGTGGAACCGCTGCGCCACACCCTGCGGCAACTGCTGAGCGATCACGGGCCCCTGTTGCTGGGCCTCAACGCCCTGCGGGCCGCTGATCGCTTCAGCCAGAGCCTCCACGCCCACCGCCTGCGCCAGGGCCGCCGCCACGCCCAGACCCTGATCGGCCGTTTCGCCGCCCTCAAAGCCACCGGCGTCGCGGCCAATCCGCTGCTGCTGCTCGATCTGGCGGGAGGCCTGGCCTGCGATACCGCCCTGGTGCTGCAGCTCTGTCAGCTCTACGGCCTGCCGATGACCAGCAGCGGCGCCCGCCAGCTGCTCTCACGCCTCTCCGGCCACAATGCCCTGCTGGGCGGCGTTCAGCTGGGCCTGCAGCTGCTGCTGGGTGGCATGCGCCAGGTCCTGCTGCTGGCGGCGCCCTTCAGCGGTGGTCTCAGCCTCGCGCCGGCGGCGCCGGTGGCCCTGGCCCAGGCGGCCCTGGCCGTGCACACCACCCGTCGCACCGGCCGCCTCGCGGCCGCCGAGCTGCTGCGCGGCGCCAGCGGCGCCGGCCGGCCAGGCGCCCTGCTGCAGCGCCTCTGCGGCCAGGATCCGGAAGTGCGCCGCTGGTTGGCCAGCTGGCAGCAGGCTCCCGTCGCCCTGCCACCGCGGCCTGCCAGCCTGCTGCCCTGAGCCGGCCACCGATGCCCGCCGTTGCCCTGTTCGGCACCAGCGCCGATCCACCCACCCTCGGCCACCGCGCCCTGCTCGAGGGGCTGCTGACCCTCTACCCAGAGGTGGCGACCTGGGCCAGTGACAATCCCCTCAAGCACCATGCGGCCCCGCTGCCCATGCGGGCAGCCCTGCTGGAGGCCCTGGTGGCAGCGATCGGCGATCCGCGGCTGCACCACCGGCAGGAGCTCAGCAGCCCCTGGACGATCGAAACCCTGGAGCGCGCCGCCCGGCAGTGGCCCCAGCACGAACTGGTGTTTGTGGTGGGGAGCGATCTGGCTCCCCAGATCCCCAGCTGGAAAGCCGCCGATGCGATCCTGCGCCGCTGCCGCCTGGCGATCGCCCCGCGCCGGGGTTGGCCGCTCACGGCGGAGCAGCAGCAGGCGCTGCGAGAGC
Organism: Synechococcus sp. CBW1002; assembly: GCF_015840915.1. Taxonomy (NCBI): domain Bacteria; kingdom Bacillati; phylum Cyanobacteriota; class Cyanophyceae; order Synechococcales; family Synechococcaceae; genus Synechococcus; species Synechococcus sp. CBW1002. The sequence continues at coordinate 185,503 of NZ_CP060398.1, forward strand.
TGGGGGCGGAGCTGGAGCTGCTGCCTCTGGAGATTCCCGCCACGGCCAGCTCAGCGGTGCGCCGCTGCCCCGATCCGGCCCAGGTTCCGCCGGAGCTGCACCCCCTGCTGCTGCAGCACAATCTGTACGGCTTCCAAGGGGGTGGTCCTGCGGCAGGCCGAATCGGCTGATGCAGCCTGATCGGGCTGCAGATGCACCAGCCTGATTGGGCTGCAGATGCAGCAGCTTGAGTCGACTGCGACCACTTCCGCCTCCTTCCCTTCCCCTCACGCCGTTCCCGCTGCCGATGCGTCTTGCTCTGGCCCAGATCGATCCCCTGGTGGGCGACCTGCGAGGCAACGGCGCCCGCATCCTGACGGCCTGCCGGGAGGCGGAGAGCGCTGGCGCCGAACTGGTGCTGACGCCGGAACTCTCGCTCTGGGGCTATCCGCCCCGCGACCTGCTGCTGCGCGCCAGCCTCGTGCAGCGCCAGGGCGAAGAGCTCGACCGACTCGCCGCCTCACTGCCCGCGGAGCTGGCGGTGCTGGTGGGGGTGGTGGAACCGGTGGAGGATGCCGGGGTGCCGGGCCTCTACAACAGCCTGGCCCTTGTGGAGCCGGGCCAGTGGCGCTTCGTGGCCCGCAAACGGCTGCTGCCCACCTACGACGTCTTTGACGAGCAGCGCTATTTCCGCAGCGGCACCAGCGCCGCCGTGCTGGAGCTGGTGCGCAGCGGCCGCCCGTGGCGCCTTGGGCTGACGATCTGCGAAGACCTCTGGGTGGACGAGCAGCTGCAGGGCCACCGCCTCGCCGGCGCGGATCCGATCGCGGCACTGCTGCCGCATCGGCTCGATCTGTTGCTCAACCTCTCGGCCTCCCCCTTCGGCCAGGAGAAGGTGGCCCTGCGGCAAACCCTGGCCTCGCGCGCCGCCAGGCGCCTGGGCTGCCCGGTGGTGTACGTGAACCAGGTGGGCGGCAACGACGAACTGGTGTTCGACGGCGTCAGCTTCGTGGTGGATGGCGAAGGGACGCTGGTGGCTCGCCTGCCCTGCGCCCGTGAAGCCCTCGGTTTCTGGGACGCCGCTCGCGACCAGGCCAGCGCCATCGCGCCGTTGCCCGAGCGGCTGGAGCAGATCTTCCGCGTGCTGGTGCTGGGGGTGCGCGACTATGCCGGCAAGTGCGGCTTCCAGCGGGCGCTGCTGGGCCTGAGCGGCGGCATCGATTCGGCCCTGGTGGCAGTGATCGCCGCCGCGGCCCTCGGCCCCGAGCAGGTGCGGGTGCTGCGGATGCCCTCCCCCTGGAGCTCCGCCGGGTCCCTCAGCGACGCCACAGCCCTGATCGAACGGCTGCACCTGCCCAGCAGCACCCTGCCGATCGCTGCGCTGATGGACAGCTTCGACACGGTGCTGACCCCAGCGCTGGGAGAAGCCCCCCGCGGGATCACGGCGGAGAACCTGCAATCCCGCATCCGCGGCACGCTGCTGATGGCCCTGGCCAACCAGGAGGGCCGGCTGCTGCTCTCCACCGGCAACAAATCCGAACTGGCGGTGGGCTATTGCACCCTCTACGGCGACATGAACGGCGGCCTGGCCGTGATCGGCGATCTCTACAAAAGCACCGTGTTTGCCCTGTGCGCCTGGCTGGACAGCCCCGCCGCAGGCCCCTGCCGCCGTGATCTGGGCCTGCCCGAGTGCGGCGAACTGGTGGGCAGGGCCATCCGCGACAAGCCCCCCAGCGCCGAGCTGCGGCCCGACCAGCGCGACAGCGACTCCCTGCCGGACTACGCCGTGCTCGATCCGCTGCTGAAGGCCTACATCGAGGAGCTGCGCACCCCCGAGCAGCTGATCGCTGCCGGCACCGATGCCGCCCTGGCCGAACGGGTGCATCGGCTGCTGCGTCTGGCCGAATTCAAGCGGCGCCAGGCTGCACCACTGCTGAAAGTGAGCGCTCGGGCCTTCGGCAGCGGTTGGCGGATGCCGATCGCCGCACGCTGATCCCGTCACGAATGCGTGGCAGTTCCGCCCCGGCCCCGCCAATCTGGTGCAAGCCCTGCAGTGGTCCATGACAGCACCCGGCCTGACGGCCCCGATGGCCAGCATCGGCGTGCCTACGGAAATCAAGCAGGACGAGCAGCGGGTGGCGCTCAGTCCTGATGGGGTGCGCGAGCTGGTGGGCCAGGGCATGGAGGTGCGGGTGCAGGAGGGCGCCGGGCTCGGCGCCGGCATCGCCGACGATGACTACGCCGCGGCCGGGGCCCTTCTGGTGAGCTGCGAGGACGCCTGGGGCGCCCATCTGGTGGTGAAGGTGAAAGAACCGCAACCGGAGGAGTTTCGCTATCTGCGCAGCGACCTGGTGCTGTTCACCTACCTCCATCTGGCCGCCTATCCCGAGGTGGGCGAGGCCCTGCTGGAGGCCGGTACCACCGCGGTGGCCTACGAAACCGTGCAGCTCGAAGACGGCAGCCTGCCGCTGCTGGCGCCCATGAGCGAGATCGCCGGGCGCATCGCCGCCCAGGTGGGCGCCCATCTGCTGGAAAAGCCCCACGGTGGCCGCGGCGTGCTGATCGGCGGCTGTACCGGCGTGCGGCCGGCGCGGGTGGTGGTGCTGGGGGCAGGAACGGTGGGCTGGCATGCGGCACGGCTGGCGGCGGCGATGGATGCGGAGGTGTTCCTGCTGGATCACTCGCCCCAGCGCCTGCGCCGGCTGGAGGCCGACCGCAAGGGCCGCCTGGTGAGCCTGGTAAGCAGCCGCGGCCTGATTGAGCGGTTGGTGCCGGGGGCGGACCTGCTGATCGGCGCCGTGCTCACCCCCGGCGGCCGGGCCCCCACCCTGGTGGAGGAAGACCTGGTCCAGCGCATGAAGGCCGGCTCGGTGATCGTGGACGTGGCGATCGATCAGGGGGGCTGCATTGCCACCAGCCGCGAGACCACCCACACCGAACCGGTGGTGACGATCCATGGCGTGCAGCACTACGCCGTGGGCAACATGCCCGGCGCGGTGCCTTTCACCTCCACCGAAGCCCTGGTGAGTGTCACCCTGCCCTACATCCTGGTGATGGCTGGCCGCGGGCTGGCCGAGGCGGTCACCGACCGGCCCGAGCTGCTCTCGGGTCTGAACACCGTCAATGGGGCCGTCTGCCATCCGGGAGTGGCCAAGGCCCTGGGGGTATCGCCGCGCCACCCGATGGCCTGTCTGCGCTGAGCTCCGTTCAAGCGAGGCGCCCCAGGGGCCGGCGCAGGCTGGCAGGGTCGATCCCCTCCCGCAGAGCCAGCACCAGACCAGCCGCTTCGGCGTAGGTCGTCACCTCCAGCACCTCAAGGCCCAGCGCCGCCCCGTCGACCGCCAGCACACAGGGATTGCCCCGCACGGCGATCACCGGGACCCCCCGCTCCGCGCAGGCCAGAACAGCTTCCCCCCCCAGGGCCATCGCCGGCGCCACCACCGCACCGATGTCCGCGGCGCGGATCAGGCCGGCCGCCCTGGAGGCAGCCGGTTCGCTCACCAGATCGGGGGCCCGGCTCAGGCCCACCAGAACGCAGGGCAGGAAGGTGTGGCCCAGCTCCTCCGCCGCGGCCCGCGGATCAAGGCTGGGATCGAGGGGCAGCGGCGCCAGGGCCGGAGCGTGGGCGCAGGGGCAACCCAGATGACGACTGAGCAGATGGCTGATCACGGCCTCGGCACCGGCCAGCCCATCGACCCCCGCCCCCTGGCGGTAGGCCGCCAGGGCTTCACTCTCGGGCTCATCGGGGAAACGGGCCACCACGGCGATCGCCGTGGCCCCGGCCGCCACCAGCTGCTCTCCCGCCCGCAGCAGCAGATCCGGGTGCGCCAGGCTGCCCCAGCTGGCACCACTGGGGCCAAGCGACAGGCTCACCTGCAGCGGTGCCTCGGTGGTGCGCACCGGGCCGATCGCCAGGCCAAGGCTGGCGCGGCAGGCATCGGCCGCCTGCAGATGGCGCTGACACAGGGGCTCCTCGATGCCGGCATCCAGCAGCAGACCTACCCGCCGCGCCGGAACCGGCGCCAGGGCCAGCTCACCGGCAGCGAATCGATTCAGGCTCCAGCCCTCCACGTAGTGCAACCGTGGATCGCTCCAGTAGAGCGCCGCCGCGTTCATCACGTTGGGATGGGTGATCAGGCAGCCACTGGCGGCGGCGAGCAGCCGGGCCGCCGGCAGGCCATCGCCCGCGTAGCCGCCCACGGCACAGCCCACGCCGGTGGGGATCACCAGAAGGGTGGGCAGCGGCGGCGCCGCACAGCCGCTCAACACGCCGGTTTGGTGCTCAACAGCCAAACCCCTTCGACCCTCAGCCCCCGATCAGGATCCACCGCCGTGATCGCCCAGCGCAGGGGCTCGGCGCCGCCGGGTTGGTTGGCCAGGGCGGCCCGGATCTGTGGCAGCAGAGCACCGGGCGCGGGCTTCAGCCACAACTCCAGTGGCTCGAGGCGCATGGGCGCAGCACTCACTTCTGAAACTGACCGAACTGAAGCTCGTAGAGCGCATCTTCCTGGCCGGCGAGCAGATCGAGGTCACTGCGGGGGAATGACACACACAACAGGGCATAGCCCTGCTCCTGCAGTTCCATCTTCACCCCCATGGCATCGGGCTGGTGCACACGGCCGCTGCGGAGCAGGGCTGCACAGGTGGTGCACACCCCCGAACAGCAGGAACTGGGCAAGGGCACGCCCGCTGCTTCAGCCGCGGCCAGCACGGTCTGGTCGGATCGGCACGGAAAACTGTGTCGCGTGCCGTCGATCTCGGCGGTGACGCTGAAGCTGGAGGAATCGGACACGAGCGGGATCGGACGGTCAGGCGCGCAGCCCATCTTCCCCGATGGCCTGCCACTGGCTGGGATGGGGCGCCAGGTACTCCGGCGGCCTGGAGCCAGGCGCGGCGGGCGGTGCGGTGAGCACAAAATCAAGACTGATCGAAAAGCGGTGATCGTCGGGCTCGTGGTTCTCCAGCACGGCGTGATCCAGGCAGGAGGGGAACAGCAGCAGCAGACCGGCTCGCGGCGCCACATCCAGCCAGGCCGCATTGAAGGGAGAGGCGACGCCGATCGGGCCGCCATGGCCCACCGCCAGGCCGGGCACCAACTCGTTCACCTGGCGGACCGGGAAGAGACGCAGACAGCCATGCCGGCCACTGCCATCGCCATTGAGGTAATACACAGCACTGAGGTGTGCATTGGGATGGTGATGGCGGCCCACCACCTGCCCGGTCTCGCTCACCACCGGCCAACAGCGCTGCAGATGCAGCGCCACCGCGGAATCGCAGAAGCCCAGGGCGCCGAGGTAGGTCTGGGCATGGGCTGCGATCTCCGCCACCAGCGGCGCAAAGACCGGGTGGCGGTGCAACTGCCACACCCCATTGAGGTCTCCGGTCCAGGCGCAGCCGGGATCGGGGTTGGAGGCAGACTCACCGCGCAGCTCACAGATCGCCTGAATCTGCAGAGCCGTGTCGAGCGGATCGACCGCTCGCTGCACCTGACCGAGCGCCGTGGGGAAGAGGGCTTGGATCTCCAGGCCTCCCAGTGGGGTCGCCCCATGTTGTGGGGATCCAGCATGAGGGCCAGATCCTGAAGCCACACCACCGTGCTCCCTCATCAACGAGACCTGTCGCACACGCCTGGATCCTGCCAAGCCCCACGTTCGGGCTGCAAACAGACGGGCACAGAAAGCCTCCGGGCACAAAAACATCACTCAAAAAGCCGTTCCCGGGATTCGGAAACGGCCATCTGAACAGCAGTTGCGGGACAACGAATGCTGGCCTGCAGGTGCCAAAGAGCCGAGAGAAGATCTCCGCTCAGAAGGCAACTGATCTGGCCGTCAACAGATCAGGCCATCGCCACGGAGCCACCGACCACCTCGAGGATCTCCTGGGTGATCGCCGCCTGGCGGGCTTTGTTGTAGTCCAGCGTCAGGCTCTTGGCGAGGGCCTTGGCGTTGTCGCTGGCGTTGTTCATGGCCGTCATCCGGCTGGCCAGCTCAGACGCCGCCGCCTCCTGCAGGGAGCGGAGCAACTGATTCTCCAGATACAGAGGCAGCAGGGCATTGAGCAGCTGCTCCGGGCTCTGGTCGAAGACGATGTCCGAGGGGATCTCGGGCTGATCGTTGGCAACACCGCCGGCATCCACAGCCACGGTCAGGCGACCCTCGCGGGTGGTGAGACGGAAGATCTCGTCCTCGGGGGTGGCGATTCCCTGGGGATCCAGTGGCAACAGGGTCTGCACCACGGGCTTGGAACTGACCAGGTTGATGAACTTGGTGAAGATGATCTCGACCCTGTCGGTACTGGCAGAGAGAAACTCAGCCAGTACTTCAGTTGCGATACCACCGGCTTCGCTGGCGTTGGGAACCTGCTCGAGACCGGTGAAGGTGGCCCGGATCGGGTAACTGCGATTCTGGAAATAGGTGATCGCCTTACGGCCGATCAACACCAGATCCACGCTGTAACCCTGCTGCTTGAGCTCAGCGAAGCGTTGCTCGGTGCGCTTGATGATGTTGGCGTTGTAGCCACCGCAGAGACCACGATCGCCCGTCACAGACAACAGCGTGATCGTACGCAGATCGCGGGATTCGAGCAGGGGCGAATCGGCATCCTCGAAGCGCATGCGCGACTGAAGATTCTCCAGCACCCGTGCCAGGCGATCGGCAAACGGACGGCTTCGCAACACCTGCTCCTGAGCGCGCCGCACTTTGGCGGCCGCCACGAGACGCATGGCCTCGGTGATCTTGCGCGTGTTCTTGACCGAACTGATGCGGTCGCGGATTTCCTTGAGATTAGCCATCAGTACGCCCTCCTCAGACGGTGGCGAGCATGGACGATTTGACTTCGTTGATCGCATCCTTGAGCATGGCTTCAGCTTCGTCGCTGAGCTGCTTCTCGGTCTGGATCTTGGAGATGTACTCGGGCTTGTTGGTCTTGAGATACTCGCGCAGTTCACGGCAGAACTGCACCACCGATTCCACCGGAACCTCGTCGATCAGACCCTTGACGCCGGCGTAGACCACCGCCACCTGTTCGGCCAGGATCAGGGGGCTGAACTGGGGTTGCTTGAGGATCTCGCGCAGCCGCTTACCGCGAGCCAGTTGCTTCTGGGTGGCGGCGTCGAGATCCGAGGCGAACTGGGAGAAGGCAGCCAGTTCGTCGAACTGAGCCAGCTCCAGCTTCAGGGTACCGGCGATCTTCTTGATGGCCTTGGTCTGGGCGGCACCACCCACCCGGCTCACGGAGATGCCCACGTTGATGGCGGGCCGCAGACCGGAGTTGAACAGGTCGGAGCTGAGGAACACCTGACCATCCGTGATCGAGATCACGTTGGTTGGGATGTAGGCAGACACATCGCCGGCCTGGGTTTCGATGATCGGCAGGGCGGTCATGCTGCCCTTGCCCATGGCATCACTCAGCTTGGCGGCGCGCTCCAGCAGACGGCTGTGGCAGTAGAAGACATCACCGGGGTAGGCCTCACGACCGGGGGGACGACGCAGCAACAGCGACATCTGGCGGTAGGCCTGGGCCTGCTTGGTGAGGTCGTCATAGATCACCAGGGTGGCCTTGCCCTTGTACATGAACGACTCGGCCAGAGCCGCGCCGGTGTAGGGAGCCAGGTACTGAAGAGCGGCTGCTTCAGAGGCGCTGGCCGCTACCACGATGGTGTAATCCAGGGCGCCCTTCTCGCGCAACACCTCAACCACGTTGGCGACGGAGGCGGCCTTCTGGCCGATCGCGACATAGACGCAGACGACGTCCTGACCCTTCTGGTTGATGATCGTGTCAATGCCGATCGCCGTCTTGCCGGTCTGACGGTCGCCGATGATCAGCTCACGCTGGCCACGACCGATCGGGATCATGGCATCGATGGCTGTGATGCCGGTCTGCATGGGCTCATGCACCGACTTGCGCTGGATGATCCCAGGCGCCATCGATTCGATCAGACGGGTCTCGGTGGTGGCGATCTCACCCTTGCCGTCGATGGGCTGACCCAGGGAGTTCACCACCCGACCCAGCATCGCCTCGCCGACGGGTACTGCGGCGATCTTGCCGGTGGCCTTCACCGTGCTGCCTTCGCGGATGCCGAGCCCCTCGCCCATCAGCACAACGCCGACATTGTCGTCCTCCAAGTTGAGGGCAATGCCTTCGGTGCCGTCCTCAAATTCCACCAACTCGCCGGCCATCACCTGTTGGAGGCCGTAGACGCGGGAAATCCCGTCACCAACCTGCAGAACGGTTCCGACGTTGCTGACCGAGACGGATTTGTCGTAGTCCTCGATCTGCTGCTTGAGGATCGCGCTGATCTCGTCGGGGCGGATGGAAACCATGGGTGGAAATCCCCGGCAGGGGACACGAGGGGAAAAAGGCGGAAGGAGAAACGGGGGGAGCTAGCTCACCTTGGCCAGGGCCAGACCGAGGCGACGAACCTGTCCGGACAGGCTGGCGTCGATCACCTGCGAACCGACACTGACGGTGAAGCCGCCGATCAGAGCGGGATCGACCTTCTGGACGACCTCAACCTGCTCGGTGGCCGCCACGGTTTTGATCCTGCTGGTGATCTGGGCCAGCTGCTCGGCAGCCAACGTGGTGGCCGAGGTGACCGTCGCCAGGGCGATCCCGTTCTGCTGGCGGTAGAGGTCGAGCAGACGCTCCAGCACTGCATCCAGAACTTCGATGCGCTGGCGATCAGCCAACAGCTTGAGAAGATTCAGAAAGGTGGGCGTCACCTGCTCCGCGAACAGAGCCTGGAGGGCACCCTTCTTGGCTTCGATCTCGATGACCGGCGAGGTCAACGCCTGGCGCAGATCATCGGATTCATTCCAGAGCGCCAGGATCTGACGGGCCTGGTCCACAACCTGTTCCAGTTCGTTGTGGGCTTCCGCCACCTGCAGGAAGGCTTCTGCGTAGGGCGTGGTGATGGAGTTGAGCAGCGGCATCAGGCGTTACCCATCGATTGGATGGCCTGCTCGATGAAACGGGCCTGGGCCTGGTCATCGAGCTTGCCAGGAAGGCTTGAGAGGGCCTTGTCAATGGCCAGCTGGGCGGCCTGGCGTCGCAGCAGGGTGGTGACCCTGGCCGCTTCGGACTCGAGATCATTGCTGGAGCTCTGCTTGATCCGCGCCATGTCCTCGATGGTGCGCTTCTCGATCTCGAGGCGGATCGACTGGGCACGCTCCTTGCCTTCAGCGCGGATCTGATCGGCCTTCTTCTGGGCCTGACCAAGATCCTGCTGGGCCGTGGCAAGCGAGGCCGTGGCCTTGGCCAGGCGCTCCTCTGCGTCCTTGAGATCAGAAAGGATGAGGGCCCGACGGCGCTCAAGGATGCCACCGAGGAAGCTGGGGAGGAACTTCCAGAGGCAGGCGATCACGATCGCCAGGTTGATGATGTTGGATTCGAAGATGTTGAAGTTGAGGCCGAAGCCTCCCTCCGAAGCCATCACCAGGGGAAGGGGAAGATTCATTTGGTGGCAGCCAGCAGACGTTCGACGATCAGATCACCGAGTTGGTCGGCATCTCCCTGAAGCTGTGTCATGGCCGATTCCCGCTGGGAATCAATCTCACGACGCGCCTGTTCGCGCGATGCGTTGGCTTCGGCCGTCGCAGTGGCCAGGGCGTCACGATAGAGGCGATCGGATTCCTGTTCAGCGTCGAGGATCAGCTTCTGGGTGTGGAGACGGGCCTCCTTGAGCTGCTCCTTCAATTCAGTCTCCAGACGCTCCACCTGGGCCAGCTTCTGCTTGGCCTCGGCACGACTGGTACTGATGTAATCCTCTCGCTCTTCCACGACCCGACCGACCGGGCGGAAAAACAGGGCATTGAGAATGAAGGTGAGGACGACAATCTGCACTGCCATCAGCGGCAGAGTGGCGTCGAGGTCGAACAGACCTCCTTCGGGTGCACCTGCTTCGGCAAGCAGAAGCCAGCTGGTCATGGGGCGGGAGTGGCGAGCGGACGTCCGGAGAAAAACCGGAGGGAGAACGCGGAGCGAACGGACAACGATGCGGACGAGGCCCAGGAAACCATCGGTTCCAGGGACCTCGGATCACATCCAGTTCCGATCAGCCGGCGAAGGGGTTGGCGAACAGCAGCACCAGGGCCACCACGAGGCCGTAGATGGTGAGAGCTTCCATGAAGGCCAGGGAAAGCAGCAGGGTGCCGCGGATCTTGCCTTCAGCTTCAGGCTGACGAGCGATGCCTTCGACAGCGCCGCCGGCAGCGGTGCCCTGACCGATACCGGGGCCGATGGCGCCAAGGCCGACGGCGAGACCAGCGGCCACGACGGACGCAGCGGAGGTGATGGAATCCATGGTGGAAGGGGGGATGTGGAGCGCTGGGGTAGCGCTGGTTGAACCTGTCGCCAGCGGACGTCTCCTCCTTGGAGACGGGCCCGGACTGCAACCGGACCTGCGAGCAGGAGATTTAGCAGATCGGCTGAAAGGAGCGGCACGTTGCCGTGCGCTCAATCCAGGCCGAGGGAGCTTTAGTGATGCTCTTCGTGAACAGCCTCGCCGATGTAATAAGCGGCGAGGGTGGCGAAGATCAAGGCCTGAATCGCACTGGTGAACAAGCCCAGGAACATGGCCGGCAGAGGAACGACCAGCGGCACAAGAAAAGCAAGCACCGCAACCACCAGTTCATCAGCCAGGATGTTGCCGAACAAACGGAACGACAGGCTGAGGGGCTTAGTGAAGTCCTCGACGATCTTGAACGGGAGCATGATCGGAGTCGGCTCCACGTAGTACTCGAAGTACCGGAAACCCTTGCGGCTAAGGCCTGCATAGAAGTAGGCCAGTGAGACCAGCAGAGCCAGGGCGATCGTGGTGTTGATGTCCGCCGTTGGGGCGCCGAGCTCACCACTGGGCAGATGGATCAGCTTCCAGGGGACCAACGCACCACCCCAGTTGCTCACGAAGATGAACAGAAAGAGGGTGCCGATGAAGGGAAGCCAATCGCGGTAAGCCTTTTCACCGATCTGCTCGCGGGTGAGATCGCGGATGTAGTCCCACAGAAACTCCAGCAGATTCTGGGTTCCCTGGGGATCGCGGCTGAGCTTGCGGGTTCCGGCAACCACGAGGGCCAGCAGCGCGCCGATCACGACCCAGGAGCTCAGGAAAACCTGACCGTGGATCTTGAAATTCCCCAGCTGCCAATAGAGGTGTTGACCAACCTCCAGTTCGGCGAAAGGGAGAACAAGTGGTAAGGCGACCATCTGGCTGGTGGGTTTCGGTGCCGCGCAGGCGGCGTTTCGGAAAACGACGGCGGAGCCGTCAGGCTTGAGCTAGTTCGGTCATGATCTTCAGCTGTCGAAGACAGCATTCAGAAGAATGGCCGGCTTGTAGAGCAGAAAGCCGATCAGGGCAGGCAGCAACTGCAACTCGGGCAGGCGCGCCGCAGCGAGCACAAGCACCACAGGCACCAGAAGCTGAAACTTGCCCACAGACTTCGATCCGTTCCCGACTCGCTCAACACTGCGAGCAAGAAGCCGCAGGTAAAGCAAGCCGGCCATGGCGCCTACCAGCAGACTGCCGGCAGTGGCCAGATCAAAGCGGAGAGAGGTGATCACAACAGCCACTGCCGAAACGAGCAGCGTGGCCAGGATCAGGCGCTGCCGAAGCCGCGCGTAATCGTCCATCCCGTTGGAAGCCTTGGCCTCCGGGGCATCGGACGTGAGAACAGAGGCCTCGACACCGGCTGCGGGATGTCCCGGATCCGTGTCCTGAGGGACGGAGTCGTGAAGAGACACCGTCTCAGGGTGAGAATCCAGTGAGTCCTGCAAGCCCGCCGAAACTCTGTTATGGCGCGCGGAATCTATCACGAGGGCCTCACTCGCCAGGCCGCAGCAGCAGCAGGCGCTGCTCCAGCAACAGCCTGGCCGTGCTCAGCAGTTGGGCGCGGGACCAGTCCGGCAGCAACCGCTCCAGGGGCTGCTCCGGACCGGCCGCCTCAAGGGCCTGGAGCAGCAGAACACCCTCCTCCGAGAGGTCAAGCGGTGCCATGTCCGAATCCAGCAGGCTGGTACCAGGCCAGCCCCAGATGCACGGGTTGCGCACGCCGCGGGCTTGCAGCAGAACCGTGTCATCGGACCAGTCCGGTCGGAGGATCGGCCCCTTGGAGAGAAAGAACTCAAAGTGGCTGATGTCGGGATCCAGCTCCTGCACCAGTTGCCATTGCTGCCGTTCACTCAGGGCACGGGCTCGCTCGAGCAACTCGCCCTGCAGCAGCCTGGCCGGATCCCAGACGGCCGGATTGGAGAAGCCGGCGAAAGTCAGATCCGCCGAGGCCACGAAGGCGAAGAGACGATCCAGGTCGTAACTGGTCTCCTGCGGGTGCAGGTACATGTCGGCGAAGTTGGCATCGGCGGCCGTGTCCATGGCCCAGCGCTGCTCGTGATGGCGGCGCAGGCGATTGGAGGCAGGCAGGTCGGCGAACAGCTGCCGGCCGAGCCTCAGTCCGTCGGCGCCGCTGCCCGCACCCAGCAGGCCGAGGGCGCGCTGGGTGCGGTGGATCTCCCAGCGTCCGCCATCGGCATAGAGAAACAGGTGCAGGAGCCCCCCGGGCTTGAGCCGTGAGGCCAGGGCCGCCAGGCCGGCCGCCGGCTGGCGCAGATGGTGCAGCACCCCCACGGAATTGATGTAGTCGAAGCTGCCTTCGTCGGCCAGGTCCAGCAGGCTGCGGTTCTCGATCCGCACCTGGGAACGCTCGCCGCCGCCGGAGCGACGCAGCCGCTCGCGGGCCACGGCCAGGGCACCGCTGGAGATGTCCACCGCCAGGATCTCGGAGCCGGGGTTGAGATGGGCCAGGTAATCGGTGCTGACACCCGTGCCGCATCCGGCGTCCAGCAGCCGCAGCGGTCGCCCGCCCGCAGCCGCAGCGGGCAGGGCCCCGGTACAGGCCGCATAGGCCGCGTTGACACACCAACGCCAGTTGTATCCAGGCGGCGGGCCGTCCTGGAGCGGATCGCCCGGGTAGGGAAACCGGTCATAGAAGGCACTCACCACCGGGGTGGCGGCATCGGTGCTGGCACCGGGAGCGGCATCGGTGGCAGCCGGAGGAACCGATGGCGAGCCTGCGGAGGTCATGCGGAGAGCCGGGGGGTGGGGCCGAGCTTTTCATGGCGTCCAGCCCAGACGGAAGGGATCGCATCGGGTTCGTCACGGGCCGGAGGGGGGCCGTGAGCGCCTCTGGACATCCGCCCCTCCATGGGGTCGAACCACGGGGCTGCAAACATTTGTTCATGGGCTCCCGAACGCCCGCAAGGCCAGCCGTAAGTTGTCCCAGCCCGGCTCGCTCTCGTTCATGACCGTGACCGCCAGCAGCGGCAGCACCAGGGTCACACCCCAGCTCTACGACACCCTGCCGCTCTCCAGCGTCCGTCAGGCGGAGCAGCAGGACCGATTCCCCGACGGCGGGGAACTCGACAGCCTGATCACCTTCTTCCAGAGCGGTCAGACCCGCGTGGCTGTGGCCCGGCGCATCGCCGCCAATGCTCAGACGATCGTGGCCAAGGCCGCAAACCGCATCTTTGCGGGCGGCACGCCCCTCTCCTATCTGGATGCGCCCCTCAGCAGCGGAGGCGACGAGACCCCTCTCGCCGCCGACCAGGCCGCATTTCAGCGTTCCGTGCAGACCTTCACCGGTGCCGGAGCCGCCGCCAGCCGAGGCAACCTGATCCGTCGGCTGCTCGACGGCGCCGGCGGCGACGCCGACGTGCGCGTGATCCTGCCGACTGGTTTCAACCCGATCTCGGTGGCTGTCTACGGCACCGAGCGGATGAAGAAGTCGGTCCGTGACATGGCCTGGTTCCTGCGTTACGTCGGCTATGCCGTGGTGGCCGGAGATCCCAGCATCCTGGCGGTGAACACCCGCGGCCTGCGGGACATCCTGGAGAAAGCCTGTTCGCTGGCGGCCACGAATGTGGCCCTGCAGGAGATGCGAGCCGCCGCCGCCGGCCTGTTCAAGGGCGAGCCGGAGGCCCGCCAGCTGGTGATCGATTACTTCAACGTGCTGCTCAAGGAGCTTGAGGTGCCGACGCCCTCGGCGCGTCAACGGCTCGGCAGCCCCGAGAACCAGGGACTGCAACTGCCCGCCATCTATGCGCTCTCCGCCGAAGGTGCGCAGCGCTTCAACATGAAGCCCGGCATGAGTGGTGCCCAGAAAGCCGAGGTGATTCGCGCCGCCTACCGCCAGGTGTTTGAGCGCGACATCGTCAAGGGTTACAGCCAGGTGGTCTGCCCTGTGGAAGCAACCCAGGTGCGGCAAGGCCAGATCTCGATGCGCGAATTCATCCGTGCCCTGGGCCGGAGCAAGGAATATCGCCAGCAGTTTTATGGCCGCTTCTCCAACAGCCGTGCGGTTGAACTGGCATTCCGCCACTTCCTCGGCCGGGGCCTGAGTTCCAAGGAGGAATTCACCCGCTACTTCGACATCGTCAGTGCCCAAGGTCTGAACGGCCTAGTCGATTCGCTGATCAATACCCAGGAGTACGCCCGCGTCTTCGGCGAAGAGACCGTGCCTTACCTGCGCGATCTCGGCGAGGAAGCCCAGGAGAGCGCCGGTTGGGGGTCGAACCGGAAGCTGTTCCGCTTCAGCGCTCCGTTTGAAGGAGCCCCGCAGTACATCACCCTCTACTCGTCTTACCGCCAGCCCTTCGGCGATCAACACGCCTACGGCGGTGGTAACGATCCGCTCGGTCTCAACTACGGCGCCATCTTCCCGTCCGGCACGGCCAACGTGGCCACGCGTCCGGCTCCGTATGGTTATGACGCGCGCCGCATCCTGATCGGCAATGGCATGAGCCAGCCTGGTCAGATGGACAGCCCTCAGTTCCGCAAGGCCAAACCTCGTCGGGTCGGGCCCAAGGTGGTGCGGCTGCAGCAGATCGCCACCGGAGGCAATTCCGTGCCCCTGCGCGGTGGACAGCCCAGCATCCGCGGCACTGAAGCCAGCACCCAGGCCGTGATCCGGGCGGTCTACGTCCAGATCCTCGGGACCACGGGCTATGCCGGTGAGTCCACCAAGGTGGAGGAGATCAAGCTCGAAAACGGTGACATCAGCCTGCGCGAGTTCATTCGCCAGGTGGCCCGCTCGGATGCGTTCCGGCGCCGTTACTGGAGCGGGCTCTACATCACCAAGGCCATTGAGGTGATGCATCGCCGCATCCTCGGCCGGCCCACCTTCGGCCGCTGGGAGATCAACGCCTACTTCGACACGGCCGCACGCAAGGGTTTCTACGGCGTTGTCGACGCCATGATCAATTCCCCTGAATACAGCCAGAGCTTTGGTGAAGACACCGTTCCCTACGAACGCTTCATCACAGCGGCCGATGTCAATGCTCGCCGTGTTCCGGCCCTCAGGCGAGCCTTCAATGCCGCCGCGGTGGCTGATCTCACCCTGGCCAGGCGCCCTGACGTGGCACAGCCCCAGCGCCTGCAGACCGTGGGCGATCTGGTGCCCCGCAACCTGCCCGGTCGCCGCCAGGTGATCGTCGGTGGCTGGAGCGCCACTGTGGCCGGCGGTGAAAGCATGGCCAGCAGCCGTGTGGTCGAAGGCCCTGAAAGCATCCGCAAGGATCCGGAACCCACCCGTCGCTGGAGCCAGCCACGTTGGCAGCCCGGCGGTGGTGTCCCGATGCCCTGGCGCAGCGGCGTCGTCCCCGGCCCCGTCAAACCCCTGGGGGCACCAAGCGTTGGAGGTCCGAGCTGGTCTGCCACGGTGTCCACCACGCTGGTGGCTTCGCCCGCACGCCAGCCCGGTGCGGCGATGCGACAGGCCCTGCGCCCTGGCCGTCCCCAGGGGTACGGCCGTCGCCAAAGCCTCGGCATGCCTGTGGTGCTGACCAGCCTGCGCAGCGAAGACAAGCTGCAGCAGGTGATTGAGGCCAGCTACCGGCAATTGCTCAATCGTGTTCCCTTCTCTGCCGAACGGCTTGGGGATGCGGAATCCCAGTTGCGGGATGGCCAGCTGAGCGTCGCCGATTTTGTCGGCCAGATCGCCTCCAGCAGCCTGTTCCTGGATCGGCTCAACCGCATGGCCCCGCTCCGAGCTGCCGCGGCCGCGCACCTGGCTCTGCTGGGCCGCGCCGCCCAGCCCGAGGAATCCAGTCGTTTCCTGGCTACCCGAGTGCGCAGTGGTCTGCTCAGCGCGGTGGAGGCTCTGCTCTCCAGCGACCATTACGCCCAGGCGTTCGGTCGCGACACGGTGCCCTACATCCGAGGATTGGATACCAGTGACGGCATCCCGCTGGAGACCGTGAACCGCACGGCAGCCCTCTATGCCGGCAATGCCGGCCTGACTCCAGCGCCGAAAGGGGCGATCTGAGCGATCCTCCTCACTACTGAGATCGGCTCTCGGCCCCTGCCCTTTTTCTCGTTTCATCTGAAGCGCCTTTTGCACAGGAGAGAACTGGGGCAGACCGACCAGACGAGCAGACCAGGAGCCAAAGACCAGTTGGCCCACCCCCTTGCAGGGGGTGGGCTTTTCTGTGCCCTTGAAAAAGGGAAGAGCATGCGATGACGAATTCAAGCCAGATTGCTGTCGAGAAGAAACACATCCATGCACACACGCATATCAACAACTCCGCCGAAAGCCCTTACGGGCCAAGGGATCTGCGAAATCGAGCCGCCGTGAAGAACTGTTACCGGGACCCGGAAACACTGGGAGGCTTGCCGCAGAATGAGCGGGCGGTCAGGCAATCTGGCCGCACCCACATGGCTGCGAATCTCAGACCAGCAAGGCCCCTAAACCCGGTCTGCCCTGAATTTCTGCCGTGTGGACTCCCAACCCACCCACCGGATACCGGTCTCCTCTCAGGCGACCGCTTGTTTCGAGGCAGAACTGCATGAGCATCGTCTCCAACTCGATCATCAACGCGGACGCCGAAGCCCGCTACCTCAGCCCTGGCGAACTCGACCAGATCAAGGCTTTTGTAGGCGGCGGTCAGCGTCGTCTACGCGTAGCCCAGGTCCTCAGCGAGAGCCGTGAGCGCATTGTCAAGCAGGCCGGCGGCCAGCTTTTCCAAAAGCGCCCCGACTGCATCTCCCCTGGCGGAAGCGCCTATGGCGAGGAGATGACCGCCTCCTGCCTGCGCGACATGGATTACTACCTGCGCCTGGTGACCTACGGAATCATCGCGGGTGATGTCACACCGATTGAAGAAATCGGCATCATCGGCGCCCGTGAAATGTATCGGTCCCTGGGCGTCCCCCTCGATGCCATGGCGGAATCCGTGCGCGAGATGAAGGCCGTCGCCGCCAGCATGCTGACGGGCTCCGATGCCGAAGAAGCTGGCACCTACTTCGACTATGTCGTCGGCGCCCTCTCCTGAGGCTGCATCCGTCCTTCATCCACCGCTTCACACTCAGGATTCATGCAAGACGCGATCACCAACGTCATCAACCAAGCTGACGTCCAGGGGCTTTACCTTGACGGCTCCTCCATGGGCCGCCTGGAGCAGTACTACGCCAGCGGTGAGCTGCGCGTCCGTGCCGCCGCCACCATCAGCGCCAACGCCTCCGGCATCATCAAGGAAGCCGTCGCCAAATCGCTGCTCTATTCGGACATCACCCGTCCGGGTGGCAACATGTACACCTGCCGTCGGTATGCAGCCTGCATCCGCGACATGGATTACTACCTGCGCTACGCCACCTACGCCATGCTGGCCGGTGACACCTCCATTCTGGATGAGCGCGTTCTCAATGGACTGAAGGAGACCTACAACTCCCTGGGTGTGCCCATCGGAGCCACCGTCCAAGCCATTCAGGCCATGAAGGAATCCACTGCTGCACTGGTGGGTCCCGACGCCGGCCGTGAAATGGGCGTGTACTTCGACTACATCAGCTCCGGCCTGGGTAACTGATCCCTGCTGCGGAACACCCTCGCGAGGATCCCCCATGCGTCTGTTCAAGATCACAGCCTGCATCCCCTGCCCCGAAAAGGCACGCAGTCAAAGGGAACTGCAGAACACCTACTTCACCAAGTGGGTGCCCTTCGAGAGCTGGTTCGCTGAACAGCAGCGAATCATGAAGCAGGGGGGCAAGATTCTGAAGGTCGAACTGGCCACCGGTCGTCGTCAGCAGAACGTCGGTAACTGAACACCAGGACCGGCACCATCCCTTTCACTCAGCCTCAGCCCGGCCAATGCCGGGCTTTTTTCATGGTCCAGGAACGGCTTTGATGGACAGATCTGTAGTCATGCTCTCGACAAACCGGGGGGTGGCCCGGCTGAATGGGGATCCTGCATCGCTGAAACGTTGACCGGTTCCCGTTCCAGAGCATCCCGCCGCAGCAGCGGCGAGGGTGGCAGTGGCGGCAGCTCCCTTCCAAGTGCTGCCGCCACTCGGATCGGCCCACGCGGGTTGCTCCCCCTGCCATGGTCCCAGTGGCCAGCGGAAGCGCGTCTGGTGCTTGGTTTGGTGGCCCTCTGGAGTCTGGTGGGAGTGTTGGTGCTCACCTCGGCCAGCTGGTGGGTTGCAGAACGGGAAATGGGAGACGGCGCCTTCTATGTCAAACGCCAGGTGATCTGGATGGTGGCCAGCTGGGGGCTTCTGTACCTCGGCATCTGCACCAACCTGCGCCGCTGGCTGCGACTGGCCGCTCCGGCCCTGCTGATCGGTGGTCTGCTGATCGCGGCCACGCTGGTCGTGGGCAGCACGGTGAACGGGGCCAGCCGCTGGCTGGTGATCGGGCCTCTCCAGATTCAGCCCTCGGAACTGGTCAAACCCTTCGTGGTGCTCCAGGGCGCCGCCCTTTTCTCGCACTGGCGCCGCATCGGGGCCGATCAGAAGCTGCTCTGGATCGGAGTCTTCGGAGTCCTGATCCTCCTGATCCTCAAGCAGCCCAACCTCAGCACCGCTGCTCTGCTGGGCCTGCTGCTCTGGTTGATCGCCCTGGCAGGTGGCCTTTCGCTGCAGCTGCTGGTCGGTTCCGCAGCTGCAGGAGGCCTGGTGGGCACCGCCAGCATCCTGGTGAACGAGTACCAACGGCTTCGCGTCACCTCCTTCCTGGATCCCTGGAAAGATGCCCAGGGCGATGGGTATCAGCTGGTGCAAAGCCTGATGGCGATCGGCTCAGGCGGGGTGCTGGGCGAGGGCTACGGTCTCTCCACCCAGAAGCTGCAGTACCTGCCGATTCAATCCACTGATTTCATCTTCGCGGTATTCGCCGAGGAATTCGGCTATGTGGGATCAGTGGTCTTGCTGCTGTTTCTGCTGCTGTTCGGTTTCGTGGGGCTCCGCGTTGCCCTGAGTTGCCGCAGCAACCAGCAACGGCTGGTGGCGATCGGTTGCACCACCCTGCTGGTGGGCCAGTCGATTCTCAACATCGCCGTGGCCAGCGGCGCCATGCCCACCACCGGTCTGCCGCTGCCGATGATCAGCTACGGCGGCAACTCGCTGCTCTCCAGCCTGCTGGTGGCGGGCCTGCTGATCCGCTGTTCCCTGGAAAGCAGCGGCCTTGAAGCCCCGCGTCGCAGGCGGCGGGAGCGTCAACCTGCCCCGATAGGCTGAGATCAAGATCCGTAGCCGAGGCGGGGCAGCCCCGCCCTTTCCACCCGTATGACCAGCCTCGGGCTGACTCTGGCCGACTGGGCTCGTGCCAGTGAAGATCTGCTCAGCCACTCCCTCGAGCAGCCCGGGCCCTTTACCCTTGCCCTTGTCTTCGGAGCGGGCCTGCTGACCAGCCTGGGGCCCTGCTCGCTGTCGTTGCTGCCGGTCACCCTCGCCTACCTGGCAGGGTTCGGTGCGCCATCGGCCAACCCGCTGGCCCGGCCAGCTCTGCCGGTTCTGCGCAGCGTCAGCTTTGCCAGCGGCATCGTGGCGGCCCTCGTGTTGCTGGGCCTGGCCAGCGGTCTGCTGGGCCGTCTCTACGGCCAGTTGCCCAGTCAGCTGCCCCTGTTGGTGGCGGTGGTGGCCCTGATGATGGGCCTGAATCTTCTTGGACTGGTGAAGCTGCCGATGCCGGCCGGGCCTGATCCGGATCGCTGGCGCCGCCGTGTGCCGGCTCCGCTGGCCCCCCTGGCTGCCGGCCTCGCCTTTGGCCTGGCTGCCACCCCCTGCACCACGCCCGTGCTGGCGGTGCTGCTCACCTGGATGGCCCAGAGCGGCCGTCCCCTGGCCGGCATGCTCATGCTTACCTGCTTCGGAGCCGGACAGGTGCTGCCGCTGCTCCTGGCGGGCACCGCCGCGGCCAGCCTGCCGGGCCTGCTGCGGCTGCGGCGCATCGGTCAGTGGATTCCGACGATCAGCGGCGTGCTGCTGATCACCATCGGCGGTCTCACCCTGCTGAACCACCTCTGATGACCAGCAGCTCCGCCACCTCCTCGGGTCCGACCCGAACCCTGCAACGCCTGATCGCTGCACTGGCCGATCTGCGGCTGGCGATCGCCCTGCTGGTGGTGATCGCCATCGCCAGCGGCATCGGCACCGCCATCCCACAACAGGAAAGCGCCGAGCTGTATCACCGGATCTACGACAACCAGCCCTGGCTGGGGCTGCTGGACGGCGACGGCGTCCTGCGCCTGCAGCTTGATCACGTGTATTCCAGCAGCTGGTTCCTCGCCTTGCTGGCCTGGCTGGGCCTGGCCCTTCTGTTGTGCAGCTGGCGGCGCCAATGGCCGGCCCTGCAGGCGGCCCTGCGCTGGATCGATTACCGCTCGCCCCGGCAGCTGAGCAAGCTCAGCCTGGCGGAAACCGTGAGCCTGGCACAGCCGCAGCAAGGCCTTGATCGCCTGGCCGATCTACTTGCCCAGCAAGGCTGGCAACTGCAACGTCATCCAGACCGCCTGGCGGCCCGCAAGGGGATCCTGGGACGGATCGGCCCCCTTCTGGTGCATGCGGGCATGGTGGTGCTGATGGTGGGCGCCGCCTGGGGCTCCCTGGGGGGGCACCGGCAGGAACAGTTCCTCGCACCGGGAAGGGAACTGGAACTGCTCGACAGCCGAGGCCGCAGACAGCTCACCCTCGCCCTGGATCGCTTCGCGATCGAGCGCGATCCAGCCGGCCGCCCGGAGCAGTTCCGCTCTCAACTACGCCTGCTCAACCCCGCCGATCCAACCACCGGCGAGCCCAGTGTCAAGAAGGCCGAGATCAGCGTCAACCATCCCCTGCGCTACCGCGGCATCACCCTGTATCAGGCCGACTGGGCCCTGGCCGCCATCACCGTGCAGCTAGGCCGCAGCCCTCTGCTGCAACTGCCACTGCAGAGCTTCCCGCAACTGGGTGAACAGATCTGGGGCCTGGTGCTGCCCACCCGTCCGGATGGATCAGAGCCGGTGCTGCTCAGCCTCAGCAGCGAGGACGGACCGGTGCAGGTGTTCGGGCCCGACGGCCAGAGCCTGGCCCAGCTGGTGCCCGGTGGCCCCGCTCAGGAAGTGAAGGGACTGCCGGTCCGCGTGGTCAGCGTGTTGCCGGCCAGCGGCATCCTTCTGAAACGAGACCCTGGTGTGCCGCTCGTCTACACGGGCTTCGCCATTGCCCTGGCCGGCGGCGCTGCCAGCCTGATCGCCACCCGGCAGCTTTGGGCCATCGCGGAATCCTCAGAATCGGCAGACAGCATCGAAAGCTCAAACGGGCTCAGCAGCGACCGTCCAGGCCGTCTGCACGTGGCCGGACTTTGCAACCGAAACCTCACGGCCTTCTCTCAGGAGCTGCCGTCCCTGCTGGCCCAGCTGGACCTGGAGAGGTCCACCGGCGCTCAGCAGGCCTGACGGGTGCCATGGGACACCCGCACCACGGTGTGGACATTGCCTCGGGGGTTGAAATCGGCCAGGAGCTCCATCCAGACCGGCTCGGCCGCAGCCACAAGGTCGTCGAGGATGCGGTTGGCCACCTCCTCGTGGGAAATGGCGCGATCGCGGTAAGCGTTCACGTAGAGCTTCAGGGCCTTGAGTTCCAACACCCGGGGGCCGGGCTGGTAGAGCAACCGCAGCACGGCGAAATCGGGATAACCGGAAAAGGGGCAAGTGCAGGTGAACTCCGGCAGCTCGATCGAGACCTCATAGGCCCGCCCCGGGCGAGGGTTTTCAAAGCAGATCAGCTCAGCCTCGGCAATCGCCCGCTCGCCGTAGCGAGGGGTACGTGTCTGGTTTTCCGGGGAGGGGGTTGCGGCACTGCCGGCAGCAGAGCCACTGGCGATCGCATTGGACGAGGCGGCGGTCACGGGGCTCAGGCGGAGAAAGACAGACTCCTTCACTGGGCCTGTCAGGGGTTTCGGATGATACCGATGCGACCCGCCCGGTCGCGACCCACGCGAGGCCACGCCCCAGGTCACGCCCGTAGCCGTTGCTACGACGAACCCACCAAAGCTCGGGTCTGATGGACAGGTTTCCTCCTCTCCGGGGCCTTTCCTGAGAGACTTCAAACAGCCCCAAGCAGCTTCCATGAAAAAAGTCGAGGCCATCATTCGTCCCTTCAAGCTTGAGGACGTCAAGATCGCCCTGGTCAATGCCGGCATCGTCGGCATGACCGTGAGTGAAGTCAGGGGTTTCGGCCGGCAGAAGGGTCAGGTGGAGCGTTACCGCGGCTCTGAGTTCACAGTGGAGTTTCTGCAGAAGCTCAAACTTGAAATCGTGGTGGATGACGGCCAGGTGGACACCGTGGTGACGGCGATCCAGGATGCGGCTCGTACCGGCGAGATCGGCGACGGCAAGATCTTCGTGAGCACGATCGATTCTGTGATCCGCATCCGCACCGGCGAGCGGGACAGCGGCGCCATCTGATCCCCTGGGACCAGCACGGCCGCTGGGCAACAAGCTCAAGTCAGCCCTTCAGCCATCTGAAGGGCTTTTTTGTTTTCTTTCCTCGCGAGAGTTCCAGCCTCTGCGGGGATCCGACCGCATCCCATCGTGGCGGATTCAGCGGACGCGCCAAATGGCTTCGGTCCGCCAGGAGACCTTCATCCGCACCGGCCAAGGCAACGCTCCTTGAGGTTTCGGACCCCTCCTTCAGGTTGTGGAGAGAGTGGCTGACACCACCTGCTCCAAGGCCGTTCGACGCTCCTGCTCGGTGCCCGCCAGCAGAGCTGCGGGATCAGAGCTCCCGCCATTGGCCACAGGGGCTCCGCACAGCCATAACAAATATTCATGATTACCAGCCGGTCCCGTGATCGGCGAAGCCACCAAGCCAAGAGGACGCAGGCCCTCCCGAGCAGCCGCGGTGATCACCCGATCAATGGCGTCGGCATGGGCTAAGGCATCACGCACCACCCCACCCTTGCCAACCCGTTCACGGCCAACCTCAAATTGCGGTTTGACGAGCACCACAAGTTCAGACGTGGGGCTCAGGAGACGACCCAATGCCGGCAACACCAGCGAAAGCGAGATGAAGGAGACATCCGCCACCGCCAGATCCGGCCAGGGATCCTCTGGTGCATACAGCTGCTCGGGATGGAGGTGGCGCAGATTGGTGCGCTCCTTGAGCACCACCCTTGGATCTGTGCGCAGCCTCCAAGCCGTCTGGCCATAGCCAACGTCCACGCCGTACACCCGTGCGGCTCCGTGCTGGAGAAGGCAATCGGTAAATCCACCGGTGGAGATGCCCCCATCAAGACAGACACGCCCAGCCACACGGATCGGGAAGTTTTCCAGGGCAGCCGCGAGCTTCTCGCCGCCACGGGACACATAGCGTGGAGGCTGCTCCACTTCCAGAGCGCGATCCAGTGCAACCGGCAGACCAGGCTTGTCCAGGATCTGGCCACCGCTGCGAACCCGTCCGGCACGAATAAGCTGCTGCGCCTGCTGGCGTGTAGCAGCAAGGCCCCGTTGCACAAGCTCCTGATCCAGCCTCTGCTTACCTGCCATGGATCGCGACCAATTTCGATAACGCCAGGCAGCTTCGTTGGAGGAATACGCCCTCTTCAAGCATACGACCTCAACTGCTTGTCACACTCAAAGACCGGCACCGACAATCCGTCCCATTTCAATAGCGCACCCTGAATTCAAGAATTCAGGAATTCCTTCCCAGGTCAACTACGGCATGAACAACCGCGCGTTGCATCCAGTCCTTTCCAAGAGATCTTAACGCCTCCTTCCACTCCTTACGCCCATACCATCGACAGATTAGCATGATTAACACGAAAGAAAGGTGAAGACGACCTTGCAGCCTCTGTGAATTCGCCTGCCCATGCGAGCCAACTTCTCCGATCAATCTTTCACCCATGCATGGCCAGGAAGACACAGCCAGCTCCATGGATGGCAATGAATCAGGCCTGTAGCAATCTTCAAGATTTCACCGACACTCAACTCCTGGATGAAAATTCTATTTCACAACCATTCCAGGAGCATTGTCGTGATTACCCTCCGCTGACCCGTTTCGACATTTCATCAAAAGCGCAGGCA
Source organism: Synechococcus sp. CBW1002 (assembly GCF_015840915.1). Taxonomy (NCBI): domain Bacteria; kingdom Bacillati; phylum Cyanobacteriota; class Cyanophyceae; order Synechococcales; family Synechococcaceae; genus Synechococcus; species Synechococcus sp. CBW1002. The sequence goes on from NZ_CP060398.1 coordinate 209,803, forward strand.
TAGCGGCCATTATCTTCACATTTGCCCGTCTGCCATTCCACATGATCCTCAGAGAGAATTTTTTGCATGCCGTGGTGATGAATCTGCCGCCTGGAAAGACGAGCATTGACCAAAGCGGCGACAGAGGCACAACCAGATTCTCCAACGCTCCAGGAACCGTAAGCCGCACTGGCAGCAGTAAAGAACCGAATACCATCGTCCTCGAAGATCGGGTCAACCTTGGCAAGTCAGGCAACTCCATCCCTGAAGCAAAGCATCACTCTGGTGAGAACGTCCCTGTTCCACGACATCGTGAACGGCATCCGCGGGGCTTTTCACCACACCTTCCCCCTTTGAAACCTCTGGATGTTCCATGTCATCGCTGCCGCAAAACCCTCGTGATTCTTGCTGACAGCCAGCCAATGAAGGGCATCATCGGCTGGCTGTCGCCCGCTTCGCCATAGATTGGGCCGGTCGTCGCCACGCGCTGGCCCTTGATCGAGCGTTACACCCTGCCCGCCATGGGCCAGATCTGGAGTGAAGAGGCGAAATTCCAGAGCTGGCTGGATGTGGAGATCGCCGCTACTGAAGCCAATCATCGCCTCGGTCGCGTTCCTGCCGAAGCCCTCGCCACCATCAAAGCCAGAGCTCGCTTTGAGGTGCCCCGCATCCTCGAAATCGAGGCGGAGGTGCGTCACGATGTGATCGCCTTTCTCACCAACGTGAACGAGCACGTGGGGGATGCCGGCCGCTACATCCATGTGGGGATGACCAGCTCCGATGTGCTCGACACCGGCCTGGCCCTGCAGCTCAAGGCCTCTGCTCAGCTGCTGCGTCAGGAGCTGGATGCTCTGGCCTGCGCCCTTCGGGCTCTGGCCCAGGAGCACAAAGACACCGTGATGATCGGCCGCTCCCACGCCATTCATGGCGAGCCGATCAGTTTCGGCTTCAAGGTGGCGGGCTGGCTGGCGGAGGTGGTACGCAACCAGGAGCGGCTCGAACGTCTCGAGCAAGTGGTGAGCGTGGGCCAGATCAGCGGCGCCATGGGGACCTACGCCAACACAGATCCCCAGGTGGAAGCGATCACCTGCGAGATCCTCGGCCTGGTGCCCGACACGGCCAGCACCCAGGTGATCGGCCGCGACCGCCACGCCGAATACGTCCAGACCCTAGCCCTGGTTGGAGCGGCCCTGGAGCGCTTCTCCACCGAGATCCGCAACCTGCAGCGCACGGATGTGCTGGAGGTGGAGGAGAACTTCGCCAAGGGCCAGAAGGGCAGTTCCGCCATGCCCCACAAGCGCAACCCGATCCGCAGCGAGCGCATCTCCGGCCTGGCCCGCGTGCTGCGCAGCTACGTGGTGGCCGCCCTGGAGAACTGCGCCCTCTGGCATGAGCGCGACATCAGCCACAGCTCGGTGGAGCGCATGATGCTGCCCGATTGCTCGGTCACCCTGCACTTCATGCTGCGGGAAATGACCGACGTCGTGAAGGGTCTGGGGGTCTACCCGCAGAACATGGCCCGCAACATGAACGTCTACGGCGGCGTGGTGTTCAGCCAGCGGGTGCTGCTGGCCCTGGTGGCCTCAGGGCTGAGCCGCGAAGAGGCCTACCGGATCGTGCAGCGCAACGCTCACACCGCCTGGAACACCGAAGGCGGCAATTTCCGCGCCAACCTCGAGGCCGATGCTGACGTGACAAGCCGCCTCAACGCGGAGCAGCTGGCCGCCTGCTTCGCCACCGACCTGCACCTGGCCAACCTGGGGGTGATCTGGGAGCGGCTGGGGATCTGAGGGCTGCAGCGATTGAGCACGCAGCTCCTCAGGCCTTCTGGCCTGAAGCCGGCAGCAGCGCCGGATCCTGGCCCGCCAGGGTGGGATTGGCCAGGTCCTTGACCGAGAGCTGCATCTCCACCCCTGGCGGCAGGTCGGGCCAGACAATGCCAACGGTGGGATCGTTCCAGGCGATCCCCTGTTCCGATGCCGGATGGTAATAATCCGAGCAGAGATAGCAGAAATCAGCCAGCTCACTGAGCACCAGGAAGCCATGGGCGAAGCCCGGCGGCACCCAGAGCTGCTGGTGGGTCACGTCGTCGAGCACCGCACCCACCCACTGGCCGAAAAAGGGAGAGCCGCGGCGCACATCCACCGCCACATCGAACACCGCCCCGCGGGAGCAGCGCACCAGCTTGCCCTGGGTCTGCACCAGCTGGTAGTGGAGACCGCGCAGCACCCCCTGGCGGCTGCGGCTCTGGTTGTGCTGCACCAGCGGCGGAATTCCGGCCTGATCCAGCACGGTCTGGCGTGCCGTTTCCACAAAAAAGCCGCGGGCATCCCCGAAGACCTGCGGCTGCAGCAACAGCACCTCGGGGATGGACTGGGGAATGATCTGCATGACGGTGAAACGCAGCCGGGGTAGAGAAGAGAACCGAGACAGGAAAGAACAGAACTGCAATGCGTCCAGACAAGAACGGTCCAGGACAACAACGAATCCAGAGGGAGACAACATCAGGGAACCCCAGGGCTGGGGAATCCCGAAGCCTCAGGGCTCAGACTCCCAGGGAGGCTCCGTACTGCGCTTCCAGGTAGCCGCTGTACTCCGGCGAGAGCAGCGGCTCCCACCAGCCACGGTTGGCCAGGTACCACTGCACCGTGCGCCGCAGGCCTTCCTGCACCGTCACCTGGGGCTCCCAACCCAGCGTGCGGCGAATGTGGGAAGCATCAATGGCGTAGCGACGGTCATGGCCGGGGCGATCCGCCACGAAGCGAATCAGCTCGCGGCAGGGCCGCACCGGCAGATCCGGCGCCAGCTCCTCCATCAGGTCGCAGAGGAGAGACACCAGATCGAGGTTGGCCACCTCGTTGTTGCCGCCGATGCAGTATGTACTGCCAGGCTCGCCGGCCAGCAGCACCCGCTCCAGGGCCCGGCAGTGGTCGTGCACGTACAGCCAGTCGCGCACGTTGGAGCCATCGCCATAGACCGGAATCGGCCGGCCGAGCAGGATGTTGATGAGCGTGAGCGGGATCAACTTCTCAGGAAAGTGATAAGGCCCGTAATTGTTGGAGCAGTTGCTGACCAGCACCGGCAGCCCGTAGGTGTGCTGCCAGGCCCGGGCCAGGTGATCGCTGGCGGCCTTACTGGCGGCATAAGGCGAGCGGGGCGAATAAGCGGTGGATTCGCTGAAGGGAGGATCCTGCGGCTCAAGGCTGCCGAACACCTCATCGGTGCTCACATGCAGGAAGCGCCAGTGCTCGGGTGAGCCGTTGGCCAGCCAATGGGCCCGGAAGGCCTCCAGCAAGGTGAAGGTGCCGCCCACGTTGGTGCGCAGGAAGGCACCGGGGCCGCTGATCGAGCGGTCGACGTGGGATTCTGCCGCCAGATGGGCCACATAGCTGATGGCCTGCGCCTGGAGCACCTGGGCCACCAGCGCCGCATCGCCGATGTCGCCATGCACGAAGTGAACCCGGCCCGCATCGATCAATGGCGCAATCGTGGCGCGGTTGCCGGCGTAGGTGAGGGCATCGAGCACCACCAGGCGATCCTGCGGATGGGTGGCGGCCCAGTGATGCACCAGGTTGCCGGCAATGAAGCCGGCACCGCCGGTGATCAGCAGATGGCGGGTCATGGGGAAGACAACAACACAGAAGCTTTGCGGTCGAGACAAAGGGTGGTGGCAGTGCCATCCAGCGGACCTGGTGCGGCAGGGAGCCTCATCGCAGCCAGGTCATCGCAAGCCCCCTCATCGCCAGGCCTTCAGGCAATACCGCAGATCCTCGTGCCAGTTCGGCAGGGGAAGACCAAAGGTCGCCTCGAAGCGGGAGCCATCCAGCCGTGAGTTCGCCGGTCGGGCCGCTGGGGTTGGATAGGCACTCGACGGGATGGCACTGAGGGCGGGGGCGCGCTCCAGCAGGCCGAGGTCCACCGCCTCCGCGAAGATCGCCGCAGCAAAATCGTGCCAGCTCACGGCGTGTTGGCCGGCGTAGTGATAAGTGCCCCAGGGCAGCCCTGTGGCGATGGCTGGCTCGGCCAGGTGCAGCAGGGTGCGGGCGATCGCTTCGGCACTGGTGGGGCCACCGATCTGGTCATCCACCACAGACAGGGCCGGACGATCCCTACCCAGCCGCAGCATCGTGCGAACGAAACTGGAGCCCTGGATGCCGAACACCCAGCTCACCCGCAGCAGCAGGTGGGGACCACCGGCCGCCCGTAGCGCCTCCTCCCCGGCCAGCTTGGTTGCGCCATACACCCCCAGGGGGCCGGTCGGATCATCTTCCCGCCAGGGCGACTCACCACAGCCGTTGAACACATAATCGGTGGAGAGGTGCATCAGGGGTAGATCACGCGCCGCACAGGCCTGGGCCAGCACACCCACACCAACGGCATTCACCGCGTGGGCGAGCTCGGGCTCACTTTCGGCCCGATCCACCGCCGTGTAGGCGGCGGCATTGATCACCAGGGCAGGCGCCAGCTGATCGAGCATCGCTTCCAGCTGCAGGGCCAGTTCGTCCGAAGGAGCCGCCAGATCGATCGCAGGCCGCCCTCCCGCCACCAGGGAGCGATCGGGCAGCAACACCGGTGCCAGGGCCTGCAGGGCGCTTGCCACCTGGCCGCTGCGACCGATGAGCAGCACCGGGGCCGAAGAGAACGAGGTCGTTCGAGAAGAGCTGGCAGGAACAGGAGTGCTCATGCGCAGCGCTCCGCCAGGAGGCCTTCGAGATAGGCGCCATAGCCGCTTTTGTGGAGCGGTGCCGCCAGCTGTGCCATCTGGTCATCACTGATCCAGCCCTGCCGCCAGGCCACTTCTTCGGGGCAGCCGATCTTGAGGCCCTGGCGTTTTTCCAGGGTGCGGATGTAGCTGCCCGCCTCATGCAGGGAATCACAGGTACCGGTGTCCAGCCAGGCCATGCCGCGGCCCAGCAGTTCCACCTGCAACTGCCCCCGCTCCAGATACAACCGGTTCAGGTCGGTGATCTCCAGCTCACCACGCGCCGACGGCCTCACCTGATGGGCCAGCTCCACCACCTGGGCGTCATAGAAATACAGACCGGTCACGGCGTAGTTGGAGGCTGGCACCGCCGGCTTTTCCTCCAGGGAGGTGACACGGCGCTGGGCATCGAACCCCACAACGCCGTAGCGCTCCGGATCCGCCACCCGATAGGCGAACACCGAGGCACCATCACCTCGAGACGCTGCAGTCTGCAGGGAAATCGAGAGATCGTGCCCATAGAACAGGTTGTCGCCCAGAACCAGGGCCGCCGGATGCCCGTCCAGAAAGGTCTCCCCGATCAGGAAGGCCTGGGCCAGGCCATCGGGGCTGGGCTGCTCGGAGTAGGAGAAGCGCACACCCCAGCGGCAACCATCGCCGAGCAGATCCTGGAAGCGAGGCAGATCATGCGGGGTGGAGATGATCAAAATGTCCTGGATGCCCGCCAGCATCAAGGTGGTGAGCGGGTAATAAATCATCGGCTTGTCGTAAACCGGCAATAGCTGCTTGCTCACCGCCTGGGTGATCGGATGCAGGCGTGTGCCACTGCCACCGGCCAGGATGATGCCGCGGCGACCAGAGGACTTGAACGAACCTGACAAGAATTCACGAGTGCTGGCGATACTTTCCCACAGGCGTGTGGTCGATCCCTGGCCTCCTGATCCACCAGGATGGATTCTGAGCCAGTGAGCTGGGATTCATCTGAAGGGTGTCGTCTAGGCAGGGTCTGGATAGCCTAGGAATATGCTTGAACCAAGGATTGAGAGTCGTGTCCCAGTCTTGACGGCAGTTTCTCGGCAGGCGGTTGTCCAGAGGATCCCCAGTGTTCCGTCCCGCAAATACACGGTAAAATATGGGGGTGTCTCCTCGCGGGGTCGTTTCATGCCGACCGGTCGGCCCATGGCTCCTCTGGAGCTTTCGGCTGATGAGGCCAGCCAGCTCCAGAGCCTGGCTGGATCAAGAACCTTGCCGCATTCGATCGTTCATCGGGCCCAGATCGTGCTGGCCTGCGCTGCTGGTGACACCAACACCGCTGTCGCGAAGCGCTTTGGGGTCCGCGGCTCAACCGTGGGCAAATGGCGGCAGCGCTATATCGATCTGGGCATCGAGGGCCTGCATGACGAACTGCGTCCCGGCCGTCCCCGCACCTACGAGGACGACAAGGTGGCCGAGGTGATCAACCGGGCTCTGCAGACCAGGCCTCCCGATGGCAGCACCCACTGGAGCGCACGGACTTTGGCTGCAGCGACTGGGATCTCCAAGACCACGGTTCACCGCTGGCTGCAGACCTTCTCGGTCCAGCCCCACCGGCAGAAGCACTTCAAGCTCTCGACCGATCCGTTCTTTGTCGAGAAAGTCCGGGACATCGTCGGCCTGTACCTGAATCCGCCCGACAAGGCGATGGTGCTCTGCGTCGACGAGAAGACCCAGATCCAGGCCCTGGACCGCACCCAGCCGCTGCTGCCCATGGGTCTGGGCTACGTGGAGGGGGTGACCCATGACTACATCCGCCACGGCACCACCACCCTGTTCGCCGCCCTGGACGTGGCCACCGGAGAGGTGATCACCCAGTGCAAACCCCGCCACCGGCACCAGGAGTTCCTGGGATTTCTCCGGCAGATCGAGACGTCGGTTCCCGATGACCTGGACATCCACCTGATCGTGGACAACTACTGCACCCACAAGCACGCCAAGGTCAGGTCCTGGCTGGCGCAGCGGCCCCGCTTCCACGTGCACTACACGCCCACGTATGCCTCCTGGCTCAACCAGGTGGAGCGTTGGTTTGGGATCATCACCCAGCGAGCGATCCGCCGGGGCAGCTTCTCGAGCGTCAAAGAACTGATCGCCAAGATCGAGCAGTTCGTGGCGGCCTACAACAAGACCAGAGCCCCGTTCAACTGGACCGCGACGGCGGACTCAATCCTGGAGAAGCTCCAGCGACTTTGTTCGCAAATCTCCGGGACGGCACACTAGGAGTTTGCTGAAAAAGCCCCGAGGCCGTCATGCCTTGAGCCTGACCTTTGGGCGCAGCGCCCGTGAACACTGGGCTCGAAGTCAGGCGTTCCCGGGTTGAATGGCCCTTGACGGGGTTTTTCAGCAGTCTCCTAGTGTGCCGTCCCGGAAATAACAGCTAGAATCGAGAGTGTCACCCGAGGTGCCTTGTGGCGCTTGGTCGTCCGATGCCTCCGCTGGTCCTCAGCGAGGACGAGGTTCAGCAGTTGCGGGCCCTTGCAAATTCCCGGTCGTTGCCGCATTCGATCGTGCAGCGCGCTCAGATCGTGCTGGCCTGCGGTGCCGGCGAGACCAACACCGCCATCGCCAAACGGATGGGGCTGACGGGGATGACCGTTGGCAAGTGGCGCAAGCGGTACCGGGAGCTGGGCCTGGAGGGCCTGCATGACGAGCTGCGGCCGGGTAGGCCTCGCACCTACGAGGACGACACGGTGGCGGAGGTGATCAACCGGGCACTGCAGACCAAGCCCACCGATGGCAGCACCCAGTGGTCTGCGCGCTCCCTCGCGGCTGCCACCGGCATCTCCAAAACCACCGTTCACCGCTGGCTGCAGACTTTCTCGGTCCAGCCCCACCGGCAGAAGTCGTTCAAGCTCTCCACCGACCCGTTCTTTGTGGAGAAGGTCCGCGACATCGTCGGCCTGTACCTGAACCCTCCGGATAAGGCGATGGTGCTCTGCGTCGACGAGAAGACGCAGATCCAGGCACTGGACCGCACCCAGCCGCTGTTGCCCATGGGCCTGGGTTACGTGGAGGGCGTCACCCACGACTACATCCGCCACGGCACCACCACGCTGTTCGCTGCTCTGGATGTGGCAACAGGCGAGGTGATCACCCAATGCAAGCCCCGCCATAGGCATCAGGAGTTCCTGGGGTTCCTGCGCCAGATCGAGAAGTCGGTCCCCGAGGAGCTTGATGTCCACTTGATCGTCGACAACTACTGCACCCACAAGCACGCCAAGGTGAGGGCCTGGCTGGCGCAGCGGCCCCGCTTCCACGTGCACTACACACCGACCTACGCCTCCTGGATCAACCAGGTGGAGCGTTGGTTTGGGATCATCACCCAGCGGGCGATCCGACGCGGCAGCTTCTCCAGCGTCAAGGAGTTGATCTCCAAGATCGAGCAATTCGTGGCGGCCTACAACAAGACCAAGGCGCCGTTCAACTGGACGGCCACAGCGGATTCAATCCTGGAGAAGCTCCAGCGACTTTGCTCGCAGATCTCCGGGACGGCACACTAGAGGGTAGGGCTGTCCCCAGGAGCCACAACCACAGCCTCACTTGCTACCGCCGACCCAGATCCAGATCCCGCCGGGGCGGCAGCCTGTTCCACCAGATCCTCGATTTCGCAGACGGGGAAGCGGTTGATCGCCTGCAGGGCACGGCGGGAGTTGCGGCGCAGCTGCTCGCTGATCGCCTCGCAATAGGGAATCTGGGCGAGCAGATCCACCGTGCGGCGCAGGATGCGCACCACGTCGCCTTCATCGAGGGAGGTGCTGGCGATCACATCGGTCCAGCTGGCCCCTCGGGCCCAGGCCTCCACCAATCCCGTGAGTTCGGGCTCCCACCAGACCGGCACCACCACCTTGCCGCGCTCCTGCTGGCGCTGCAGCTCCCGCCGCAGGCCGCGCAGGTCGTGCAGGGCTTCCTCCACCGCCGGTGGCGGAGGGAAGGCGCACCAGAGATCGGGGCGATTCACCTCCGTGGAGATCGCCTCGAGCACCGCGGCCAGCTCGGCGGGGTCGAGCCCATCGAGATGGCCACTCATCAGAGCGAGCCCCAACCAGAGCTCGTTGTCGCCCCGCAGGGCCGCCACGGTGCGGCCCACTTCCGTGGGCTCCAGCCCCTCCGCTCCATCCAGCCCCCCGAAGAAGCGCAGGATGTCGATCAGGGCCAGGAACGTATCCCAGTGGCGGTTGGAGCGGTGATGCAGCAGCGTCTGGCGCTCCTCGATCTCCACCGCGAGCTCCTCCATGCGGCGATGGTGCTGCTTGAGCCGCTTGCGGTCGCCCCAGCGATGGGCCGGATGCAGCTCCAGCTCCTGCTCGAGCTGCTGCACCAGCCGCGCCTGCTCCTGCACCTCACCGGCCAGGTCGAACTGGGGGGTGCTCATGTCGTGGCGACGGGCCATCGAAGCCACCGCCAGGGCCAGACCACCGCTGGCCTGGTCGCCATGGCGCAATTCACCCTGATGCTGCAGCTCTGGTGGATCCAGCTGGCTCACCTGCAGGCAGCTGAGCTCGGCATGCAGGCTCACCACGGCATTGCAGGGGAGCAGCAGCCACTGGTTCTCATCGGTGAGGCAGAGCAGCAGGGGGAACTGGCCGGGTCCGGGCACCTTCCGCACGATCACCGCCGGTGTCACCCGGCCCCGCAACTGGGGCGCCCGCAGGCTCACCAGGGTGCCTTCGCTGGAGAACTGCAGCGCCAGGGTGAGTTCGTGCACCAGGGTCTCCTCGGCCTGGTGCTGCAGGATCCGCAGCAGGCGGCGCTCCTCGCGCAGGCGGCCGCGCTGCTTCTCATAATCTTCGAAGTCGTCCCAGGGCACATCGCCGCTGCCGGCCTCCAGGGAGGCGAGCTGGGCCCCCAGTTCGGCAATGCGGGCCTCGTCGTCCGCCAGGTCGAGGGTGGCGAGATACCGCCCGAAACTGCGTTCCACCAGCTCCCGCGCCTTGGCCAGGTCGTAGCGCTGCAGCAGGTTGAGCACCATGCCGTAGCTGGGCGTGAACTGGCTCACCAGCGGATCGGCCGGGCTGGTGGCCAGAGCCCCCGCTTCCCGCACCCCCTCGAAGCGGCTCTGCACCGTCACCACATAGCCCTGCACATCGAGGCCGCGCCGGCCAGCCCGGCCTGCCATCTGCAGGAACTCGCTGCCCATCAGCGGGCGGTGGCCCCGCTCGGTGCGCTTGGACAGCGAGGAGATCACCGTGGTGCGGGCCGGCATGTTGATGCCCGCCGCCAGGGTTTCGGTGGCAAACACCACCTTGATCAGGCCCTGCTGGAACAGATCCTCGATCAGCTCCTTCCAGGCCGGCAGCACACCGGCGTGGTGGGAGGCGATGCCCCGCAGCAGCGGTTCGTCGTGCCCCTCCCGCACCGCCTCCGGCGTAGCGGCCACGTAAGCCTCAAGGCGCACCGCAATCCGCGCCTGTTCCTCAGGGGTGACCAGGCAGAGCCTGCCCATGTCGCGCACGCCCTTGTCGCAGCCGCGCCGGCTGAAGATGAAGTAGATCGCCGGCAGCATGTCCCGCTCAGCCATCTGGGCCACCACGAACGCCAGAGGCGGCGCCTCGGGCTGGGGTGGCCGCGGCGGCTTGGGACCCTTGCGGCGGGTGGTCTTGGGAGGCCGCCAGACCTTGCAGTTGGGGTGCAGTCCCGTGCCTTCGTCGTTGAGCAAGGGGTGGAGACCCTTGGCGCTGCAGAAGCTGAAGGCCAGCGGCACCGGCCGGAAGTCGCTGTGCACCAGGCGGGTGGGGCCGTGCACCCGCTCGATCCAGTCGGTGAGCTGGCCGGCATTGGCCACCGTGGCGGAGAGCGCCACCAGCTGGATCGGCGGCGGGCAGTGGATGATCGATTCCTCCCAGACGGTGCCGCGCTGGGAATCATTCATGTAGTGGCACTCATCCAGCACCACCGCCTCGACATCCGCCAGGGGGTCGTCGTCGGGATGGTCGATCTCCGCGTAGAGCATGTTGCGGAAAATCTCGGTGGTCATCACGACGATCTGGGCCTCGCGGTTGAGGCTCAGATCGCCGGTGAGCAGACCCACCTTCTCCGCCCCGAACTGATGGCGGAAATCACGCAGTTTCTGATTGGAGAGGGCCTTGAGCGGCGTGGTGTAAAAGACCTTCTGTCCATGGGCCAGGGCGCGGTGGATGGCGTACTCACCCACCAGGGTCTTGCCAGAACCGGTAGGGGCACTCACCACCACCGAATGCCCCTGATTCAGCGCATCAATCGCCTCGAGCTGGAAGGGATCGAGCGAAAAGGGAAACAGTTGGTCCAGCGCGGGCACTGTCGGAGAGTGACCAGCCTGAGAAAGACCATCCTGGGAGGGACCAGCCTGGGGCGAATCAGCGCGTTGGCCGGGGCTTGGCATGGGCGGATCCTAGGGGCGGGCTGGCCCGGATCCGCTGCGGGAACGCCACCAGGCGGCCAGCAGGCTGCCCAGCACCGCGTGCACCACAGCCGAGATCGCACCGGGCAGGGCCGTGAGTGGGCTGGTGAAGGCCGAGCGGGCCAGCACCACCGCCAGGCCCGAGTTCTGCATCCCCACCTCGATGCTCACGGTGCGGCGCACCGCCAGGCCCGCGCCCCAGCTGCCATAGCCCGCCAGGGCAGGAATCCAGTATCCCAGCAGGAATCCGCCGCCATGGAGCAGCAGCGCCGCCAGCAGCAGCAGCGGCCCCTGGGCCAGCAGGTTGTCGCGCTGGCTCCCCACCACGCTGGCGACGATCAGCACGATCGCCACCACCGCCACCGGCGGCATGAGCGGCTCCACCCGCCGTGCCGCCCGGGGCGTCCAGCGTTTCAAGGCCACCCCGAGGGCCACCGGCAGCAGCACCACCTGCAGCACATCCAGCAGCAGCTTCCAGCCATCCACCGGCACGTAGCGGCCTGCCAGCAGGCTGGTCAACAGCGGGGTGAGTCCAACCGCCAGCAGGGTGCTGAGGGTCGTCATCACCACTGAGAGCGCCACATCCCCGCGCCCGATCAGCGTCACCACATTGCTGGCGGTGCCGCCCGGACAGCAGCCCACCAGGATCAGGCCCACCGCCAGGGCAGGCTCCAGCCGCAGCCCCCAGGCCACCAGCGCCGCCAGAGACGGCATCACCAGGTACTGGGAGAGCACCCCCAGGCCCGCCGCTGCCGGCCGGGCCAGCACCCGCCGGAAATCCGCGAGCTGCAGCCCCAGCCCCATGCCCAGCATGATCACCGCCAGGGCCCAGACGATCGCCGGCCCCTTCAGCCAGGTGAACAGCTGCGGAAACGGCAGCGACAGCAGCGCCGCCGCCAGGGTCCAGACGGGAAAGAGCAGGGTGAACCGTTCCAGCAGCCTCAGGTGCGGCGGCAGGGCGGCGAGCGGCACAGCAGGTTGCCGCGGGGCTGCTTGAGGCGGTGGGGCCATCGACGGCAGATCAATCTTGCCGCCCATCCTGCTCAGCGGAACTGGAAGCACCAGTGCAAGACCCCGCATCAGAACAGGGGACAACGGGCGACAGCCTGGCGCTGCTTAGGGTGGGTGGATGCGGCAGCCAGTGCCGGTGCACGAGCCGATCAGCACAGCCCCCCACTGGCGTGAGCAGCTGATCGCCAGCCTGGCCGCCCTGCCGACCGAACGCCACCGCCGGATCCGCACCTTCCGGCCCGGCGGCAGCGCCGCCTCCTTGCAAGACGCGCACGCGAACGGCACCCCCCTGCTCGATCTGGCCAGCAACGATTACCTGGGCCTGGCGCGCCATCCGGCCCTGGCCCGGGCCGCAACGGCCTGCCTGAACGAGGAAGGCCTCGGTGCCGGCTCCTCACGGCTGGTCTGCGGCAGCCGGCCCATTCACGAAGCCCTGGAGCGGGCCCTGGCCCACTGGCTCGGCCGGGAACGGGTGCTGCTCTTTCCAAGCGGCTTCCAGGCCAATCTCGCCGCGGTGACAGCCCTGGCGGATCGCCACAGCCTGGTGCTGGCCGATCGGCTGATTCACCACTCCCTGCTGGTGGGCGTGCAGGCCAGCGGTGCCCGGCTGCAGCGCTTCCGCCACAACGATCTCCGCGACCTTGACAGGCGTCTGTTGGCGGCGCGCCAGGCCGATCCGGGGCGGCGTCTGCTGGTGCTGAGCGAAAGCCTGTTCAGCATGGAGGGCACCAGCCCGCCAGTGGAGGCCCTGGCACGGCTGTGCGGGCGCCACGGGGCCCTGCTGCTGCTGGATGAGGCCCATGCCCTGGGGGTGCTGGGACAGGGGGGGCGCGGCCTGGCCTGGGGACTACCCGCTGTGACCCTGGTGAGCGGCACCTTCGGCAAGGCCTTCGGTGGGGGCGGTGCCTTCCTCGCCAGCGATGAGCTAGTGGGCGACTGGCTGCTGCAGCGCAGTGGCGGATTCCGTTACACCACAGCCCTGGCACCGCCCCTGGCGGCGGGGGCGCTCGCCGCGCTGGAACTCCTGAAGAACCGGGAAGCCTCTGGCCAGGAGGCCGGCCCGGCGCTGCTGGAGCGGGCCCGGCGTTGGCGCGATGGCCTTGCGGCTGCAGGCTGGCCCAGGCCCGCCGGCCACGGCCCGATCCTGGCGCTGCTGGTGGGAGACGACCAGGGAGCGCTCGACCTCCAGGCCCGCCTTGAAGCCGCCGGCCTGCTGAGCGTGGCGATCCGCCCGCCCACGGTGCCGGAAGGCCAGGCCCGGCTGCGCCTGGTGCTGCGCGAGGATCTGCCGTCGGGCAGCCTGCGTCGCCTGCTGGCGGCCCTCGGTTCACCACCTGCGCCATGACCCTCCAGGTGATCGCCATGCACGGCTGGGGCGGCGACAGCCGGGCCTGGGAACCCTGGCGGCAGCTGGCGGAGCAGCGGGGCTGGCAATGGCAGAGCGGCGAACGGGGCTACGGCTCCCTACCGCCACTGCAACCCACCTGGATCACAAGCGGCGCGGCCGCGGCCGGGCCCCGGGTGCTGATCGGCCACTCCCTCGGCCCCCACCTGGTGCCGGCGACCGTGCTGGCAGCCGCCGATCTGGTGGTGCTGCTGGCCAGTTTCGGGTGCTTCGTGCCGGAGGGCCGCGATCGCCGGCGGCTGCAGCGGGGGCTGGCCGGTATGGCGGCGCCGCTGCAGGCCCACCTGACCAGTGGCAAGGAGAGCAGCGAGCGTGCCGTTCAGAGCATGCTCGCGGCCTTTCTGCAGCAAGCGGCCGATCCTGCTGATGCAGCCCTGCTGCCCCCCGGACCGGAAAGCGACCCGATCACCCCCGCGGGCTGCCGGCGCCTGCTCGATGACCTGGAACGACTGGAACACTGCGACGGCCTGCCGACCGGATTTCCCGCTGCGGCCCAGGTGCTGATCGTGGAGGCGGAGGCCGATCGGATCGTGGTGCCCGCCGCCCGGACCCTGCTGTGCGACGCCCTTCCCACAGCCGCGGTGGAGGTACTGCCCGGCGCCGGCCACAGCCTGCTGCAGACCAACGTGGTGCCGTTGGTGTTCAGCTGGCTGGAGGCCAGGCTGTGCCCGTGGGGCCAGGCAGGGGGGAGCGGTGCATCGGCCTCGGAGCCGGTACCGGCTGGGTCTGCCGAATGACGGATGCCGCGGCCTTCGGCACGACAGCGGCGACGCGATTCGGCTCGCAGGTGCGGCAGCGATTCGCCGGTGGAGCCAGCGACTACGACCAGGCGGCCCATCTGCAGCGCGCGGTGGCTTGGCGGCTGGCACACCACTGCCGCGAGCTGCCGCTGCCGCCAGGCCCCAGAGCAGACCTCGGCGCCGGCACCGGGCTGCTCAGCCGGGCCCTGCTGGAGCAATGGCCCTCGTCTTACGGCTCGCCCCGGCTGCAGCAGATCGATCTCTGCCCCGAACTGCTGGCCCGCAACCCACTGGCCAACGGCCAGGAGCAGCGGGGCTGGGATCTCGAGCGCGGGCTGCCAGCGGAGGTAGAGCCGGCGGCCCTGCTGGTCTCCAGCTTCGCGCTGCAGTGGCTGGAGCACCCGGCGGAGCAGCTGGAAAGCTGGTGCCACAGCCTCGTGCCAGACGGCTGGCTGGCCCTGGCGGTGCCCACCAGCGGCAGCTTTCCCCAATGGCGCGCCGCCGCCGCCGCCGCCGCCGTGCCCTGCACGGCCCTGATCCTGCCGAACGCAGCGGAGCTGTTCGCCGCGACCAAGCGTGGCGGACTGGTGCTGCGGCACTCCCAGGTGCTCCACTTTCAGCGGCCGTGCGTCGACGGGCGCGAGGCCCTGGGACGGATGCGCACCCTTGGCGCTGGAGCCAGCCGCAGCGCGCCACTGTCCCCGGTGCAGCTGCGACGGCTGCTGCGCCACTGGAAGCAGCCCGGTCTTTCTTGGGAGGTGTTGCTGCTGCTCGGCTCTCGCCCCACTGCCGGGGGCAGCTGACGAGGGCAGCTGACGGGGGGCGCTGAGCAGAATCACGCGTGCTGCTGCGGTTCTGCACGCAGTGACGCTGTCTTCGTCAACACGATGCCCGCCATCCACCGCCACGACCCATCCAGCACCGACCCAGGCACGGCCAGCGAAACAGCGAGCTACGACGCCGAAGAGAACCGCAGTGGCCTGGTGATCTGCGGCACCGACACCGACGTGGGCAAGACGGTGGTGAGTGCCCTGGTGGTGCAGGGCCTGGGGGCCCGCTACTGGAAACCGGTGCAGAGCGGCCTGGACGGCGAGGGGGATCGGGGCCGGGTGCAGGATCTGCTGCATCTGCCCCCGGAACGGCTTCTGCCCGAGGCCTACCGGCTGCAGGCACCGGTCTCACCCCATTGGGCCGCCGAGCGACAGGGCCTCACGATCGACCCCGAGCGGCTCAGGTTGCCCGCCGGCGCGGGAGCCCTGGTCGTGGAAACCGCCGGTGGTCTGCTGGTGCCGCTGCGCCGCGACTGGCTGCAGATCGAGCAGGTTCAACGCTGGGGGCTGCCGGTGCTGCTGGTGGCCCGCAGCGGCCTGGGCACCCTCAACCACACTCTGCTCTCGCTCGAAGCCCTGCGGGCCAGGCGGATCCCGGTGCTGGGGCTGGTGCTGAACGGCCCCCTCCATCCCGACAACCCCCGCACCCTCGAAGAACTGGGGGGTGTGCCGATACTGGCGGAGCTGCCGCCGCTCGACCCCCTGGAGGCCAGCGGCCTGCAACGACAGTGGCAGCGTTCCGAGCTGCCCCGTAAGCTGGCCCAATGGGCAAGAAACACCTCTTGATCAGCGGTGCCGTCGCCGTTCTTTGCGGAGCCATCCTGGTGCTCTTCACCGACATTGAAGTGCGGACTGTCCGCTGGTTCAGTTGCGGACCCCTGAGCACCAGCAGAGAAAAAAGTTCGGAAGTCTGCCGCTGATCCCACGGGTCCCTCCCTCTTCCAGGCAGACATCCGCATCCAGCGGTCGAGGATCCCAGTCAGCCATGACATCAGGGAATGAGGAGGACCACCATTCGGTTGTGCTTTGAATTCCTGGCAGCACAGCCGCACCATGCCGATCCGGATGAACGGAACCCAACTCCCTGAGTGTCTGGATCCGGTGGCCTCTCCTGGCTCTTCCTGGCATCCCAATCTCTGGCATCCCACCACTCAGGTGGCCACGGCCGAGCCACCGCTGCGGGTGGTTGCCGGCAAAGGCGTCTGGCTGGAACTGGAGGATGGTCGTCGCCTGATCGACGCGATCAGCAGCTGGTGGGTGACCCTGCACGGTCACGCCGAACCGCGCATCGCCGCGGCGATCGCCACCCAGGCCGTCACCCTCGAGCAGGTGATCTTCGCCAATTTCCGCCACCCCCCGGCCGAACGGCTGGCCGAACGGCTCAGCGCCGTCACGGGGCTGGACCGCCTCTTCTTCTCAGACAACGGCTCCACCGCCGTGGAGGTGGCCCTCAAGATCGCCTGGCAGTGGTGGCACAACCGCGGTGAGCAGCGCTCCCAGCTGATCGCCTTCAGCGGGGCCTACCACGGCGACACCTTCGGGGCCATGGCGGTGGGGGAACGCTCCGCCTTCTCAGCAGCGTTCGAGCCGTTGCTGTTCCACGTAGCCCGCGCCCCCTGGCCCGCCACCTGGTGGGCTGACGCCACGGTGGAGGCCCGCGAGCAGGAGGCCCTGCAGCAGCTCGACAGCCTGCTGGAAACCCCGACCGCCGCCGTGATTCTCGAGCCGCTGGTGCAGGGGGCCAGCGGCATGGCGATGGTGCGGCCGGCCTTCCTGCAAGCCGTGGAACAGCGGGTGCGGCAGGCCGGCGCCCTGTTGATCGCCGATGAGGTGCTCACCGGCTTCGGCCGCTGCGGGGCCCTGTTCGCCAGCCAGCGGGCAGGCATCCAGCCCGACCTGATGGCCCTCTCCAAGGGCCTCACCGGTGGCTTCCTGCCGATGGGGGTGACCATGGCCCGCGAAGGGCTGTTCGAGGGATTCGTGGGGAATCAGCCGGAGCTCACTTTCTTCCATGGCCACAGCTTCACCGGCAATCCGCTCGGCTGCGTCGCCGCCCTGGCCAGCCTCGATCTGCTGGAGGAGAACCCCGATCGCTACCGGGGAATCGAAGAACGCCACCGCCCCCATCTTGAACGGCTGGCGGCCCATCAGCAGGTGAAGCGGCCGCGACTTATGGGCGGCATCGCTGCCTTCGATCTGGGGGCCGAACCGGCCAGTTATTTCAATCCGGCCGGCAAGGAGCTGGCACGGCGAGTGCGGGAGCACGGGGTGTTTCTGCGGCCCCTGGGTTCCGTGGTGTATCTGATGCCGCCCCTGTGCATGGAGGCGGCGGAACTGGACGCCTGCTACGCCGCCATCGCCACGGCGCTCGACGAGGGCTGAGCCTGCGGGTGCCCTTCAGGGCCCAGCCAGGATCGCCGCCTCCACATCGGCGCGGGGCAGTCCGTAGGGGAAGTGCCGCACGCTCTGCTGACCCTCCTGGTGCCAGGTCACCTTGAGTTCGTCAATTTCCAGCACGATCTGGGCGCTCCAGCGGGGCTGGTGCAGATCCCACTGGGATGGATCCGTCCGCGACTGGCTCCCGCCCAGCTGGCGCAGCCACTCCTCCAGTCGGGGCAAGGGGTGCTTGTAGAGAGGGATCTCGGGAGGAATCGGGCTCGCCATCGTCGTGAAGGGCTGCGGCGGTGCCCTCAGTCTGCGACGCAGGTCGCTCGCCAGGCTGCGCGGTGGCTGCTTTGACCGGTGGGAGTTGGGCCGCCTCCACCCACCAGCTGGGGCGCTGGATCATCTCCACCCCCCGGGCCCAGGCCAGCCCCAGGCCCAGCACCAGACTCAGCACCAGGGCACACCCCAGCAACAGCAGTGCGAACCACTCACCCCCGGAGAGAGGACGACGCACCGGCGCCGGCCGGGGCGTGGCGCGCGACGGGGCCGCCGGTCGGCTGACGGGCGCCACCGCCGCCAGGGCTGCGGCACGGCGCAGCTGGGCGTCGTAGGCCTGCCGGCGCTGCGGATCACTGAGCACGGCATAGGCCTCCTGCAGCCGCTGAAACGCGGCCGCGGCCTCAGCCGCGGGCAGGGTGGTGGTGTCGGGGTGGAAACGCTTGCTGAGATTGCGAAAGGATTGCCGCAGGTCCTGGGCGCTGGCGCCCGGATCCAGCTGCAGCAAGGCGTAATGGGTCGGTGTGGGCAGGAGGCTGGAAGGGGTCGTCGGGCTGGGCATGGCCCCAGGGCTTGGCCGCGGCCGCCACGGGGCTGCCGCCAGGATGTGGGGGATCCTAGGGAGAACAGTCCTGGATCCTCCGCCGATGCCGAGCCGGCCCGATGCCCCCACCCCGGAGGATGCCGCCCCGGAGGATGCCACGGCCAGTGCACCTGCCGATACCGCTGCCGGTCCGGCGCTGTGGCAGGCCCTGGGTTGGCAGCCCACGCAGCAGCAGCAGCAGCAGTTCTCAGCGCTCCAGGAGCAGCTGCGCCTCTGGAACGGCCGGCTCAACCTCACCCGCCTGGTGGAGGGCGAAGACTTCTGGATCGCCCAGGTGTTCGACAGCCTCTGGCCCTTCCTGCCGCTGCTTGAGGCCGAGGCGGTCGCTGCCACTGACGCTTCACCCCTGGAGCTGATCGACGTGGGCACCGGCGGCGGCTTCCCGGGGCTGGCGGTGGCGATCGCCCTGCCCCGGGCCCGTCTCACCCTGGTGGATTCGGTGGGCCGCAAGGTGGAAGCGGTCCGGGCCATGGCGACGACCCTGGGCCTGGGCGAGCGGGTGAACCTGCGCTGCGAGCGCATCGAGAAGACGGGTCAGGCGGCCGCCTGCCGCGGTCGTTTCGACTGGGCGATGGCCCGGGCCGTCGCCAGCGCGCCGGTGGTGGCCGAATACCTGGTGCCGCTGCTGCGCCCCAGCGGCCAGGCCCTGCTCTACCGCGGCCAATGGAGCAACGACGATCAGGCCGCCCTGGATCGGGCCCTGGTGCCGCTGCGGGCCCGTTGCGCCCTGAGCCAAGCCCGTGACCTGCCGGCCGGCCGCGGCATCCGCCACGCCCTGATCTTGACCCCCACCGGCCCCTGCCCCCGCACCTATCCGCGGGCGGTGGGACTGCCCAGCAAGCAGCCCCTGGGTACGGCCATCGCCCGCTGACGGGATCAGGGAACCGCCAGACGCTTGGTTGGCTGCCCCCCGACCCGATGACGCAACTGGCGCAGCAGCTCGGGAATCCGCGCGGCCCAGGGGCTCTTGCCCAACACCGCCTGAAGCTCCTGTTCGCTGACGGCGTGATCGAGCTGATCGGCGTTCTCCCCAGGAAACCAGTGGCTGCCGTTGCCCAGCAGCCCATAGCGAGCCCGGGCGAAGCTCTCCAGATCCCAGGCTTCAAGCAGCTCGTACAGCCACAGCAGCACCGGCAGATTGATCTGGCCGGGGGTATGGGTCCAGTCCGGCAGGCCCTGGAACGCGGTGGCCAGCCAGGCCGCACCCAGGCGCTCGCGTCGTGCCGCCTGCAGGCGCTCCAGAATGGGTGGCAGCAGCTCGCCGGCCCGGGGCAACAGCTGCACCGCCTCCAGATGGAGATCCAGATCGGCCGGCCCTGCCGCCCCCACACTGATCGTGTGCACGCCGGGGTCAGCGAGGCAGAAGAGATCGTTGAACACGATCGGATGCAGTGGTTCGCAGAGCTCCAGCAGACGCGGCGACGGACTGTGCAGATGGCCGCCCTTGTCGGTGGGACTGATCACGAACACCCCCATGTCGTGGGCACGGGCCCGATCGATGGCGGGGCGATTGTCCTGGCGGATGAAGTACCAGTGCAGGTTGACGTAATCAAACTGATCGCTCTCGATCGCCGCCAGGATCAGCGGCAAGGGCGCATGGGTGGAGAAGCCCACCGACCCGATCCGGCCCTGCTGCTGCCAGCGGCGCACCACCTCCAGGCAGCCGCCGGGCCGCAGGGTCTGATCGAGATGCTCGGGCAGGTTGATGCCATGCACCGCCAGCAGATCGATGCGGCCGGGGCTGTGGGGATCGTCCAGCCCGAGTCGCCGGAAGCTGCGCTCCAGCTCGGCTTCAAAGGCGGCCGGATCCTCAGCGGGGGGCACCTTGGTCTGCAGAAGCCGATGCGGATCGCTGACCGAACCGAGCAGATCGCCCAATTGACGTTCGGAGGTGCCGTAATGGCGTGCGGTTTCGATGTGGTGCAGGCCCGCTGCCGCCGCCGTCTCCAGGGTGGCGCGCAGATTGGCCTGGCTGGCCGCGGTGATCGCATCGGCCGGTAGATCGCTCCAGCTCTGCTGGAAGCGCATCCCCCCCAGCGACAGCACCGGCATCGCCAGCTCGGTGCGGCCGAAACGGCGGCTGGGGATCGGGGAGAAGACGCTCAAAGAGACGGCAGGTCAGGCGAGGAGCCCAGACGGTTGATGTCAGCCAAGCGAGGAAAGGCGGCGCGGCAGGGTCCGCTTCAGCCGGGAGGAGGAGGGAAGCCCCAGGGGCTGAATGTCCTGCTGCTCAAGCTCGGCTTCCAGGGCCGGCAACCGTTCGTAGGCCACCCAGTGAATGCAATCCACCGGACAGGTCTCGATCGCCTCCTGAATCCGTTCGGTGCTGTCGCCGTCCTGGCGAATGGCACGGGAACGGCCCCAGTTGGGTTCCACCACGAAGGTGTTGGTGGCCACGTGGGTGCAGTAGCGGCAGCCGATGCAGACCGCTTCATCGACCCACACCGCCTGCTGGCGCAGAGCACCACCCAACACCGGCTCAAGGCCACTGGGGGCGTCGACCTCTGTGGAAGCGGTGCGGAAGGCGAGAGCCGGGTCGCTCACCCGTCCCAACGGGTCACGACCAGCTCGATGGAACCATCGACCTGACTGGTCTGCTCACTCACCTGGAACCCCTCTTCAGCGGTGGCGGCCAGGATGCTGCGCAGGGCATAGCGCTGCTGCAACTGAGCGAGGAAGCGCTCCACCGGAATCGGCTGCTTCCAGAGATCCAGATCCGTCACCAGTTCATAGCTGCCGGCCTCAGCATTCCAGCGGAAGCCGATATCAGCACCACTGCTCTGGGACACGGCCAGATCGGCCGTCACGGTCTGGCCGCGATAGCCACGGACCGGCCGCTCGCCCTCGGCCGGGGCATGGCCCAGATCGGTGAGGGCAGCCACCAGCGCCTGGCGGTCGCGCAGCTCGGTTTTGACAGTGCTGAAGTGAGACATGGTTGAGCTGAACGCAGATCAGGCGGAGGTGGAGCCGAGCTGTTCGAGGGACTGGGACTGGCTGGCGATGGCCCCCTGGGAGACCCCGGACTGAAAGGCCTCAGCCGTGGGGCGGCGCTGCTGCACCGAACCGAGGCGCGCCTCGATCCGCTCGGTGAGTTGCTGGCAGCCTTCACCCTGGATTCCTTCCACCGTCTCCTCGACCCGACCATCGGGCCGGATGCGGAAACGGATGGTCCGTTGTGCCATCCCAGATCCAAAAGGGTTGCTGGATGTTAGCGGTGATTCCGCTCAGCTGAGCAGGCCCTCCTCCACCAGGGTCTGCAGCCGTTCCAGCACATCCGGCTGCTCCAACTGCTCGAGGGCGATCCGCGCCTCGTCCCGCACGCTCGATTCACCGTCTTCGAGCATGGTGTGCAGCAGGGTCTGCACCACGTCCTGCTGGCGGGGTTCCACCAGTTCCGGATAGAGGCGACCCAGGGCCCAGGCGCTGTTGCTGCGCACGGCGGGTTCACTGTCGATCCGCAGGCTCTGCAGTAGCTGGGCCGCCGCGGGATCGGCCTTGGCTGGCCCTGTGCTGCCCGCGTCCGCCAGGGAACTGGCCGCCCAGAGCCGCACCGCCGCCACGTCCACCTGCAGGGCTCGGATCAGGGGATTGAGAATCGGCGCCTCGGGGTAATTGCCCAGACTCCAGGCCACCGCCTTGCGGACATAGCCGTTGTCGTCGCCGGAGAGCAGACCCAGCAGGGGCTCCACGGCCAGAGGATGGGGATTGCGCCCGAGGGCATAGACCGCACTCATGCGCACGATCGGGCAGCTGGCACCCAGCAGAGGCAGCAGCAGGGGGTTGGAGCGCGGATCGCGATGCTCACAGAAGATCCGCAGACCCTGCATGCGCTGGTCGTGGCTGCCCTGCAGCAGCTCCAGACCGGCATCGCATTCGGCCGCCACATCGAACGATTCCGGCCCGAGGCTGTCGAGCTCATCGAGCGGGTCACCGAGCAGTTCCTCCGCGAGCTCGCGGGCCAGCACATCCGGATCAAGGGCCAGCTCGGGCGGACTGAGCCACTGGGGGGGCGTGGCGCCAGGCTCGGCCTGAGGATCACGCGGATCGGAGGGCTGATGGTCTTCGCTCATGGCGGCGGTCCCGTCGGCGAGGAGATCAGAGGAGCGGAGCCGGGGCCGCCATGTCCCCGGGCAACCAGATGCGCGCACTCACCGCGACCAGGGCCAGGCCGAAGAGCAGCACGATCGCCGCCGGCAGCAGGGTAGAGCGAAAAAATTGCACGGAATCCAGACTTTGCATCCCATTGTGACGGCCCAGGGTGACGGGCCTTGGTGGCGGCACACCCGAAGGCTGCCCCTAGGGTTCGCCCACTCGCCCCGCACTGATGGCGTCTGAACGGATGGCGTCTGAGCCGGCAGCGACCCCTGGCCCCGCGCAGCACCGAGAGACAGACGGCACCGTCCGCCGCCTCGTGGCCGTGAGCGCCGAGGGTGTGGCCAGCGGCGCCCCGTTGATGGTGGGCAGCAAGCTGCTGCAGGGCTGGCTCACCGCCAGCGGCGTCCCCCTGGCGCTGATCGGCCTGATTCCGCTGGCGGAACTGCCGTACACGCTGAAGCTGTTCTGGGCGCCCCTGCTCGACCGCTGGCCGATCCCCTGGCCCGACCGGCGGCGGGGCTGGCTGCTGCTGATGCAGGTGATGCTTGTGGCGGTGATCGCCGCCATGGCGCTGCTGCGGCCCAGCACCGACCCGGCCAGCCTCACGGCCATCGGCATCGCAGCGCTGGTACTGGCGATCTGCAGCGCCACCCAGGACATTGCCGTGGATGCCTACCGCACTGACCTGCTGCCGGAACACGAGCGCGGGCCGGGCGCTGCCGCAGCGGCTTTGGGCTACCGGGCCGCCATGCTGGCCATCGGCGCCGGAGGGTTTCTGCTGGCAGGCCGCTACGGCTGGCCCGCCGCGTTCCTGGCCGCCGCCGCACTGGTGGGGGCGGTGATTCCGTTCACGCTCACGGCACCGAAGCTCAGACCGGTGGATCATGCCGTGACCAGCCTGCGCCAGGCCGTGCTGGGCCCGGCGCGGGAGTTCGTGCGCCGGGCCGGACCAAGCCGCACCTGGCAACTGCTGCTGCTGGTGCTGCTCTACCGCTGGCCCGATGGCCTGCTGAGCGCCATGGCGATTCCCTTTCTGCAGCTGCGGGGCTTCAGCGAGGCGGAGATCGGCCTGGTGCAAGGCGGCTGGGCGATCGGCGCCACCATCGTGGGCACGGTGCTGGGCGGGGCCCTGTTCGCCTGGCTGGGCATGAACCGCTCCCTGTGGCTGTTCGCCCTGGCCGGAGCCCTGGGCAACCTCAGCTACTGGGCCCTGGCGCGCTTCGGCGGCGGCTTCGCCGGACTGATCGCGGCGGTGAGCCTGGAGAACGTCAGCGGCGGCATGGTGGGCGCCGTGTTCGTGGCTCTGCTGATGAGCCTCTGCAATCCGCGCTTTTCCGCCACCCAGTACGCCTTGCTTTCAGGCGTCTATGCCATGAGCCGCTCGATCCTCTCGGCACCGGCGGGCGTGGTGGCGGAGCGGGTGGGCTGGCCCGGATTCTTCCTGTTCACGGTGGCGGCGGCCGTGCCGGCCTTTCTGCTGCTGGCGCGCCTGGCACCCTGGAACGAAGCGGAAGCCCGCGGTGCCTTCGATCCGGCCAAGGATCCCACCTGACCGGTCTGGACAGGCTGTTGGCCTTCAGGCCGGCGTGAGGCGTCGGCGCAGCTGCCCGCAGGCCGCATCCTGATCCAGGCCTCGGCTGGCCCGCACACTCACGGCCACATGCCGCTCCTGCAACGCGCGCCGGAAGGCCTCCACCCGCTCAGAGCTGGGGCGCTGAAATTCCTCCTCCGCAATCGGGTTGTAGGGAATCAGATTCACGTGGCTCTGGAACCCCCGCAGCCGCTGGGCCAGGGCCGCCGCCTGACGGGGGTGATCGTTGAGACCACCGAGCAGGATGTATTCGAAACTCACCCGCCGGCCGGTGATCGCCACGTAGCGGCGGCAATCCTCCAGCAACGTCTCGATCGGGTAGGCATGGGCGGTGGGGATCAACTCCTCCCGCAGCCGCTGATCCGGTGCATGCAGGCTCACGGCCAAGGTGAACTGGGCCCGGCCCAGGCGCTCCAGAGCCCGTTCGGCCAGAGTCGGCAGCGTGCGCGGCACACCCACCGTGCTCACGGTGATCTGACGCTGGGCCATGCCCAGATCGCGGCAGAGACAATCGATGGCCGCCAGCACAGCGTCCGTGTTGAGCAGCGGTTCGCCCATGCCCATGAACACCACATGGCTGGGGCGCAGATCCATCGCCTGGCGCACACTCAGCACCTGATCCACGATCTCGTGCACGGCCAGGGAGCGTTGCAGGCCGCCCTTTCCCGTGGCGCAGAAGCGGCAGGCCATCGGGCAGCCCACCTGGCTGCTGACACACACCGTGAGGCGCCCCTCCGCCGGAATTCCAACGGCTTCCAGGCTGAGGCCGTCGGCGGTGCCCAGCAGCAATTTGGTGGTGCCGTCGCGGGCGACGCTGCGGTGCAGCTCGCTGGAGCGACCGATCCAGTCAGAGGAACCCTCTGGTGGCACGGCGGCCAGGCTGTCGCGCCAGGCCTTCGGCAGCGCCGAGACATCCGAGAGACGCCGGGCTCCTTTGGCATAGATCCAGTCGTGCAGCTGCCGGCCACGAAAGGCTGGCTGGCCCTGGGATTGCGCCCACGACTCCAGCTCCGCCAGCCCCATCCCCAGCAGAGGCACAGCCGCCGAGCTCACCATCAGGGGGTCACCAGCAGCCCATGCCCCAGAAACCATTCCACACCCAGCAATGCCATGAAACCGAGCATGGCGAGGCGGCCATGCAGCCTCTCGTTATGGGTGTGAAAGCCGAAGCGCGGCAATCGACGCTGGGGAACCGGAGTGGCGGTGGCGGTCATGGCGAAAGCAGCAGAACGTCAGAACGGCAGTCCGGCGCCGACCGCAGGGGGTGCGGAAGATCGACGCCGGATCCAGACCTCAATCGTCGCTCAGCAACCCCTCCTCCTGCAGACCCTCGACGGCATCGGGGTCAGGGATCAACTCCTCCTGCAGGCCATCGTCTGCCCCGGGGCGCGTGAAGGCGGCATAACTGCTGCCCTCGATGCCATGACGGCTGCGGGTGGCTTCGAGATCCGCATCGGAGGGATCGTCGAGCACCGCGGTGGAACTGGCCGGTGAGGGGAGTTCCACCGTGTAATCGGGGCGGAGGTTCTGCATGCGGCGGTAGCTGGCGTTCTCCTCCTCGAGGATGTCGGGATGGGGGCCCGCCTCAGCGCGCAGCTCCTCTTCGAAGCCGCCGAAGCCGGTGCCCGCAGGGATCAGGCGACCGATAATCACGTTCTCCTTGAGTCCCCGCAGCCAGTCGCTCTTGCCCTCGATCGCCGCCTCGGTCAGCACCCGGGTGGTTTCCTGGAAGGAGGCCGCCGAGATGAAGCTGTCGGTGTTGAGCGAGGCCTTGGTGATCCCCAGCAGCACCGGTGTGAACTCGGAAGGAGCACCACCGGTGATCGCCATGGCCGAATTGACCTGCTCCACCTGACGCAACTCGATCAGTTCGCCGGGCAGCAGAGTGGTATCGCCCGCGTCCTCGATCCGCACCTTGCTGGTCATCTGCCGCACGATCACCTCGATGTGCTTGTCATCGATCGAGACGCCCTGGCTCTTGTAGACGTTCTGCACTTCCTGCACCATGCGGTATTGCAGTTGTGAGATCGCCTCCTGAGCCGCCTCCATGGTGGGTTTGCGGCTGCGGCGATCTTCGAAGAAGCACTCCAGCAGCTCGTGGGGGTTGATCGGACCATCGGTGAGCAGCTCACCGGCCGTCACCTGCTGGCCGTCGCTGACCATCACGTTGCGGCCCAGCAGGATCGGGTACTCGGTGATGGCGTCATCGGCCTCGATCACCGACACCGTGATCGAATCATCGTCGTCACCCTGCTTGATCTGAACCGTGCCGTTCTTGCGGCAGAGCACGGCGGAATCCCGCGGGCGGCGCGCCTCGAGCAATTCTTCGATCCGCGGCAGACCCTGCACGATGTCGCCGGTCTTCTGACGTTCGAACACCAGCAGGGCAAGGCCGTCCCCACGCTGCACCAGCTCACCGTCACGCACGTGCAGCACCGAATCGGGCGAGACCATGTAGGGACGCCCCAGACGGATCGTCACAACGCCGCCCTCGATCTCCTCCACCTGGCCGCAGCAGGGAGCAACGAGGCCCTCAGCCAGAACATCGCCATCCACAACCCGCTGTCCAATGGCCACCAGGGGAGCAGCGGACCCGAGGGGGATGGAATGGGTGTCGCCTTCGCGCTCCACAATCAAGCGACGCACCGGCTCGTCAGCCTGCAGTTCAGGCAGCTGGACCACGCCGTCGTACTTGCAGAGGATCTGGGTGGTTGCCACCACATCCCCGCTCTTGACAGAATCGCCGTCCTGCACCTGCAGCTCAGTGTGGGTGGAGCCATGGCTGGCATCTGACAGGGTATCGCGGCGGACCAGCAGGGATTCGAGAATCACCAGCTGCAGCCGTTCGATCGTCTTGGCCCGTTTGTCGGGCACAACCTCCACGTCCACCGTCATCTGGGGTGTCGTGTCGAAGGTGTCGAGAATCAGCTGGGTGCGCAGCAACTCCACACCCTCGACGCTCTTGATCAACTCACCATCCTTGAAGGTGAGACGTTGCGTGGCCTTGAGCCCCAGGGAGGGACCACCACTCTGCTTGACCGAGCCAAGATCGGGCAGATGGGCCTCATCAGGGATGGTGTATTCCTCCACCGGACGAAGCAGCAGGGCGCCACCCTCAGGCGTATCGACCGTCTCGACAAACACCATGGCCTCGGCCTTGAGGGACGGTGCAATCTCTTCGCCAGGATTGACCAGTTTGCCCTCGCCGAAACGGCTGAGCACTTTGCTGTCGGACACCAGATGCAGGGTGCCGGAGCGAACAATGATCTCCCGCAGAATGTCGTTCTTCTGCGTCACCGTCACAATGCCGGCGGTCTGGCTGAAGATGTCCTTGACCACCTCCGTTCCAGCTTCGATCCACTGGCCGTCTTCAATCATCAACAAGGAGATGTCTTTGTTGATTTCATGGGTCTCCTGCGGGATCCACAGCAGCGTGCCACCCTTGCTCACCTCATAGCCGTTCTTGGCACTGCGAGCCTTCTTGATCGACAGGCCGGGGGCATACTTCACCAAGCCGCCGGTCTGGGTGCGGAATCGGTCATCCGCCAGCTCGGCGATCACCTCACCGGCACCGATCTTGCTGCCGGGAGCTGTCTTGAGCAGATAGCGGCTGTTGTCCTTGCCATCGAGATACCAGGTTTCACCCGAGTGGTTGGACTCACCAACCAGCTTGCAGTCGCGCAGGGTGAGGCTGGCCGTCACAATCTGCACTTCACGGGAATCTCCAGCCGACTCCCGCAGCCGCACGGCGCCGCCGTACTCACTGACCAGACGACTCTCCGCCAGCACCTCACCTGTCACCACCGGCTTGACACCCTGAACCACCGGCTGGGCATTGGGAGGAAGGTTATAGACATCACCACTGAACACCCAGAGCCGACCCAGGCGGGTGGCCTTGAGGGTGATGTTCCCCTGGCGGTCAGTGACCTCCTTGGGCTGAATCACATCCTCGTAACGCACCTGGCCGGCCAGGTCGCAGATCACATCCTTGGTGGCCTTTTCAACGCTCTTTTTGGTGGTGGCACCGGATGAGATCTGGGCCAGCATCGTGTCGGCGGGGGTGACGGCGCCATCGGCAACGAACAGCAGCGAACCGCTGCTGATGTCCAGCTTCTGGACTTTGCCCTTGCCCGTCGGTTTCACCGTCAGGGTGAAATCGGTTTCGGCAATCTGCGCTTCGACGCCGTGGGGCGTGCGGAAACCACGCACGCGCGCCTTGGATCCGAACTCAACCACACCCTCGACCAAAGAGCGCACCACACCGGTTTCAGCGGTGGACACACCACCGGTGTGGAATGTCCGCATCGTGAGCTGGGTGCCCGGCTCACCGATCGACTGGGCCGCGATGATGCCGACGGCCTCACCCAGGTCGACAAGTTCGTTGTGCGCCAGGGCCCAGCCATAGCACTTGCGGCAGACAGAACGTGACGCTTCACAGGTGAGCGGCGATCGCACCACCACGGAGCGCACCCCAGCGGCCTCAATCCGCTTGGAGGTCGGAGGATCGATTTCTCCATCGCGGTCCACCAGAATCTCACCATTGGCGTCAACCACCGGTTCACCCGCGAGGCGACCGGTGAGCTTGGAACCGAAGCGGCCCTTCTCATCGGCCTCAATCACGATCCCGCGGGTGGTGCCGCAATCGTCCTCCCGGACGATCACATCCTGGGCCACATCCACCAGACGGCGGGTGAGGTAACCGGAGTCTGCGGTACGCAGGGCCGTATCCACCAGACCCTTGCGGGCTCCGTAGGAGGAGATCACATATTCGGTGACCGTGAGCCCCTCACGGAAGTTGGTGCGGATCGGCAGGTCGATGATCTCCCCCTGGGGGTTGGCCATCAGGCCGCGCATGCCGACCAACTGACGCACCTGGGACATGTTGCCCCGGGCGCCGGAGTTGGCCATCATCCACACCGAATTGAGCGGATGATTCTCATCGAAGTTCCGCTTCACGGAGTTGACGAGACGCTCGTTGGTTTCGGTCCAGGTGTCGATCACCTTGGTGTGACGCTCCACCTCGGTGATCTCACCCAGGCGATAGCGCTCCTCTGTTTCGGTGATCTGCTGCTCTGCCTCTCGCAGCAGCTGCGGCTTGTCGTCCGGAACCTGCAGGTCGTCGACCGAGATCGACACGGCGGCCTGGGTGGCGTAGTGGAAACCAAGGTCCTTGAGCTCGTCGGCCATAGCCGCCGTAGCGGCGGTGCCATGGTTCTTGTAGGCCCAGGCCACCAGGTTGCGGAGGGCCTTCTTGTCGATCACGCGGTTGCGGAACGGCGGCGCCATCTTGCTCAGCGGCGCGTTGCGGCCCTCGGCTGTGAGGGTGGGCTCAACAACCGCAGCGGCTTTGGCCTTGGATTTGCTGGATTTGGACGAGGTGGCGGTCATGGCAGCGCGCGCTGGAGAAAAACGAAAAGAGAAAGAAAGACTGTTCTGCTCTGCCGAAACTCAGGCGGCAGCCACCGCGTCGATGATGGTGTGATTGATCACAACACGACCCACCGTGGTGAGCAGATAGCGGCTGATCAAGGCGCCGTCTTCATCGAAACGATCGCGGCGATACTTCCACTGCTCGATGCGGGTCCCGTCGCTGAGGGTCTCCTCCTGCAAGGGAGCGCTCTCCTCGTCGTCGCTCTCCACCTCACCGGAGAACCGCACCCAAACCCAGTCATGCAGGGTGAGGTGCTTCTCCTCAAAAGCGGCAATCACATCGTCGAGGCTGGCGAAGCTGCGGCGGCGATCGCCAAACGCAGGCTTGTCGTAGTCGGGCTTGACGGCCGTGAGGTAGTAGGCGCCGAGCACCATGTCCTGGGAGGGGGTGATGATCGGCTCACCCGTGGCCGGCGAGAGGATGTTGTTGCTGGCCAGCATCAACATGCGAGCTTCCGTCTGGGCCTCAATCGCCAGGGGCACGTGCACAGCCATCTGGTCACCATCAAAGTCGGCGTTGAAGGCGGGGCAGACCAGCGGGTGCAACTGAATCGCACGCCCATCGACCAGCTTCGGCTCGAACGCCTGAATGCCGAGGCGGTGCAGGGTCGGGGCCCGGTTGAGCAGGATCGGATGGCCTTCGATCACCTCCTGAAGCACCTGCATCACCTCATCATCGGCGCGCGCAATCAGCTTCTTGGCAGCCTTGATGTTGTTGACGATGTTCTGACGGATCAGGCGATGGATCACGAACGGCTGAAACAGCTCGATCGCCATCTCCTTGGGCAGACCACACTGGTGCATCTTGAGCTTGGGGCCCACCACGATCACGGAACGACCGGAGTAGTCGACCCGCTTGCCGAGCAGGTTCTGACGGAAACGGCCCTGCTTGCCCTCGATGATGTCGCTCAGCGACTTCAGGGCACGGTTGTTGGCCCCCACCACGGTGCGGCCTCGGCGGCCGTTATCGATCAGAACATCAACGGCTTCCTGCAGCATCCGCTTTTCATTGCGGACGATGATCTCAGGAGCAAGGATCTCCTGCAGACGGCCTAACCGGTTGTTGCGGTTGATGACGCGACGATAGAGATCGTTCAGGTCGGAGGTAGCAAAGCGACCCCCATCGAGCTGCACCATCGGACGCAGATCGGGCGGGATCACTGGGATCACATCCAGCACCATCCAGTCGGGCTTGGCACCGGTGGCGATGAAGTTGTCGATCACGCGCAGACGCTTGATCAGTTTGGCCCGCTTCTGACCCTTGCTGGCGGCGATATCCTCGCGCAGCTGCTCAGCGATCACGGGCAGATCAAGGTCTTCGAGCAGCTGCTTGAGGGCCTCGGCGCCGATCCCCACCTGGGGCTCATTCTCGATCTCCGAATCCTCGGCGTAAATCTGATCTTCGATTTCAAGCCACTCATCCTCGGTGAGTAACTGCTTGTAGGTGAGATCCTTGTGATCGCCCTTGTCGAGCACCACGTAGCAGTTGAAGTAGACGATCTGCTCCACATCCCGCAGGGGCATGTCGAGCAGAATCGCCACGTAGCTGGGGATTCCCTTCAAATACCACACATGCGAGACGGGGGCCGCCAGCTTGATGAAGCCCATGCGATGACGCCGCACGCGGCTCTCGGTCACCTCGACACCGCAACGCTCGCAGACGATGCCGCGGTGCCGCACGCGCTTGTACTTGCCGCAGTGACACTCCCAGTCCTTCGACGGGCCGAAGATCTTCTCGCAGAACAAGCCGTCCATCTCCGGCTTGAGCGTGCGGTAGTTGATCGTTTCCGGCTTGGTCACCTCACCCACCACCTGACCGTTGGGCAGCGTGCGCTGCCCCCACTGCATGATCCGCTCGGGGGAAGCGAGCGTGATCTTGACGTAGTCGAAGTGATTCTCGGTGCGGAGGTTGCTGTTGGACATGGGCTTGGAGCGCGCGGAGGTCGAAGGGAACGGAACGGATCAGCGATCAGTCGTCGTCGTAGTCCGCGACGCCGAGGGATTCGTAGGTGGGACGGCTGGGGGTGCTGCGGCGTGGATTGACGTCCTGCATCAGATCCACCTCCTCACCGGCATCGGTGTAGACGGCGATGTCGAGCCCCAGGGACTGGAGTTCGCGCATCAGCACCTTGAACGACTCGGGCGTGCCAGGCCGGGGGATCGGCTTGCCCTTGACGATGGCGTTGAGGGCCTCGTTGCGGCCCTGCATGTCGTCGGACTTGACAGTGAGCAGTTCCTGCAGGGTGTAGGCGGCGCCGTAGGCCTCCAGGGCCCAGACCTCCATCTCGCCAAGGCGCTGGCCACCCTGCTGCGCCTTGCCGCCCAGGGGCTGCTGGGTCACCAGGGAGTAAGGGCCGGTCGAACGGGCGTGGATCTTGTCGTCGACCAGGTGGACCAGCTTGAGAATATGGGCGAAGCCCACCGTGACCGGCTGATCAAACGGCTCGCCGGTGCGGCCATCGACCAGCTGGATCTTGCCGGGGTTCTCAGGGTCGTAGACCCAATCCTTGCCTGGAAGCGCCTTCGCCGTTTCCAGGAAGGCCTGCACGGTCTGCTTCGACATCTCGGGGCCGTGCATCTCATCAAAGGGCACCACCTTCACCCGTGACTCCAGGTGGGACGCCGCCCAGCCCATCAGGCACTCGAACACCTGACCAACGTTCATCCGGCTCGGCACACCCAGGGGGTTGAGCACGATGTCGATCGGCGTGCCATCGGGCAGGTAGGGCATATCTTCCCGCGGCAGGATGCGGCTGATGATGCCCTTGTTGCCGTGGCGGCCGGCCATCTTGTCGCCCACCTGGATCTTGCGGCGCTGCGCCACATAAACCCGCACCACCATGTTGGCGCCCGGCGGCAGTTCATCACCCTGCTCCCGGGTGTAGATGCGCACATCGACGACGCGACCGCGCTCGGTGCTGGGCACCCGCAGGGAGTTGTCGCGCACATCACGGGCTTTCTCGCCAAAGATGGCGCGCAGCAGTTTTTCCTCGGGGGGCTGATCGGATTCGCCCTTGGGTGTCACCTTGCCCACCAGGATGTCGCCACTCTCGACGTAGGCACCGATGCGGATGATGCCCATCTCATCGAGGTTGCCGAGGCTCTCCTCGGCAACATTGGGAATCTCGCGGGTGATTTCCTCGGGACCGAGCTTGGTCTGGCGAGCTTCAATCTCGTACTTCTCGATGTGCACCGAGGTGTAGAGATCTTCCTGCACGAGGCGATCACTCACCAGGATGGCATCCTCGTAGTTGTATCCCTCCCAGGGCATGTAAGCGATCAACACATTCTGACCCAGGGCGATTTCACCGCCTTCGCAGGCGGATCCATCGGCCAGCACCTGACCGGCAATCACCGGATTGCCCAACTTCACAATCGGCCGCTGGTTGAGGCAGGTGTCCTGGTTGGAACGCTGGTATTTCTGCAGATAGTGGGTGTGATCCACACCGAATTCATCGCGGATAACGATCGCAGTGGCATCCACGAACGAAACCGTGCCATTCACCTTGGTGATCGGCACCATGCCGGAGTCGCGAGCCACCTGCGTTTCCAGACCGGTGCCCACCAAGGGGCGCTCCGGACGCAGCAGCGGCACGGCCTGCCGTTGCATGTTCGAACCCATCAGGGCACGGTTGGCGTCGTCGTGCTCGAGGAAGGGAATCAACGAGGTGGCGACCGAAATCACCTGCACCGGCGAAAGCTGGACATAGTCCACCTGCTCGGGAGGCACCTTTTCAAAGTCCTGGCGGTAGCGCACCGGTACCAGTTCGGCGGTGATCAGACCGGTGGAGTCGGTCGGAACATCGCCAGGGGCAACGCGGCACTCATCCTCGAGGTCGGCGGAGAGGTAGATCGGATCGCCCTGCTTGAGCACGATGCCCTCTTCCACCTTCCAGAAAGGCGTTTCGATGAAGCCGTACTCATTCACCCGGGCGTGGGTGGCGAGCGAGCCGATCAGGCCGGCATTCGGGCCTTCCGGCGTTTCGATCGGACAGATGCGGCCGTAGTGAGAAGGGTGAATGTCGCGTACGGCGAAACCGGCCCGCTCCCGGGTGAGGCCCCCTGGACCGAGGGCGCTGATGCGCCGCTTGTGGGTGAGCTCCGCCAGGGGATTGGTCTGATCCATGAACTGGCTCAGCTGACTGGAGCCGAAGAACTCCTTGATCGCCGCCACCAGCGGCTTGGGGTTCACCAGCTGGGCCGGGGTGAGCGATTCGGTCTCACCGACCGTCATGCGTTCCTTGATGATCCGCTCCAGGCGGTTGAGGCCCACACGCACCTGGTTCTGCAGAAGCTCACCCACCGAGCGCACCCGGCGATTGCCGAGGTGATCAATGTCGTCGAGGCTGGCGCCACCGACATCAAGTTCCAGGTTGATCAGGTAATCGATCGTGCTGAGCACATCCTCGGGCGTGAGGGTGCGAGTCGCATCAGGAATCGTGAGGCGGAGTTTCTTGTTGATCTTGTAGCGACCGACCCGGCCGAGGTCGTAGCGCTTCGGATCGAAGAAACGGCTGTGCAGCAGCTGCTGACCGCCGCTGACGGAGGGGGGCTCACCGGGCCGCAGCTTCTTGTAGAGCTCCAGCAGGGCCTGATCTTCCGAGGCGATGCCCTCGTCGTTGGCCGCCTCGATCGACTTCTGGTAATACTCCGGGTGCCGCAGCTTGTCGAGCACATCGTTGTCCGACAGGCCGATGGCACGCATCAGCACGTGGGCGTTGATCTTGCGGGTCTTGTCGACACGCACGTGCAGCAGGTCGTTCTTGTCGGTCTCGAACTTCAGCCAGGCACCGCGGTTGGGGATCAGGCTGGCGTTGAAGGTCTTGCGGCCGTTCTTGTCCTGCTCATCCTTGAAATAGACCCCGGGCGACCGCACGATCTGGTTGACGATCACGCGCTCAGCGCCATTGATGATGAACGTGCCACGCTCGGTCATCAGAGGCAGTTCACCGATGAACACCTCCTGCTCCTTGATCTCGCCGGTCTCCTTATTGACCAGGCGGCAGGTCACATACATCTGTGACGCGAAGGTGGCGTCGCGGCGCTTGGCCTCCTCGACGTCGTGGCGCGGACGCTTGAGTCGGTACTCGCTACCGATGAAGTGAAGCTCCAGCTTGCCGGTGTAATCGGTGATCGGAGAGAAGCTCTCGAGCTCTTCGATCAGCCCCTTCTCCAGGAACCATTTGAAGCTCGCCCGCTGTACCTCCACCAGATCAGGGAGATAAGTGGCGGTCTTGGCGACCTGGATCGCGCTGCTCATGCGGTGGACCTGCAGGAACGGTGGGGTAGAAGATGGGCTCGGTGGAACGGCAACGGCTGTGGACGCCGCTGGAGGATTGCCACCGATTGGGCTTGAGGGGTTGGGGTGCAGCTGAGGCCGGTGAGCCAGTGCAGGAGAGTTCCGACATGCGAACAGCCGCTCCTGGGTCCAGGAACGGCCGCCGCTGCCGGCTCTCTTTACGGGACTCGCTTCACGGCTGCAGGCGTCGGCAAAGGAGCGCTTCCGCTACCAAGGCAATAAAAAATCATACACTGTCAAGCCCAAGTCCAAACAAGCGTGCTGCGTTGGCACTGCTGGTCTGGGCCACCTGCTCGAGGCTCTCGCCCCTGAGCTCGGCAACCCTGGCGGCCACGGCCGCCACGAAGGCGGGTTCGTTCCGCTTGCCTCGCCTTGGCACGGGGGCCAGGAACGGACAATCGGTCTCGACCAGAAAACGATCGGCGGGCACCGCCCGAGCGCAGGCATGGGTGGCTTCGGCCTTGGGGAAGGTGACCGTGCCGCTGAAGCTGATGAACAGACCGAGCTCCAGAAAACCGGCCATCTCTTCAGGGGTTCCGCCCCAGCAGTGCATCACCCCACGGGGGCAACGCTGATCGGAGGCGCGATCGCGCAACAGATCGAGCATGGGCTCGGCCGCATCACGGCAGTGGATGATCACCGGCAGATCGAGCTCCACCGCCAGGTCCAGCTGGGGTACAAGAACCGCCAGCTGCTCGTCGAGATTCCGGACCCGGAACAGATCCAGACCCAGTTCGCCGATGGCCACAACCCGAGGATCGTCGATGGCGGCCTGACGCAGCACCCTGGCGGTATCGGACTGCCAGTGCTCCGTATCCAGAGGATGGACACCCACGGAATAACGGAGCTCGGGGAAACGGTCCGCCAAGGCACGGATCGCCGGGATCTCCGAGGGCTCAACGCAGGCATGGACCAGGCGCCGAACTCCGGCGTCACGCCAGCGCTGGGCCACGAGATCGATGTCGTCGTCGAAGTTTCGAAAAACGATGTGGCAATGGCTATCGACCAGGGTCGCCGGCATGGGGCCTTGCAGAGGGACTGAGGTGATCGACCGGAAACGGCCGGATCAGCCGACAGCAGCGGCAGGCTCGATCGCCTTCTTGACAGCGGCGCTGATGCGCGACTTCTGATGGGCACCGGTGTTGCGGTGCAGAACACCACACTTCACGGCCTTGTCGATCTTGCTGAAGGCGGCGTTCATGCTGGTCTGAACCACGTCCTTGGCCTGATCGCCCGGCTCCTGCGCATAGCTGCTGCAGGCGGTGAAGCAGCGCTTCATCAGGGTCCGCAGAGCCGACTTGTAGGTGCGGTTCCGCTGGCGGTTGCGCTCCGCGATCTCGATGCGCTTCTTCGACGACTTGTTATTGGCCACAGGCGTACTGGAGCGGATTCGGCAAACGAGGATCCTACCGTTCGGCCCATCACCCCACCGACGAGCCGAGCACTAGCGTGCTTACAACCTCTGCAGCGCCGGTCTTCCGCGCCTCCGCCCCGTGGTTGCCTCCGCCCCTGCCGCCGCCCCCGACCGCGCCCAAGGTCCGTTGCGACTGACGGTGCTCCACGATGCGACGGCGGCGCGGGAGCGGCTGGAGGCGATCGCCGAACGCACCAGCGGCAGCCGCCTGCTGCAGGAACAGCAGCGGGTGGAAGAAATCCTCGAGCAGGTGCGCCGCCAGGGCGACCAGGCGCTGCTGGAGCTGACCGAACGCTTCGATGGCATCCGCCCCGACCCGCTGCGGATTGCGCCGGAGCGCCTGGCGCAGGCCTGGCAGGAATGCCCGAGCCAGCTGCAGGACGCGCTGACCCTGGCGCACCAGCGCATCCTCGCTTTCCACGAGCGCCAGAAGCCAGAGGATCTGGCCGTGACCGGCCCCCACGGCGAGCAGCTCGGGCGCCGCTGGCGACCGGTCGAGCGGGCAGGGCTGTACGTGCCCGGCGGGCGGGCCTCCTACCCCAGCACCGTGCTGATGAACGCCGTGCCGGCTCGGGTTGCCGGCGTCGAACGCCTGGTGATGGTGACCCCACCGGGCCCCGGCGGTGAACCGAACGCCACGGTGCTTGCCGCCGCCCATCTGGCCGGGGTCAGGGAGGTGTATCGGATCGGCGGCGCCCAGGCCGTGGCGGCCCTGGCCTACGGCACCGAAACGATCCCCCGGGTGGATGTGATCAGCGGCCCGGGCAATCTCTACGTGACCCTGGCCAAGAAGGCGGTCTACGGGCGGGTGTCGATCGATTCGCTGGCCGGCCCCAGCGAGGTGCTGGTGATCGCCGATCACACCGCCCGAGCTGATCAGGTGGCCGCCGATCTGATGGCCCAGGCCGAACACGACCCCCTGGCTGCCGCGATCCTGCTCACCACCAGCGCCGAACTGGCCGCGGCCATGCCGGCGGCCCTGGAGGCCCAGCTGGCTGGCCACCCGCGGGCCGCCATCACCCGCAGCGCCCTGGAAGCGTGGGGCCTGATCGTGCTCTGCGCCGATCTGGAGGAGGCGGCGGCCCTGAGTGATCGCTTCGCTCCGGAACACCTGGAGCTGCTGGTGGACGATCCCCAGTCTCTCGCCGAGCGCATTCGCCATGCCGGCGCCATCTTCCTGGGCCCCTGGAGCCCCGAAGCCGTTGGCGATTACCTGGCCGGTCCCAACCACACCCTGCCCACCTCCGGCACCGCCCGCTTCGCCGGTGCCCTGAGCGTGGAGACCTTCCTGCGCCACACCAGCCTGATTCACTTCAACCGGGCAGCGCTGGAGGCCACGGGCGCGGCGGTGATCACCCTGGCCGAAAGCGAGGGGCTGCATAGCCATGCCGAATCGGTGCGGCGGCGACTGGGCTGAGCCCCTGGGCGCCGCCGCAGGCCCGAGGCTTCAGCGCTTCACCAGATCCCGGACACCGGGCACGCCATCGACGATCTCTCCCACCAGCACCTGATCGGTGAGGTTCACGAACAGGCCGTTCTCCAGCACGCCAGGCAGGTTGTTGATCTCCCTCTCCAGGCCGAGCGGATCGGTGATCCCGCCGGCAAACGCCGCATCGAGCACGAGATTGCCCTGATCGGTCACCACCGGCCCGGCCTTGCGGACGGCCATGCGCAACTCCGCCGTGGCCCCCAGCGTGATCAGCTCAGCCTGGACCTGTCGCCAGGCACCGGGCAGCACCTCCACCGGCAGCAGAAAACCCAGGTTGAGGGTCTCCACCAACTTGGTGGCATCCACCACCACCACGAACCGATCGGCACGGCGGGCCACCAGTTTCTCCTGCACGTGGCAGGCACCGCCGCCCTTGATCAGCTGGAAGGAGGGATCCACCTCGTCGGCGCCGTCGATCGCCAGATCGATGCGCTCGATCGCATTGAGGCTTCTGAGCGGAATCCCCAGTTCCGCCGCCAGCACCTCGCCCTGGAACGACGTGGTCACCCCCACGATGTCCTTCAGCTCACCCTGCTGGAGCTTGGCTCCAAGGGCTCGGATCATCAGGGCTGCGGTGGAACCGGAACCCAGCCCCAGCACCATGCCGTCCTGGATCTGCTCGACCGCAGCCTCAGCCACGGCCTGCTTCATGCGGTCCTGCAGATCGGCCATGCCCTGTGCAATCGGAGGGCCGTGACCGTAGCAATGGACCTGCCGGCAGCCTTAAGAGTTTGCGGAAAAACCGCCTGAGAAGCAGCGTTTTTCCCTCCTGAGAGCTGGTGCAGCTCATTTCGGTCTGGTTTTCAGAGTTTCAGCGGCTCAGAGCTCCCCTTTTGGTGTGTTTTGCCCCTTTGGGGCTCCCTGATCACTGCCGTCTGGGCACACTTCTGGGCAACCACCTGTTCACGCCGCCGCCATCGCCGGTTTGAGCAGGTTGCCCAGGCGGATCAGGTTGTAGGCGATCACATTCAGGCCGAACACCGCACTCACCTTCTCGGTGCCGCGCAGCTTGAACTGGCGCAGACCTCCCCACTGTTTGATCCAGCCAAACACCTTCTCGATGCCGCGGCGGGCATGGATCGACTTGGCGTAGCCCACGTGGCGGGTGGTGCGGCCATCGATGGCGGAACCACCAGATCGGGCGGTGTTCTGCACCACGTGCGGCGTCACGCCGATGCGGCGCATCTCGGCGACAAAGCCCCTGGTGTCGTAGTGCTTGTCGGCACCGATGGTTTTCTGGTGGGCACCGGGACGATCCGCGGCCATGGCTTTGGCGGCATCCCGCTCCCCGGTGCCCGTGGCTTGCGTGACCTTGCAATCGACGATCAGGGCATGGCGGTTGTCCATGAGCACATGACCCCGGTAGCTCGGTTGAGCCGGGTGGGCGTTGGATTTCCGGGCCAGCAAGGCGTCGGGATCACTGCCGGAGCGGTGGGTCTTGTTGCTGAGCTTGATGCCTCGGAAATCCCCTTTCGCTCGCTTCTTGCCGGGCTTTGGAGCGCCAAAACCCTCGCCAGGGCCTGACGGCGGTGGCGGCGGATCGTCCTGCCCATCGATCCGCTCCAGTGAGGCATGGGAGGCCCAGGCCTGCAGCAAGGTGCCATCGACGGAGAAGTGCTCGTCACTGAGCAGCGGCTTGACCTCCGGAGCACCCATCAGCTTCTCCAGGAACTTCCCCATCACCTGCTCGTTCAGCAGCCGCTCCCGGTTTTTTGTGAATGTGGTGGGATGCCAGATCGGATCATCTGGGCTCAGCCCCACAAACCAGCGGAACAGCAGGTTGTAGTGGAGCTGCTCGAGCAGCAACCGCTCCGAGCGGATGCCGTAGAACGCCTGCAGCAACGAGGCCAGCAGCAGTTGCTCCGGCGGCACTGATGGCCGGCCTTCTGCGGCGTACAGATCACAGAAGGTGGGATTGAGGCGATCGAGGGCCTGATCGGCCAGCTTGCGGATCCGCCGCAGCGGATGGCCGGCCGGGATCCGATCCTCAATCGACACGTAGGAGAACAGGGAGCCGCTGCGCTCCCGTTGACCTCGCATCTGGGCTGGACAGCTGGCCCATTCTTGCAGAGATGGCCGGGTTTTTCAGCAAACTCTTAAGCGGGAGCCTCAGCCGGCCGTCGGCAGGGCGGCCGGCCGGATCGAGAGCTGAAGCTCCCGTTGCCCCCGCAGCACCTTGAGGGGAAGCGGCTCGCCCACGGCGGCATGTTCGACCAGCTGCAGCAGCACCGAGGGGCTGGCGATCGCCTGCTCACCGGCCGCCACTACCAGATCGCCGCGATGCAAGCCGGCCGCCTCCGCCGGACTGTCCGGCAGAACCCGCTGCACCAGGGCACCATCCCGTTCGGGCAACTGCACCAGGGCATCGGGATCGCGATTGTTCTCGCGGGCCCTCCGGGCCGTGAGCGGAACCAGCTGCAGACCCAGATAGGGGTGCACCACCCGGCCACCGCCGGCCAGCTGATCCGACACCCGCTTGGCCAGGTTGATCGGGATGGCGAAGCCCAGGCCGGCGCCCGGTCCGGAACGCACCAGCGTGTTGATGCCGATCACCTCACCGGCGGCGTTGATCAGCGGGCCGCCGGAATTGCCCGGGTTGATGGCCGCGTCGGTCTGGATCAGATCGAGGCGCTTGTCAGCAAAACCAAGGCTATTGATGTCGCGGTGCAGGCTGCTGACGATCCCCAGCGTCACGGTGCGCTCCAGGCCATAGGGACTGCCCAGCGCAATGGCCCAGTCGCCCACCTCGAGGGCCTCGGAATCCCCCAGGGGAGCCGCCTGCAGCCCAGCACCGCGGGCGATCCGCACCAGGGCCAGATCCGTGACCGGGTCGGTACCCACCACGGTGGCGTCCAGCTGGCGACCGCTGGCCAGGGTGACCTCCACCGCATCCACCTGGTCCACCACATGGGCATTGGTGAGCACGAGGCCCTGGGAGGCCTCGATCACCACGCCGGAGCCCTGGCCCCGTTCGCGCATGCTGCCGGCAGGGTCTCCGAACAGTTCCCGCAGAAACGGATCGAGCAGGGCCGGATCAAAGGGCTGGCGCGCCACGGTGCGCTCGGTATCGATCCGGACCACCGCCGGAGCCACACGGCGGGCTGCCTCCGCCACGAAGCTGTGGGGAGTCGGCTGGGGAGCTGAAACCGCCAGGGT
Organism: Synechococcus sp. CBW1002; assembly: GCF_015840915.1. Lineage (NCBI taxonomy): Bacteria > Bacillati > Cyanobacteriota > Cyanophyceae > Synechococcales > Synechococcaceae > Synechococcus > Synechococcus sp. CBW1002. The sequence continues at coordinate 250,618 of NZ_CP060398.1, forward strand.
CTCGGAAGCCAGAGGGGCTGGCTCCAGCGACCAGGCTGGTGCAAGCGGCAGCAGCAGAGCCGCCAGCAGCAGGAGCACCGCCAGAAGGCGCTGCCCCCATCGAGGCGAACCGGGACGCGCCGCACTCGAAGCGGGCGTCACAGAGCGTTCCAGCGTGGACAGACGGTGGGAAGGAAGCATCAGCCGACGCTAGGCACCACCGCCGGCGCCCAGCGCAGCAACCGTTGCCGCAGGCCTGTGGGGGAGAGGGTGAGCAGCCGGCCACCCGGGTCCTGAGCCCGGCCCTGAGGGCAGGCCTGCACCGCCGGGAAGGGGCAGAGGCTGGACGGACAGCCCAGCAGCGGCACCGCCGCACGACCCGGCAGGTGGCCGAGCCAGTGCTGGTGGATGTGGCCGAACACCACAGCCTGCAGACCTGCGGCGTCCGCCAGGAGATCAAGCAGCTCGGGACCATCGACCAGGGCGATCGCATCCATACCGGGATCACCGATCGGCACCGGTGGGTGATGCAGCGCCACCAGCAGGGGTTCGGCGGCAGTGCCGACCGCCAGCCGGTCCCGCAACCAGGCGAGCTGCCGCGGGCCCAGCCGGCCCGCCAGCTGGCCGGGCCAATGGCTGTCGAGGAGCAACAGGCGAGCACCGGCAAGCCGCAGCTCCGCCGGGGCGATCCAGGCCTGGCGCCCCAGGGCCGCGCGCAGCAGCTGGGGATGATCGTGGTTGCCCGGCAACAGGGCCAGCTGGGGCCGTCCAGGCCCCGGGCAGACGGCCCCGAGCTGATCGCGCAGGTTGATGTAGCCGCCCCAGCTCTCGTCCTGGCAGAGATCGCCGCTGATCAGCAGCACATCAGGACGCTCCCCGCCGAGCTCGCCGACCGATCCACCGGCGCCAAGGGTCTGCTCCAGGGCCTGCCGCAACTGTGCCAGTGGCTGGCGGGCGCGATAGCAACCGGCCGGATCGGCCAGCAGATGGGGATCGCTCAGCTGCAGGACACGCAAGGCAAGAGGGGGCGCCCGGACACAGCCGTGCAGCGCAGCGCTAATGGGAATCCACTCTGCCGCCGAATCTGCCGGACCCGGCAGGGCTCGGTGGCAAATGGGCACGGCCGCGCCCCATCACGGCGCGATCGGCTTAAGTTGCCGCGAGTGTTTTCGCCGGCCATGGCTCCCATTCCTCCCGGCAGTCGTCAGCGCTGCACGCTCTGCCAGGTGGAGATCCAGGGCATGGTCGGCGGCAACGACCTGGTGCATTTCAGCCAGGGAGCACCCGGCAGCCGCGCCAAACTCTGGGCCCGGGTCTGCCAGTACCTGCGCACTCCGGAACAGTGCTCCCAGTGCCTCAACCAGGACGCGACGCGGCGCGGTGAGGTTGTCGCCAGCGACTATTACGCCGAAGCGCCGGAGATCGATCTCAGCAATCCCCTAGGGTGAATGGCTGCACTGCCCGCCGGGCAGGACCCGTTGCCGCCGAGCGCCGTCAGGCGAGGGCAGTGGCGGGGCAGTTCCAGAACTGCGAGGCCCGGCGGCCATGCACGCCGAAGCCCGCAGACCTGAGCCTTGCCCCATCCGCTGATTCCTGATCTGCTGCAGCTCGCCGCCCCAGTGGCCTCCACCCTGGCGCTGGAGGTGCGTGAGGTGCAGCTCCACACCCATCGGATCCCCCTCACCCTGCAGGTGGTGGTGCAGCGATCCGATGGCGCCGACATCAACCTCGATGAGTGCGCCGGCCTGAGCGGACCGCTGGGCGAGGCGATCGAGGCCTCCGGGCTGCTGACCGAGGCCTATGTTCTGGAGATCACCAGTCCCGGCATCGGCGAAGACCTCCACGACGATCGGGATTTCCGCAGCTTTCGAGGCTTTCCCGTGGAGGTCAGTTTCCATGACCCCAAAGGGCTTCGCACCAGCCTGGAGGGGTTGTTGCTGGAACGGGACGCCACGGATGTACGCCTCAATCAGCGGGGCCGCACCGTGCGCATCCCCCGCGACGCTGTGATTCGCGTCCGCCTGATCACTCCAGACGGCAGCGCCTGAGCCCCCGCGCTTCCGGTTCGTCTTCCCCCTTCCCCATCCACCACCGATTCGTCCATGGCCCTCGTCCTGCTCCCCGGTCTGAACAACCTGATCGAGGACATCAGCGAAGAGAAGAAACTTGCCCCCCAGGTGGTGGAGGCCGCTCTGAGGGAGGCCCTGCTGAAGGGCTATGAGCGCTACCGCCGCACCCTCTACCTGGGTATCAGCGAGGATCCGTTCGAAGAGGACTACTTCAGCAATTTCGACGTCTCGCTCGACCTCGATGAGGAGGGCTACCGGGTGCTGGCCAGCAAGATCATCGTGGAGGAGGTCGAGAGCGACGACCATCAGATCGCTTACGAAGAGGTCTGCCAGGTGGCCCCGGACGCCCAGGTGGGGGACACGGTGGTCCTGGATGTGACTCCTGAGAAAGACGACTTCGGCCGCATGGCCGCCGCCACCACCAAGCAGGTGCTGGCCCAGAAGCTGCGGGATCAGCAGCGCCGCATGATCCAGGAGGAGTTCGCCGATCTGGAGGATCCTGTGCTCACCGCGCGGGTGATCCGCTTCGAGCGCCAGAGCGTGATCATGGCCGTGAGCAGCGGCCTGGGCAGGCCCGAAGTGGAGGCGGAACTGCCCCGCCGTGACCAGCTGCCCAACGACAACTACCGCGCCAACGCCACCTTCAAGGTGTTTCTCAAGGAGGTGAGCGAGGTGCCCCGCCGTGGCCCGCAGCTGTTCGTCAGCCGCTCCAACGCCGGTCTGGTGGTGTATCTGTTCGAGAACGAAGTCCCTGAGATCCAGGAGGGATCGGTACGGATCGTGGCCGTGGCCCGCGAGGCCAACCCCCCTTCCCGATCGGTCGGTCCCCGCACCAAGGTGGCGGTGGACAGCGTCGAACGCGAGGTGGATCCGGTCGGAGCCTGCATCGGAGCCCGCGGCTCCCGCATCCAGCAGGTGGTCAACGAACTGCGCGGCGAAAAGATCGACGTGATCCGCTGGTCTCCCGATCCGGGTCAGTACCTCGCCAACTCCCTCAGCCCGGCACGGGTGGACATGGTGCGGCTGGTGGATCCTGATGGACGCCACGCCCATGTCCTGGTTCCCCCGGACCAGCTCAGCCTGGCCATCGGCCGCGAAGGGCAGAATGTGCGCCTGGCCGCCCGACTGACCGGCTGGAAGATCGATATCAAGAACGCCGCCGAATACGACCAGGCCAGCGAAGACGAGAAGGTGGCCGAACTGATCGCCCTGCGTCAGGAAGAGGAAGCTCTTCAATCGGAAGCGGAAGCTCGCCTGGCCGCTGAGCAGGCCGCCCGCGCCGAGGAGGACGCCCGCCTGCGCGAGCTCTATCCCCTGCCCGAGGACGAGGAGATGCTGGAGGGTGATGACGGCAGCGAAGCTGAGTTGGCTGAACCAGAGCCGGCTGAAGCCGATGTCCCGGCTGAGGCGACTGCCAGCGACACGGAATCCCTGGCCGACCCTGAACCCGCCGCAGCCGACGAGGATGGAACCCGGTGATGGCGCGACCCGTTCTGCGCCGCTGCGTGGCCTGTGGAGAGCTGTTCAACCGCGAACAGCTCTGGCGGGTGATCCGGCTGGCGCAGGGCGGAATCGGACTGGACAGGGGCATGGGCCGCTCGGCCTACCTCTGCCCCAGCCGCAGTTGCCTGGACGAGGCGAAACGGCGCAAGCGGCTGCAACGGGCGCTGCGCACCCAGGTTGCAGATTCCATCATCGCCACGCTCAACCAGCGTCTGCGCGACGACGACGCGACCACCTCTGAGGCAAGATGAACCGTGGCCGCAGCATGGATGCGGCCCGGTGGCACCCGTTGTCCCGACTGGCGGCCGGACGGCCCCGACCCTTGGAGACCTGAATGACCAGCAGCGGCAAAGTCAGAATTTATGAGCTGTCCCGGGACCTGGGCCTGGAGAACAAGGACGTGCTCGATGCCGCCGAAAAATTGTCCATCGCCGTGAAGAGCCACAGCAGCTCGATCAGCGACGACGAGGCCATCCGCATCCGGACCCTGATCAAGGGCAACGGCTCCGGAGCGACCCCAGCTGCCCCGGCAGCGCCCGCCAAGGCCATTCTTTCCGTGAAGAAAGCCGCAGCCGACACCCAACCCCAGCCCCCCGCCGTGGCTCCCAGCAAGCCCGCCGCGCCCGCCCGCCCGGTGGCCGCCGCTCCTCCCAGCCCGAGCCAGCCGCCCGCTGCGCCCTCGCGGCCGTCGGCACCGTCGAAACCGGCCGCAACCTCGCAGACGGCAGCGCCCAGTCGCCCAGCGCCGGTGAAACCCAGTCGGCCGGCAACGCCTCCAACCGTCATTGCCACCAAGCCGGCCGCTCCTGAAAAGCCGGCCGCCAAACCTGCTCCAGTGATTGCCAAGCCGGCTCCGGTGGCGGCCAAACCCGCCACCATGCCTGCCAAACCTGCATCCCGTCCAGGTCCGGGTAAGCCCTCGGCTGGCCCCGTCAAGCCCCCGGCACCGGTTCGTCCTGCCGCCGTCGTCAAGCCCCCGGCACCGGTCAAGCCTGCTGCCGCTCCGCCACCCCGGAAACCCGAGGCGCCAGCACCGGCGCGTCCCGACGCCAACGTCCGCCCCACATCACCGCGGCCTGCGATGCCGCAGCGCCCCGGCCAACCCCAACGCAGCCCCGGCGGCCAACCGGCACGTCCAGCCGGAAAGCCTCAGCTGGTGGGTCGCCCGCAGAGCGGCCAGTCCACCCCAACCCCCGCCGGCAGCGGCCGTCCGGCGGCGCCACCGGTGAGCCGTCCCACAGCCACGGGGCCACGGCCCGGGGCACCACAGCGGCCTGCGGCCCCCGCTCCGGTTCGGCCCGGCCAGGCCGGTACCCGCGGTGCCGGCAATCGCAGCGGCACCTCCCCCCTCGAGCTGGTGGGCAAGCCCATCCGCCGGGATGCAGCTGGCCCCGGTGCGACCGGCGTGACTCGCCCCGGCATGCCGGCCGGCATGCGCAAGCCGATGGCACCGGGCGAGCTGATGCAGTTGCAGAAGCCCAACGCCCGTCCGATCGCAGCACCACCACGCCGTCCTGAGCGTGGCGAGGTGGCGGCCGGCTCCAGCACTGATCCGGCCCGTCCCACCGCCACTCCGCCGAACGCCCCCCGCCGGCCGGCCTTCCGGCCCGGCATGCCGGCCGGCACCAACCGGCCCCGCCGCCCCGACTGGGACGACAGCGCCAAACTCGAGGCCCTGCGCAGCCGCTCGCCGCAGAAACAGCGGCAGAAGGTTCACATCATCGGCGATAACGATGATGCACTCACCGCCGAAACCGGCGGCTACGCCGGCGAACAGGAAGCGCTGGTTCTGCAGGCCAGCCTGGCCCGCCCGGCCAAGCCGCGCAGCGCCGTCGCCGCCGCGCCCAAGCCCACGGTGGCCGTGCGCAAGCGCAAGAAGGAGACCACCCGCCAGCGCCAGCGCCGCCGCGCCATGGAGCTCCGGGCTGCCCGCGAGGCCAAGGCCCAGCGCCCCGAGATGCTGATCGTGCCGGAGGGCAACCTCACGGTGCAGGAACTGGCCGACCGGCTCGGTGTCGAGAGCTCCGAGATCATCAAGAGCCTCTTCTTCAAGGGGATCAGCGCCACCGTCACCCAGACGCTGGATCTCTCCACGATCGAAACGGTGGCCGAGGAATTCGGCGTTCCGGTGCTGGAAGACGACATCGAGGCCGCCGCCAAGAAGACGGTGGAGATGATCGAGGCCAGCGATCTGGCCCACCTGATCCGCCGCCCTCCCGTGGTGACGGTGATGGGCCACGTCGACCACGGCAAGACCAGCCTGCTCGATGCCATCCGCAAGACCCGCGTGGCAGCGGGCGAAGCCGGTGGCATCACCCAGCACATCGGTGCGTACCAGGTGGAGATTCCTCACGCCGGCGAGCACCGCCGCATCACCTTCCTCGACACCCCAGGTCACGAGGCCTTCACCGCCATGCGTGCCCGGGGAACCAAGGTGACCGACGTGGCCGTGCTGGTGGTGGCCGCCGATGACGGGGTCCGCCCCCAGACCCTGGAGGCGATCAGCCACGCCCGCGCGGCCGAGGTGCCGATCGTGGTGGCGATCAACAAGATCGACAAGGAAGGCGCATCACCCGAGCGGGTCAAGCAGGAACTGTCCGGCCAGGATCTGGTGGCGGAAGACTGGGGTGGCAACACCGTGATGGTGCCGGTGAGCGCCATCAAGGGCGAGAACATCGACAAGTTGCTGGAGATGATCCTGTTGGTGACGGAGGTGGAAGACCTCCAGGCCAACCCGGATCGGATGGCCCGCGGCACCGTGATCGAGGCCCACCTCGACAAGGCCAAGGGACCGGTGGCCACCCTGCTGATCCAGAACGGCACCCTGCGGGCCGGCGACGTGCTGGCAGCCGGCCCTGTGCTCGGCAAGGTGCGCGCCATGGTGGACGACACCGGCAAGCGGGTGAAGCAGGCGGGTCCCTCCTGTGCGGTGGAGGCCCTGGGCTTCAGTGAAGTCCCCACCGCCGGCGACGAGTTCGAGGTCTATCCCGATGAGAAGACCGCCCGCAGCGTTGTGGGCGATCGGGCGAATGAGGCCCGCGCCACCCGCCTGGCCCAGCAGATGGCCTCCCGCCGGGTCTCCCTGGCGTCCATATCGGGGCAGGTCAGCGAGGGCGAGCTCAAGGAGCTCAACCTGATCCTCAAGGCCGACGTGCAGGGCAGTGTGGAGGCGATCCTCGGATCGCTCGAGCAACTGCCCCAGGACGAGGTCCAGGTGCGGGTGCTGCTTTCGGCACCGGGCGAGATCACCGAAACGGATGTGGACCTGGCTGCCGCCTCCGGCGCCGTGATCGTGGGCTTCAACACCTCGATGGCCTCCGGCGCCAAGCGCGCCGCCGATGCCACCGGCGTGGATGTGCGCGACTACGAGGTGATCTACAAACTCCTCGAAGACATCCAGATGGCCATGGAAGGCCTGCTGGAGCCGGAGCTGGTCGAGGAATCCCTCGGCGAAGCCGAGGTGCGCGCCGTGTTCACGATCGGCAAGAGCGCCGTGGCCGGCTGTTATGTCACCAACGGCAAGCTGCAGCGCAACTGCAAGGTGCGCGTCCACCGCGGCAAGGACAAGGTGTACGAGGGCGACCTCGACTCCCTGCGCCGCAACAAGGACGACGTCAAGGAGGTGGCCACCGGCTTCGAATGCGGCATCGGCTGCGATCGCTTCAACGCCTGGCAGGAAGGCGACCGGGTCGAGGCCTACAAGTTCGTCACCCAGCGCCGAACCCTCAGCACCTGATCATCGTGAATCCCCGCAGCGAACCGCTGCTGTGGCTGCAGCTCCTCGGCCTTCCCGCCCTGCCCCTGGAAGCGCTCGTGGTGCTGTTGCTGCTCGGGGGCAGTGATCCAGGCCCTTGGCCGGCCTTGGAGCGTCTGCTCACCTGGGCCATCGGGGTGCTGATGCCGGCGGTGCTGCTCTGGCGCCGGCCTCCGGACGCCTTTTCCCTCCTGCTCGCGCAAGCCCCACTGCGGGCCCGTCGGGATCTGCAGGGGCGGATCAGCCGCCTGCAGGACCATCCGCTGCTGCGGGGGGTCCTGATCGCTGGCGCCGTTGTGGCCCTGCCTCTGCTCTGGTGGCTGGATGGTCACGCCGCCCTGGTGGCTGGCCCACTGGCGTTGCTGGATGCTGATCAGCGGCTGCAGGCTCTGCTGCTGACGATGCCGGTGCTGGCATTGATGCTGTGGCAATGGCAGCAGGTGCTTCAGAGCCTCTGGCTGCTCAGCCGCAGCCCAGCGGCGATCGAGGCCGCAGCACCCTTCAGTCAGGTGGAGCTTGAGGACAGGCGCCTGTGCCTCGGCCTGCCGCTGCTGTTGCTCCCGGATCTGGCCATCTCCCGGCCCGTCTCTGGGGCGGCTCCAGTGGCAGCGGCACCGGCAGCAGCCACGGAAATAGCTTCAGAGGAAGGGTCTCCAGAGGAGGGGGCTGCAACAGAAGATGCGGCCATGGAAACACCTGGTGGTGAAGCCATCGAGAAAGCTGTTTCTGAGCAGGCTGTCCCTGAGAAGGCTGTCCCAGAAGAGTCTCTCCCTGAGACAGCTGAACAGGGTGTCAGCGCTCCGGGCGACGCTTCAGCCCCCCTGGTTGCGATCGAACCAGAGAAGCGTGGCAAAGATCGCGAAGGCCCCGATCTGGATCAACAGATCGACTGAGGCCACCCCCTCACCACTGGCGCCCCTGAGAGCCATCGTGGCCAGGCCGAGGCTGGCCGAAGCCAGCAGCGCAAACCACAAGGCCCGTCGCAGCCCGCGCCACGGAGTGCTGAGCTCGGTGAGCAACCGTTGGCGCAGGGCGGGATCGAGATCGCGCGAGGGGGAGTCGTCCTGCCTGGATCCCATGAGACGCACCACAACGGGACAACGTTAGGGCGAATGCTAGTTTCAGAGGGTATTGCCGGTGTAGCTCAGCGGTAGAGCAACTGATTCGTAATCAGTAGGTCGCAGGTTCAAATCCAGTCACCGGCTTTTCGCAATTCTCTAGAGATCCTTCTTCCCGGGTCGGGTTGGGATCCCATGTCATCACTGAATCTGACACTTCGTCGATACCAGCGGCTCTGGCTCGAAGGACGTGTGATTCCTGGAGTGATCAGCAGGTGGGGCTGCCAATGGTCCCGCGTTAGTCTGAGATCCTTGTTCTCTGCCCCAGCCGGCAGCCGCATGATCGAGTTTCGTTCCGGCAACATTCGTGCCGTGAATCCCGAGCGGGCCGTTCTCGAGGCACTGGAACTTGCCTACGGTACCGATCGACCGGATTGTGCCGTGCTCCTGATTCTGGGCGTGGTAGGGCACAATCTTGAGAGTCTCAGTCGGGTGGCGGCGCGGCAATGCCCTGAAGCGAGGATCCTGGCAGCATCCTGTGCGGGGGTTGTTGGACGCGATGGGCCGGGCGAATCGATGCACGACATCGCTGTGATGGGGATCTCTGGAGAGGGCTTTGGAGTCGCCCACGTGGATGGACTGCTCGGCCCCACATCCTTCTCCAAGGGAGTCGAACTGGCTCAAGAGCTTCAGCAGGCAGCACCGCACCCTGTTCGGATGGTGTATCTGCTGGCCTCCGGCATTGACATCGCCAACGACCGCCTGATCGCCGGAATTGAATCCGTGCTCGGCCCGGAGGTTGTGATCTTCGGCGGCACGTCTTCGGATCAGATGCAGGGGGTGAGCAGCCAGCAGGCCGTCGATGGTGAGCTGTTTCAGCATGCGGCCCTCGCTGTGGGGTTCTGGGATCCCGATCTTCACGTGGTCACCCAGGCCAGTCACGGGTTCGTGGCAGTCGGCAATCCTCTGCGGGTCACCAAGGCGGAGGGCAATCGCATCCTGGAACTGGACGGTCAGCCAGCCTGGCAGGCCTACCTGCAACGCCTTGGCCTGCCTGCCGACGCGACCGAAGCTGACACGATTCCGATTGGCGCCCTGGCGGAACTGCTGCCGGAAAACCTGGCACGGGACTACGGCAATCCCCATATTCTGCGCGTGGTGACCCATCACACCCCGGAAGGGGGGCTTCTTTACGCCACTGACTGTGCCGCAGGCACCGATCTGTGGATCACCGTGCGGGACGAGGAGCGCATCTTCAACGACGTGGACCGGATGCTGGCGGCCATGGCCACTGCCGCACCTGACGGACACCTGCTGGCCGTATTCCATGCCGATTGCCTGGCCCGTGGTCGCCGCCTCTTTCAGCGCGTGATCAAGGAAGAGCTGATCCATCGCCTGCAGATGCCCTTCCTGCAACAGGGGCAGGTCCCTCCCTGGTTCGGCATGTACGGATTTGGAGAATATGCCCGTTTGGGGCAAGCCAACAGCTATCACAACTACACCACTGCCCTGGCGGCCCTCTATCAACCCGCTCCCGCATGACCCTGGATCTGGCTGCGGCCTACTCACGGCTACAGCAGGAGCTGATATCGGTACGTTCCCGTCTCGACAGGCAGGTGGAACAGCTCACCCGGCTCAACCGGTTGTCCGACGTCTTGCTGTCCATGGGGCCCCAGCAGCCGAGCATCACGATCCTGGCCGAGGCCTTGGCCGATGTGCTGGATGTAGGGATCGGCGCGGTGTGGATCCTGCCACAAGAGAAGATGGCGGAGAGCATCAGATTCGCCTGCAGCGGTTGCATCCCGGATCAGGACAGGTGGCGCGAACTTGGCCCACAGATCGAGGCCCAGCTTCGGCATCTCAGTCCCCGCAAGGCACGACGGCTGGCGGGATCACAGTCAAGGATGACGACATCCTCCATGGTCCTGCCGGGCCTCGAGCAGGGGGAGGCAATGGCCTGCCGATGCCTCAGCCGCGACGGTCACTGCCATGCCGTGGTCCTGGCAGCGAATCCGGCGATGATCAGCGCCAACTGCGAGCCCATCAGCGACGATGCCCTTGAAGTGCTGAATCTGATCGCCGAGAAAGTCGGTGCCCATCTTGATCAGGAAAGCGACCGCCTGGTGATCGAAGCGCAGGTGGAGGCGCTGCATGCCTCGGAGACGCGGCTGGAACTGGTCCTCCAAGGAACCAATGACGGTTGGTGGGACTGGGACGTGACCAACGACACCTGCTTCTTATCGGCACGCTGGCAGGAAATGCTTGGCTATCCCCGACAGGAGGCTGCCGGTACCTCCGAATTCTGGATCCACCGCCTCCATCCCGGCGATCGCAATGACTTCGAGAAACGGCTGAAACGAGCCCTGGAGGGCGAGATCGACAGTATCGAGGCAGAGTTGAGACTGCGCCATGAAGACGGTTCCTATCTGAGCGTGCTGGCCCGGGGGAAGATCACGCGTGATTGCGAAGGCAAACCAGGCCACTTCGCGGGATCCATCCTTGATCTCTCGGAACGCAAGCGTCACGAGGCGCACGTGCACCGGCTCGACTTCTACGACACGCTGACCCAACTACCGAATCGGCGCCTGCTGGTAGACCGATTGCAGCAACTCGCCAGTGCCTATCCTCGCCTGAATCGATGTCACGGGGTCCTGAAGCTCGACCTGGATCGATTCAAGACCCTCAATGACACCTACGGCCACGCTGCCGGGGACCAGCTGCTCTGCGCTGTGAGCCGCCAGTTGCGTGCTCTTGTGCCTCATGACAACACCGTGGCCCGCCTGGGAGGAGACGAATTTGTCGTGGTACTCGAAAGACTCGCATCCACGACGGAAGAGGCACGACTCGAAGCCCAGAAGGTCGCCGCGATGATCCTCAAGTCCCTGAATCGAGGCCACCACATCGATATCGGGGTGGTGCACAGCAGCGTCAGCATCGGCATCGCCCTGATGACGGAGCCTGAGCTCAGCGTTGAGACCCTGTTGCAGCAGGCTGGAGTGGCTCTATTTGAAGCCAAGAAACTGGGTCAAAACCAGGTTCAGATGTTTGAACCAGCCATGCAACAACGGATCGTGAACCGTAGTCGACTTGAATCGAAGCTACGCCAAGGGTTTGTTGACGACGAACTACGGGTGAACTACCAGGCGCAGGTTGATGCATTGGGGAGACTATGCGGCATGGAAGCTCTGATGCGCTGGGATCATCAGGGCACAAGCCTCATTTCGCCCTCAGAGTTCATTCCGATCGCCGAGGAGTCTGGTGTCATTCACGCCTTGAGGCGCTGGAGCCTTGAAACTGTTTGCCATCAGATCAGCCGGTGGGGACTGGTCCCCAGCAACAATATCAGGGTAGCCGTCAACATCAGTCCGACCGAGTTTCTCCATCCAGACTTCCCGGACGATCTCATTGCCCTGCTGCGGCAGACAGGCATCCCAGGAAGCCTGCTCAACCTGGAGATCACCGAGGCAACTGTGCTGACCGACCTTGAGTTCGCGGCAAAGCGCATGCATCAACTCCGGTCGCACAATCTGGAGTTTTCCCTCGACGACTTCGGCACCGGCTTCTCATCAATCACCTATCTTCGCCACTTACCGGTGAGGGAAGTGAAAATCGACCGCAGCTATGTGGAACGTTTCTCCTTCGACCCACAGGATGCAGCAATCGTGCGCACGATCGTCGCCCTCTGTGACACCCTTGGGCTGCGAATGATCGCCGAAGGCGTAGAAACCGAGCAGCAATGGGATCTGTTGCGGCAGTTGGGCTGTCGTCACTTTCAGGGCTATCTCTTCGGTCGGCCCCAGCCCGCCACTGCCGATCTGCAGATGATGGTGGAGCCGCGGTTCCGCAAGAATGCGCCGTCAGCCACTTGAGCGCCGCCCTGTGCGATCGGCTTCTGATGGGCACGGCAGTGCCCCATGCGTGCGATGGCGACATGGCACTGGAGCACATCGGAAGGCCGTGAATCACGAGGATCGGGCATCAACACGGCTTCTGGCCTGCCCGGGCTGCGGCCGCCAACTACGTGTGGTGGTAGCCACCGAGCCGCGCCCCCTGAAATGCCCTGAGTGCAGGCTGCATTTTGAGGTCCGTTGTGCCAGCCCCCAGGATGACGACACCATCGAACTTCTGGTGAACGACTGCGAAAGAAGCCAGAACTGTCCCTACGAAATCCTGGGGGTTTCAACACAGGCCAACGACATCGAGATTAAGAGAGCCTATCGGCAAGCAGCTCTGAATTCACATCCAGACAGAAACGGCAACAGCCCCGAATCAGTCAAGCGTTTCAGAGAGGTTGCCAATGCCTATACCCAGCTGATGAATACAGAACAAAGGGCTGCCTATGACGCGCAACAAGCCGCCAGACAAGAGCACCAATGGCAGCGAGTCACAGCAAGACCAGAGACCTTGTCCTACAAAGATGAACTCCACCACAGCAAGAAGTGGCCAACACAAGCCAGGGGTCCAGCACCGAGAGCCCCCCTTGCCAAACGTCCTGAAATCCTTCGTATTCGCTATCTTGTGATTGGCCTTTCCGGAGGAATAGCGATCGGTATTCTAATGCCAAACGGCAGTCGACTGATTCAGCTGCTTCTCGGCATCATGGCTTTCCTGGGACTAGCCAGACTGATCATCCGTGCCTTGCGGCCAACTGCATCAAAAGCGCAACAATCGGCATCCCAGCAAGGAAGTCAACGATGACGCATCAAGATGTGATTTCCGAATCCCTGGCTGGCTGGCAGGTCTTGGCCTGTATCAGCCGAACAGGTGCCTCCCATCGCCAGCGCGGCCATCATTGCCAGGACAACGTGGCCCAGGTCCTGAGCAGGAGCCGCGATGGAGCTCCCGTGACGGTGGTGGCCATGGCGGATGGCCACGGCCACCCACGCCACTTTCTCAGTGACGTGGGCAGCAAGCAGGCCTGCCGCGTGGCCACCCTGACCGTGAGCGAATGGCTGGGCGACCTGAGGCTTCAAGAAGGAGTGCGAACTGATCTGGAGCACTGCAGGCAACAGCTGGCCCGTGAACTGCCAAGGCGCATCCAGCGCCACTGGACCTCAGCAATTCAGCAGCACTGGAGACAACAGCAGAGGACCATGCCGGCTCCAGCAGGGACAACACAGCCGCTCACGTCACAGCCGCTGGAACCTGAGGCGATGGACTCTCAAGCATTCTCGAGGCTTCCCTATGGATGCACCCTCGCTGTCCTGGTGCTGACACCGCAATGGTGGGCGGTGACCGGACTGGGCGACTGGGATCTGGTACGCGTGTCCAGCGATGGTGTCGCCAGGCTGCTGAGTGAGGAGAGATCCCCCAATCCGGAGAGAGAATCCACGGCCAGCCTTTGCCAGGCCGATGCCGCACAGGCGATGGCAGCCCGTACCCAGATGACAGGGCTGGAACCGGATTCGGAACCCTTCGCCGTCATGATCAGTACCGACGGGGTGAGAAAGTCCTGTGGCGCCACCACGGACTACCTCAGCTGGGCCACCGAGCTGGTGACCAGCCTGCAACGACCCTCTGCAGGGGCTCCGATGAGATCGGATCTGTCCCAGCGCCTCGACAGGCTGAGTAGCCGAGGCACAGGGGACGACGTGAGCATTGCCGTTGCTGTGCAGGGATCGCTGGTGATGCCAACACGACAGCCGGACCACCTGCATGGCAAGACCGAACCACAGCGCCTGCCAGGCAGCAAACCATCAATCACGCCACAAGAATCAGAGCCCAGGCCAATCCTTCAACCCGGTCTGTGGCCTCTCCACTGGCTGCAATGGACGCTGAACCATCGCCGCAGCCTCGGTGTGCTGATCGTGTCATTGGGCAGCATTAGCATTTTACTGTCATTGCGAGTTCTGGGAATCTGGTGCAACGACATCTTTCTGCTGCCCGAACAGAGCGGGGAATCCTGCAGAGGCCGTGATCGCTGACACCATGGCCACGCCTGCATGGCAAGAACTGAAACACAGACCAGCAGGATGACTCAGGCTGCACGACCCCCTAAGGCTGCTCTACTCCTAAGGCTGCTCTGCTCCTAAGGAACCGGGTTGGAAGCGATGCCAGTCGACCTCTTCAATGCGGCCGAGAACCCGCGGGGGCTGATTGTCCACACGCACTGTCACCAGGTCTGGCCGTCCCGCACTGACCTCCAAACCCTCGCCAAGGGGGAATTGCTTCTCACCCTCCAACTCACCGGCGAAGAGCATCGTTCCATCAAGCCGGCGGACTTCCAACCAGCTGGGCTCCATCGCCTGCAGATACAGTTGCTCCTGGTTGGTGATGGGCGCACTGCCTGAAAGAGCCTGCTGCTGCTGCAGGCGCCGCTGGATCCACGGACCACCAAGACCGACAATGAAGCCGATCAGAACGGCTCCCATGAACACCTTGGCCCATGCGGCATCCACCGGCCAGCCCGTGCGATGCCGTCTCCGGGGAGGCGTGACCAGCTCGCGGGGACGTTCTGGAGCGGCAGGCCGCTGAGGCCGCGAAGCCACCTCTGCAACCTCACGCGCCTGCTCAGCCGAAACGCGCGCCTGCTCCGCCGAGGCAAGCGCCTGTTCAGCGGAGGCAAGCGCCTGCTCCAGCTCCCCCACGCGATGGGTCTGCGCCTGGAGGCGACTGAGCAACACGCTCTGCTGGTCCTGCAGCTCCTGGAACTGCCGCTGCGCAGCCTGCAGGCCGTCCTCCAGCTGCCGGCGTTCCTCAGCATCCTGACGTGCCTGTTCCCTGAACTGCTGCCTGAGTCCCACCAGAAACTGCTTCAACTCCAGGGGACTGGCATCCTCTGGCAAACCGGACGTGTCAGAACTCGCAGAGGAAGAGGAACGGGTCATCACGACTCAGGGAACAGACGCTGAGGCTGCACAGCCTTCAAGTGAGCTGCGAAGGGAGGCTGACGGCCAGTCAGCACCGCGTCAAGGTCGTGATCCAGCATCTCCTGAAGCAACTGCTGGCGGGTGTCCTGATCAAACTGGGCTGGAATGCGGGATTCCAAGCGAAGCAACACGAACCAGTCATCGATGCGCAACGGTTCGTGCAGCTCACCGAGTGCCAGCCGACTCAGGGCAGCCTGGAGATCCGGATGCAGTCCAGCCAGGCGACGTGGACCAATCACTCCCAGGCTGAGTCGCTCGTCACCCGTTGCGAACTGCCGAGCCAGGTCATGAAAGGAGGCACCCTCATCCAGCAGGCGCAGGTACAGCTCAAGGGCAGTGCCGTGGCTCTCCACTCGAATCATGCTGAACACCACCTTCTCAAGGGCAGCGCTGCTCTCCTGAAAGTAGGCCAGGATTCTGTCGCCGTAATGGAGGTCGCACCAGCGTTGCAGACGCAAATGGAGCCAACGCTCCTCCAACATCGAGCGGAGGGCCAGAGGCACTGCCTCGATCCAGCCGCTGTTCGGATCCCGGGGTGGCTGACCCGGCAATCCCTGCCACAGCTCAGCCGCCATGGGCGACCAGTCCTGTGCATCAATCACAACTTCTGAGGCCAACCTGGCGCGAAGACGCACGCGCACAGCATCCCGCAACGCAGGATACTGGGCCAACACAGCAGGAAGATTCTCGTGGGCGGACGACGTGCCCTGCCGCTCCAGCCAATTCACCAGCTCGGCCTCCGGCTCATCCAGGCCTTCCGGCAGGGCCAAGGGGGCAGGCTCCTGCCTGGCCTGCTCTGGCCAGGAGGATTGGACAGGCTTAGGAGCCTGTCCAGTTGGCAAAGACGCAGACAGGGAATTCAGCCGCGCCTCCACGATCGCAAAGACGGCCTCGGCATCCCGCTGACGCTGAAGCCAACGCTGCTGCTGCTCGTCAATGGCCCGATCAATCCGAGCGAGGTCCTGTTGCAGTGCTGAGATGGAAGGGGATCGTTCCTGCACTCCGCTCCTGAACTCCATTCAAGTGTAGGTGGAGCAAGGTCTTTGGCCAGACCAGGCTCTGAGGCCACCGAGCTCCGAATCAACCAAGGGGCCACTCAGATGGACCCCGCAGGCGGAAAAGCAGTGGGAGGCAAGGGGCGCAGTGTGGTCGATGAAGCAAGCACGTCATGCGTGAGGAGATGCTGAGCAAAGCAGGATGACGTGCTGTGCGGGTGAACCCCATGCACGACACGCCCGACAAGATCATCCAAGAACATGATCTTGCACCCAACATCAACAAATCGTCGAAGCAAGGAAGAATCGACAGGGAGAGAGTGATCGAGCCCACTCAGCTTCAGCAAAGCAGATCGAGAGAACACATGACTGAAACCATGACCGTAGGCATTCGAGTCCAGCTCTTCACGAGTCAAGTTTCTCGCCAAGACAGTGATCCCATCTGCCGTGAGATGAGAATAGCGCAGGCCAGACAATGACGAGTTACAAAAGCCATACACACCACTACGTGCATGCCAACAGCACCAGCTCCTTAACGAGACAAAGTCACAGCCATGCTGCAACAGATCTCCGACCATAAAAGCCAGGTAATCAGGCGCGTAATAGTCATCGTCATCGAAGCGCGCAATAATGTCACCCGATGCAAGGTCGCAAAGCTGGCGCAGCTTCTCACCAAGAGATTGGGGACTCTGTCGATGTAAGTAGGTCACCCGCGCATCAGCCTGTGACAGAGCGATCGCCTCCGCACAGGCAGTGGCACTGTCATCAAGAATCAGCATCTGCTTATTGGGCCAGGTCTGGGCCTGAAAATGCCGAATCACAGTGGTCAGGTGAGCGGGTCTGTTCCTGGTGGGCACAATCACGGAAACCTGAACACCCCTGCCATCGCCAAGCCAGGCTTGGCCCAGGAGAGATTGATGGTCAGGGCCAGTCGCCACGCCACTCCTGGGCGGAGTCGCCAAGGACAGAAAGGGAGCAGGGGCAAACGGCGGGATCGATCGCAGGCGGCTGAACGAAACCGATGCGGTGATCTCTGAAGACAAGCGCCCCTCCAGAGGACCAAGATCGTTGAGCCAGAGCAGTGGATCTGGAATCCAGATCATGCGCCCGGCTGCTAACTCGAGAAAGAGAAGGAACAAAGCTGATGCATCGGCTTGCTTGTCAATCGCCCCAGCCTCATCCCCCAGATCAGAGGGAACGATGAACGGCAGCAAGCCGGCCTTGAAACTGCGCAACGGGGCCGCACACCAACCAACCTGGCGAAATGAATGGGCCAAGGTGGTACGTGCCAGGCAGGCGCTGCCAACAACCTGATGGTCACTTGCCCGAACATAGCTGCCATAAGTCAACAGGCACTGATGACGCTGATACGTATGACTGATCAGCTGAAGAGCATCATCACCGAGTAGCCGGTCAACCCCATCGATCTCGATCATCACATCATCGCAGCCAGGCTGAAGCAGCTCGACTCCCTTCAGAAAGGCTTCAAGAGATGAATGCATCGACACAGGGCTCATGAACACCTTGAATCGCTCATCCCCATCGATCGCGATAGAGATCTGCTCAGGCGTCAGCTCCGTAGATGGATCAACAATGACGATGGCCCTGAAGTTATGATGCTTCTGCTGACGCAGTGACTGAATACAGCCATCAATCGACACCGCAGGAACGCGGGCAGTGATGACAATCTTGAAATGGACAAGATTGCTGTCAAAGCATAAGCCATTCTCATGTCCTAATATCGGAATAGACGGAAGCGCCTGGACAATCGCACCAGAATCCCCACGTTCAACAGGAGACTGCATCGTGAGCCCCACTGGAGCGGAAGAACTCAGCATGACAGTCACATACTGGCTCGCGACTTCCTCAAGCAACTCAGCCGTCGGTCCCTCTGCTTGATTCAGCTGGCGAAAGCGGGGATTGCCCTTGTTCTGAATCAGCAGGCGCTTCTCAAATGTGTTGCGATCATGCCCAATGCAGAGGATTGTCTGTTTAGGATCCAGCTGCGCCAGAGGAAATGAGTAATTCTTCAGGAAGAATCGCTCCTCAGCTCGAGAAGCATCATTGGAATAAGCAGTTTGCTTCAACAGCTCCCTACGGAATGCAAATGTTCCAGCCGTGGCATGATGTTGCCCATAGGGCCCTGCCAGCCACAACTCTTTTTCGGGCAGGAAAAGAATCGGCAGCAGTGTTGACCCGGCGACCAAACAACCAGTGTCCAGAAGCCGGCGAACAGCGTGTTCGACACGAGTCGGGGGATAATAATCATCATCGTCGAGATAGACGATGATCTCGCCCTCACAGAAGGTATGACTGAGATTCCGCTTCTGTCCCAGTGGTAGCTTCTCATCAAGCCGGCGATAGACAACCTTAAGACCGCTTGCCTCGCTGGGCACGAAATCAGGAACACCAGCTGGGGAATCATCGATCAGAACCCACTCCATGCGTTCACGGGGATAGGTTTGATCGAGAATTCTTTTCTCCAGCAGCGGCAGAAATGCAGCCCGATTGTAAGTCACCGTGCAGAGACTGACAAACGGGTAGGAGCTCAAACTGGGATCCGGCTTGCCTGAACTGACCATGGCCATCTCTTCGAGTGGCTTCGATGGCTTGGAGAAATCATGGAAAGGATTCTTGCGCCCCTGTCGCCGCTTTCTGGACACGATAGTCAGGCTGCCAACGAGAACTCCGGTTCAAGTATGCAAGAACCAGAGGGTTGATGGCGATGAAACGACCAACAATGAAGCACAGACGATACAGGCAGAACAGAAGGAGAGAATCACAGCCAATCAACAGGAGACAATGGTCTGTTGGTCAAGCACTAGGATGGCCAGCAGATTCCTGAAGCGGGCCCAGCGGTGGGGGAAAATGTGAACGACGTACGCGGCCACCTCGACGGGGTCGTCGGTCGCTTGGCGTTTGGATGGGCACTGGATGATTCCGATCCGTCCAGGAAGCTGAAAATTACAATTGTAGACAAACAAACGGGGGCCACGCTTGGTGAAGGCCTCGCCAATCAGCCCAGAGAAGATCTCGGTATCCTGGGTCAGCAGGATAGCGACTATGCATTCAGGATTGAACTGAACAGTTTCCCATCGTCTTTGGCTGAGATTGAAGCCGTGGCTGGCGGCGTCACCCTGGTCAAGGCTTCCACCAGCACCGCTGCACCAAGCAGCGGCAACCTTTCCAGCCGCAGCCTTGATGTGCTGGCATCTCTCAATCAGGCCAACTTGGCCTTACAGCGCACTCTTGCACTGGAAATCAAGGTCAAACGCATCGCAGCAGCACTGGGATTGCCCTTAGATATCGACAATGAACTCCCCGACGATCAGAAGCATCAGCCAAGGGAAACTCCAAGGCAAAAGGCCGAAGAGCCAGGCAAGCTGATTGTCTTCTCCATTATTGACTGGGGGTACCGATACCAAAGACCGCAACAGATCAGTGCATCACTGGCAGAGGATGGCTACCAGATCCATTATGTGAATGCAAACTTCATCGCCACTCACAGCAGCGGTAGCGATTCCAAGGCATTGCTGCCCTCCCTGAAAAGAGTTCGAAAAAACATCCTTGAAGTCACACTAAAAAAGCCACCCCACTTCTCCGGCAGCGGAAACGAGCAAGATCTCAATAACATCTACAACCACCCCAGTGATGCCATGGCACTGTGGATCTCGGCGCAACTGAGGAGTCTGATTGAGATCTACAAGCTAGAAAGTGCCATTGCAATCATCATGCATCCGTCATGGCACAAGATCTGTCGCACTGGGCTGCAGGAGCTGCCAATCATCTACGACTGCATGGATCATATCGCTGGCTTTCCTGAGACATCTCTTGAAGTGATCGAAGAAGAAAAGCTGCTGGCCAGCCAGTGCGATGCGCTTGTCACCACATCTGAGTTTCTGCATAATCAGTTCACACATAATAATCACTATCTTATCAGGAACGGCTGCGAGTATGCTTATTTTTCCGCTGCCGCCATGCCTGATAGTCTGTTTGAACGCTATCAGTCTGCAACGTCTCCCATTGTCTGCTACTACGGGGCGATTTCTGGCTGGTTCGACTTGAAACTTGTCGCCGATGTAGCGAACCAGCTTAATCACCATACATTTCTCCTGGCGGGTTCAACCGAAGGATGCGATCTCGATGCCGTAGAAATTCCAGATAACGTCCATTTCCTTGGCGAGATTCCGTACAATAAACTCACAGCTCTGTTACTCCTGGCGGACGTTTGTATAATTCCCTTCAAGCTGATAGACTTGATTAAAGCCACAAATCCTGTCAAGATCTATGAATATCTAGCCGCTGGCAAGCCTGTTGTTTCCACGAGGCTACCGGAAATCGAGGCGTTGAATCTGGATGAGTCTTTGGTACGCCTGGCGGCAACTGCGGATGAGTTCTCGGCAGCAATCATCAACGCAACAAAGGAGGACAGCTCCCATGAGGTTGTTGCGGCTAGGCGACATTTTGCCGCAGAGAATACCTGGAATAACCGCAAAGAACTTTACGACCAGGCACTTAACAGCATTTTCCCCGAAGTATCCATCATTATTCCATGTCACAACAACATTCATTCCACACAGCTATGCATCGAGAGCCTGCAAGCTCATACACACTACCCGAACTACAAGCTGATTATCGTCGATGACGCATCTAAAGATGGAACGCATCACTACTTGAACAGGTTGCAGGAGCAGAATTCTCACATTAGCGTCATCACACTCGAAGAAAATTCCGGCTTTGCACATGCTTGCAACCGTGGCATGGGGCAGGCACGATCAGACTATCTCGTGATTCTCAATAATGACACCCAAGTAACGCCACACTGGCTATTCAAGCTTTTGCGAGCCCTTCGCGCTGACCAATCGATTGGCCTGTGTGGCCCCGTGACCAATGCCATTGGCAACGAGCAGAAGATCAAGATTGCCTATGGCACCATGAAAGAAATGCAGTGGCGTAGCCAGGAGTTCACAACCGCTCGGCACAGAAAGACGCTAGAAGTGGATGCATTAGCGTTTTTCTGCGTCATGTTGAAGCGTGCTGTCGTTCGTGATATTGGATTGCTGGATGAAGACTTTGGCCTTGGCTACTATGAAGATGATGACTACTGTGTACGAGCTCGCAAAGCTGGCTATCGCCTCGTGATCTGCGATGATGTATTCATCCATCATGAACTCTCGAAGTCTTTTGGGAAAGATGATCTCAAGCGATCTGAGCTTATTGCCAAGAACAGGACATTATTCTGTGCCAAGTGGGGTTTTGACGTGGTTCATTCCTATCGAGATGAGGAGGGCTTTGGCTAATCATCATGAACCTAACGAGAATCGCATTTACCCGATCCTCAATGCCTCTCGCAACAAGCCAAGTTCGTCAACTACAATCAAGCCATGGCGCATGAAAAACAGCATCGCTTTATTCTGAGCGCCTGTGAACGATTTCAAGGGCTGATCGAAAATGCCAAGATTGTAGAAATAGGATCACAAGATATCAACGGCACAGTAAGGGATTGCTTTCAGGGCTGCCAGTCGTACCTAGGTATTGATATCGGAGCTGGTCAAGCGGTGGATCTGGTTGTTCCGGGGGAATTGCTGGAACTGCCCTCAGAGTGGGCAACAATCGTCATCTCGACCGAATGCTTGGAGCATGCTTCAGGCTGGCAAGAGATTTTTGCAACGATCATTCGGATCACATCATCTGGTGGACTTGTGTTGTTAACCTTTGCCGGTTTTGGCAGGCCAGCGCATGGAACGATTGACTCAGACTCAGCATCCTCACCCTTCACCAATCATTACTACAAGAATTTAACTCCGCATCATCTACTTGACGCCATTCAGCTCAATCAATACTTTTCTGATTATGGCTTTGAAGTTAATGCCTCACCCGGAGATACCTATTTCTGGGGAATCCGCTCCTCGAATCCTTGGAGAAAACGGGAAAGCTCGGAGATTCTGGAAGAGCGTCTTGCCAGGGCACAGGGACAACTGGCCCAAGCCGTGGAAAAAATCAGCAAGCAAGAAGAACTTTATGCTGGCTTCAGAGATCTTGAGGCTCGTATCAAACACGAAGAAAGTCAGTTACAAGATCTTCAGGCACAACTTGCCACCACACTAGGACAGCTGACCACTCGGACTGCGGATCTCGAGAGGGTCCAGTCACTTCTAGATCAAAAGGCAAAAGAAGTGGAGAATAAAATAGAAGAAGTCAAGCAATTGCAGGATGTGATTGCCCGCAAAGAACAACAATCACACGGGTTGCTTGAACAACTTGCAGACATACGCTTGGATTGTGACCGTGCCATCGACAGCGCAGAACTGGCCGCGTTGCGCTGCCGGAGCTTTGAGCTGGAATCCGAACGGTTTCGCATTGAACGGGATCAGCTTCTGCAGATCAACTCCGAATACCGCAGACAATGTCATCGTGCCGTCGATTTACTCTATAGGATAAAGGCTTTTTCTATGACTTCAGACGCAGTCAAGAGCCAACGGAGTTCTCGATGAATATCATCGCCTTGGCCGAATTGATTCGTCAACGCCCCTTGACATCAACTCAGTTGCATCACGTCGCAGAAGAACTGGAGGCAAGAGCGGATTGGACCCTGATGAAGCAGGCCTTTCTTTCCTTCCGGGTTGATGCGAATCCAGCCAGCAGGATCATTGGGTTTATTGATTACAAGTTGGCGCAGGCCTGCTTCCATTGTGGTGAAACCAAAGAAGCCGAGGCCTTGGCCAGGCAGGCGATTCAGATCGAGCCTGGCTTTCCATATGCTTATCATTTACTTGGAAAGTGTTATACACTGCTCGATCAGCACAGCAAGGCCATCGAAGCCCATCAACGATGCTGTGATCTGGCCCCCAGCTTTGCCTGGGGATGGTATGAGCTGGCACAAAACCATCGGCATCTTCACCACTGGGATCATGCCCGTTACGGGTTGATCAGGGCCATAGACTGTTGCACCGCCAACGAGTCTGAGCTGATCCAGCAGATCCAGGCGACGCATACCAGTGTGGATGAAGGAGAGCGCCTGGAAATCGCGAAGACCATCTGGGGAGATCGAATCAACGGGATTCCGGCGTTGAAGGGCTTATCGGAAAGCGACCATGCCCTGCTCCAGTTGGAGCAATTCAAACGCCAGATTGATCGCTTGGCCGAGGATTTCGAAGTTCCGGCTTGAGCGATTCACCCCTTCGTGCATCGCCCTGTTGCGGATCGTCAGGCTTGAACGGAGTCTTGGCAACCGTTGGCACTTCGCCTGGATCGGCAAGAGCCTGGCGATAGATCAGCGAAGCCTGTTCAAACTCACCACGCCGCTCATGCAGCTGCGCCAGGGTTCTGAGCAGGGCAGGGCTCGCCTGCTGCTGCTGCTGCAGCCAGGTGAGGAGCTCAATCGCCTCACGGTCCTGACCCATCTGCTCCAACGTGCCGGCAGCCTCCGTCAATCGGGCTGGCCGCAGATAACCGGGCTTGAGCCGATGAATGCGATGCACCAGCTGGGCCGCCTCCATCGCCTGGCCCAACTGTTGATGGGCCAGAGCAAGATTATTCAGGGCCGGCACAGCCTCTGGATCATCGGCGGCAATCTGCCCGAAAGACCTCCGCAGCAGTGGAACCGCCTGCTCCGCCCTGCCGCTGCGTACGAAGATCCCAGCCAGATTCACCAGGCTGCTGTAGTGACTGGAATCCAGCTCCAAAGCGGCGCGGAACCCCTCCTCGGCCTTGCCGTCATCGCGTTGCAGCAGGGCCGCCAGACCCTTGAGCTTGTGAAGATCCGGATCACTCACGCCCTGGGCCTGGAGCTGATCCAATTCACGCGTCACGGCGGCAGCCGTCTGGGCGTTGAGCTGCCGGCGCAGCGCCTCAAGGCGTTGACGCCAGGGCACCGCAGGAGCCTGCTGGGCCGGGTTGGCCGGCTGCGGCTGGGCAGCGATCGTCTGCACAGGCCTGGGCGCGACGGCCGGGCCGTCCGAGCTGTAGGGCCCGCTCTGCGCAGAAGCACGCAACAGCACATAGGCCTGCCTGTAAAAGGGGGCCGCCAGTTCAGGGGCACCGCGCAGGCTCAGATCCTCGGCGTAGTCGAAGTAGCGGGAAGCCTGCGCCACCAGGTGCTCTGGTGCATGGGCCGGCAGGGGCACGCTCACCGGCACGGCTGGGGAGCGGTTGCCTGCCGCGCCCTCGAACAGGGGTGACTGAGCGAGCGCCGGAGCTTCTGCCTGGGGGCGTGGCCACAACCGCCCCAGGGCCCTTCGCAGGCGGCCGGGCTGCTGTGCAGGGGTGGTCATCGCAGAGGCAGGCGCCAGATTGATCGATAATCGCCCACAACGGACACCATCGCCATGGGCACAAGGCCAGAGGTCTCCGTGGTGATTCCCTTCCGGAATGCCAGCGCCTGGTTACCCCAGACTCTCGCTTCGCTGCAGAGCCAGAGCGGGGTGGAGGCTGAACTGATCGCGGTGGATGATGGCTCGAGCGACGCGTCCGCCGCTCTGGTGCAACGGCTCTGGAGCCACCACCCCTGGCCCTTGAGGCTGCTGCGCTTGGACGGTGTGGGGGTCTCCCGGGCGCGAAACCAGGGTTGGCATGCCAGCCAGGCTCCCCTGGTGGCCTTTCTCGATGCCGACGACCTGATGCTGCCGGGGCGGCTGGCCGACCAGCGGGCCCTCCTGATGGCCGAGCAGCAGTGGAGCCATTGCCTGTGCGGCTGGGTGCGGCTGGATGCCGCGGGCCGGCCGCTGGTGGAGGTGCGGCCCTGGCTGGAGGGGGCGGGTTTCAGCCCGGCCGAGGCCTTCCGCCACAAGGCGGTGTTGCCCAGTGCGTGGATGCTGAGACGGCAGGCCCTCGAAGCCGTGGGAGGGTTCGATCCAGCCCTGGCCCATGCCGAGGATGTGGATCTGCTGCTGCGCCTGGCCCTGGCGGGTCAGCGGGGCACCTGGCTGCGCCGGATCGGCTGTGGCTATCGGGTGCATGCCGGCAGCGCCAGCCGGCACGTGCAGAGCCAGGCCCACAGCCTGCTGTGGGTGGTGGACCGCCAGTTGCGCAGGCTGCCGACCACGCCGGCGGCCCAGGCTCTGGCGCGGGAGCAGCGCTACACCACCCGCGCCTGGGCGGGATGGAAAGCCTGGACAGGGGGAGATCGCCCCCTGGCCCAGGAACTCTGGAGCACCAGCCTGGGGATGAGCCCCCTGTCTCCGGCACGGACGTGGCTGCACCTGGCGGAGAACGCAGGGCGGAGCAGCCGGCGGGAGGGCGTGACCTTCACACCGGAGCTGCTGCTGCACGACCCGGTGTGGCGGCGCCTCGAGAGCAAGCTGCTGCTGCGGTGGCTCCGACCGGAACCGGGGGAGCGGCTGGTGAGGCGCCTGCGAGCCGATCTGCTGAAGGAGCTGGGCGAACCGGCGGACGGCAGCCCCTGGTGGCCCCCTCGGCTGCGGACCCAGCTGAGCGGGGAGGATCCCCTGCGGGACCTCCGCGCCCAGGTGCTGAGCTGGAGCGCCAGGCTGATCGGCGAGCCGGAATCGAGCGACTCAGAACTGGCGCAGGACCTGGCTGGGCTGCTACGGCAATGGCTGGCGGTGGTGTGGCCGGAGGACCGCCGCGCCAGTCAGCGGATTCTGGAGGAAAGCCTGGCGATCGCACCGCAGCCGCAGGCCCTGCGGGCCCTGGCCCGGCTGGAGCGACACGACCATCCGCTCGGTGCGCGGGCCCTGGAGCAGCTGGCGGCGGCGGCTGAGCTGGCGGCGCCAGCCGGGCCGAACGCCCAGAAACCACCGCCACCGGCCATGCCCGCAGCGGCGTTCTGGGAGCGCGAACAGGGGCCACCGGATCGCTGCCTGGGGCCGCACTGTTCGGCCTGTGCTGAACGCCTGCTGCAGGACTGGCGCCAGGAACCACTCGGACCCACCAGCCAGCGCTGGTATCCACCGAGCCAGAGGCAGGCCGATCCAGCCTTTGGCGTGCATCGCCTCAGCGGCGGACGCTGCTGGATCCGCAGCCCCGCCAATCCCTGGCAGCTCACCCATGGGCTGGGGGTCGCCAACGGCAGCGGTGAACGGATGGCTGCGTTGTGCCGGCGCTACCCCCAACCCTGGCCAACCTGCCCGGAACCGCCGCAGAGCCTGGAGCCATGGCCGGTGGACCCACCGTTGCAGCTGCGGGGCAGGGTGCTGGCGGTGGCGGATCTCTCCGCCGAGAATCACTACCACTGGCTGGTGGATGCGGTGCCCCGGCTGGGGCGGGCCCTGGAGCAACTGGCAGACAGGGGATCGCTGCACGACCTGACGGTGTGGCACAACGGCGGCAGCGGACCGGTGGTGCGGGAATGCCTGGTGGACCTGCTGGGCCTGCGGCCGGAGCAGCTGATCGATGCCCACCTCCACCGCCACATCCAGGCCGAGGAGCTGCTGGTGCCGGATTTCGCCGGTCGCTTTGCAGTGCCGGCTGCGGCAAGCGTGGCCTGGTGGCAGCGCACGCTCCAGCCGGTGGCGTCGCAGGATGGGCGGGTGCTGTGGTGGTGGCGCGGGCCAGGCGGCTGGCGTCGACCCGTGTGGGGAGAAGCGGAGGCCCTGGCGCGATTCCAGGAGCTCATGCCCGAACAGGAGGTGGAGGTTGTGGATCCGGCCGGCATGAGCCTGAGGCGGCAGGCCGAGCGGATCAGATCGGCGGCCCTAGTGGTGATGCCCCACGGCGCGGGGCTGGCCAACCTGCTCTTCGCCAGGAAGGGCTGCCGGGTGCTGGAGCTGTGCAGCAGGCGCTATAGTCCCCCATATATTAACGGCCTGGCGGAACACCTGCAGCTGGACCTGATCCGATGCGAACAGGAAATGCTGACACCAAAGCTGTATCAGAATTTACTTTACGAAGGACCAGCCCTGGAGCCCCTGAGACTGGACCCAGGGCGCGTGGCTGAAGCGTTACACCACAGCCTGGCCCTCCCCGACAAGCCGAACCTGCAGTCTTAAGGTGCGACTAAGGCAATTCAGAAAATCCTGAGATTGTGTAGACCCTGACGGAACAATGGTCTTTAGATTAAGTCTTTGAAACACTGTGTCAGGTGCTCGATTCGGGGATACCATTTGAAGCAAGCAGCGTCCCCTCTGTCAGCCAACCATGTCCTATGTGATCGACACGACCGGGCAGACCTACTTCTTCTGCGATGAGGAGATCCTCAGCGGCGGTTGCAATAACGTCATCAACGTCTCCGGCACCACAACCGTGATCGGCTTGGCCGAGAGCGGCCAGGGCGCGATCGTGGAGGCCTCCTTCGTCTGCGACGACGGGCCCAAGGTCTACGACTTCCAAAACGCCTACTGCAATCCAGACGACGTCGACTGCCGCGTCAACCTCGATGCGATCGTCAGCGGCGACTTTGAAGGCCCCGGCCAGACCATCCTGGAAGCCGCCGGTGGCCGGCGCGACGAGCAGGGCAACGTGATCGACAACGGCCAGATCCCCGCAGGAGGATTTGCCTACTACCTGGCCGGCGGCAGCGGCAACGACAGCATCTCCGGGTCCCAGTGCAATGACTTCATTCGTGGCAATGCCGGCAACGACCTGATCAATGCCAACGCTGGCGATGACCTGGTACGACCCGGAGCCGGCAACGACATCATCAAGCTCGGAGCCGGCAAAGACAACGTCTTTATGACCCCAGACGCATTGATCCGTCCCAAGGGCGTGATCGAAACCAACACGATCCGGGATTTCAACACCGCCGAAGACAAACTGTCGTTCCGCGGAACCATGGACGAGTACGTGATCAGTGGCATCGGAACCAAAACCCTTGAGGTGAAATACAAAGACACCACAACTCTGATCGTCAGCGGCAACAACGGCACCGTCTTCAACAGCGACGACCTCAGCTTTATTGGATGAGACGAGGCCGCAGGAGAATCCTCATGCAATCACGCAGCCCCCCCGCCTAATTGTATCCAAATCCAAGATCACATGATGCCTTGACTGGATAAACTCCAACCACACGGCATCATCAGTTCAGCGCAACATCAAAGACCACAACGCCTCCACAAAATCCATGGCCTTTTTCAATCCCGGCGCCAACGCCAGTAATGAATCGCTATTTATCTCTCTCGATAATTCCCCAACCACATCGGTCGGAACGTTCTCAGGTCAATACCTCACTGGGCAACTGGTTTATGACTCAAGTGGAAATTTAATAGATTTAGATGCCAATCAAACCATTGCCTCGTCTCTGCAGAACAAGCTTGGCTTTTCCGTAGCTTCTCAGTCAGTCAACCTGGGCGGGATCGGCATCCTGAACTCCAGCTTCGGGATTGGCACCAACGGCTCGATCAGCGTCTTCCAGCTTGGCTCCACGGAGGCCAAAGCGACCAATGCTTCCACTTCGGGCAATGCCTACGCTGGCGCCGTTCAGAACCTGGACCAGGGAAATGATGCCCTGTTGTTCTCGAATGCCGGCGGCGGCATCATCAACACCAACGGTTTCAATCAGGCTGCAAGCCCGATTAGCCCGGTAGCCCTCGGCGGCTATGGCGCCTATGGCGACAGCGACATCCTGATCGGTCGCCAGGGCCAGATCAATGTCTCGGTGGATAACGACGTCATCGCCTCGGCGTTGTCCAACCAGGGAATTGATGCATCCGGCGAAAACCTCGGCGATTGGGGAATTCCACCCAATCCCTTTATTCCCTCCAATCCCCTTGGCGCGTTCAGCGACGTCGACGGCGGTTCTCTTGCAACAGCTGTAGCTGGGAACACTTACGGCATCTTTAACACCTCCATCTTTGTTGGCGGTGGCACCGGCTCCACCAACACGGTGGATGCCAACCTCACGGGCGCCACATCGGCAACAGCCAAGGTTGGTGAAATCGATGCCAGTGACAACTTCACAGGCGGCAGGGGCAATGCGGTAGCGATCGCAGGCCTGAATCTGTTCTACAACGATCAATATTCTGCCATTTCCAGTGGCGGTTTCATTGACTCGAGCTCCAATCCCACTGGACCGATGGTCCTCAACTTCGGGAGAGGCGCCAACACCGTGATCGGTCGGGCCGGGACTGGCACTGGTACAGATCCGATCTTCCTTGGCGCCGAGGCCCGAACCGGAATTGGCAATGCCAATGCGTTTTCCAGCGCCGATCAGTTTGGTGGTATCACCCAATCCGGCGTACTGGTAGACCCCAGCAGCAACTCTGCTCCCGGCCTGCAGATTTTGATTGCGGGCGACGGCACCGTTGAAGGTACATCGAAGGGCAATACCGAAGCGATCGCCACAACGGGCCAGGGAAATGCCTTCGCCGTTACCCAGGTTGACGAAGTCTTCGGTATTGTTGACAACAACAATGTACTGAATTCCACTTTTGGGCCTGGAGGGTTTGGCAGCCAGAATTTCGGTGCAGGTTCTGCCGTTCTGATCGAAGGAGCTGGCAGCATTGCTGCAGGTGCATCGATCGCCAGCAACGCGTTTGCCGCGTCAGACACGCTCGATCCGAGCGGCGGGATTGCCTATGCCCGGACCGACAACAGCTATGTCATCGGCTTGTCGCAAGGTGGCATTGTTGAGTCCGTCGACGGAAGCGGCAATCCCACCTCCATCACCCCCGGCATTGGCATTGGCGGTGACGGCAACCTGAGGATT
Organism: Synechococcus sp. CBW1002; assembly: GCF_015840915.1. Classification (NCBI taxonomy): domain Bacteria; kingdom Bacillati; phylum Cyanobacteriota; class Cyanophyceae; order Synechococcales; family Synechococcaceae; genus Synechococcus; species Synechococcus sp. CBW1002. The sequence continues at coordinate 280,448 of NZ_CP060398.1, forward strand.
TTCGCCGACAGCACGCAAACTGCTACGGCTATCAGCAACTTCAGCGGCAATGACCCAAGCGGCAACGTTGATCCGTTTGCAGCTTCCGCCATTGATGATGTCGTCGTTGGCATTCTGGATACTCAAATCCAGATCGGTGGCGATCTCACCGACATGCCCGTGGTGTCGCAGTTGAATGCGCAATCCAACGCATTCTCGATCAGCGACATAGCCGAATCCCAATCCGGTGAGGACTCCGTCAACTATGGCATCAGAGGGTCCGAATTGACCGTCGCTGGCGATGCCAACAGCAACGTCTTCCTTGACCCGTCAGGCAACCGTGTCCGAGGGCCGATTACCGTCGATGCGCAATCCTCCTTTATCACCTTTGCCGGCACCTCCGGAAACGGACAGGCTTCGGATGCCGAAAGTGGCATCAACACCAGAACCGTAGGTATTGAAGAATCGGCGATCGGGATCGGTGGTGATGGCAGAATCGTCAGCCAAGCGATCAACACCCTGAGTGCCACGGCTGGCCTCGTGCTCCCGGTTAGTGAGCAAGGCGTTGTTGACCAGGATCCCAGCGGAGTTCCTGGAGTTGCAACGTCAGATGCATACGCTGAAATCGGCGCCCAGTTCGGTAACGGCGGCACCTACCGTTCAGCTGGTATCAACGATTCTACGATCATCATCGAGAAAGGTTCCTTACCAAACACTATTGGTGGTCCCATTCTCAATACCAGAGTTGAAGGTAAATCCCAGATCAAAGCGGATGCCTTTGCTACCACACAAGGTATCGATCCCGGTGCCACTGACGGTGCGGTGGCCTTCGTCGATCTGCTCTCCGACGGTATTGAGCTTTCAGGCGCCAATGCTGCGACCGGTGAGGCTAGCGGTATCAAGATCAAGCAAGACGGCAACATTGTTGGTAGCTCGTTAATCTTTGGATCCAGTATTGCCGAAAATGGAGGTACGGGTCTGATCAATGGGTCTGGTTCCGATGCATCAGCCTTTGCCGACATCAACGCCGATGGTCTTGATCTTGGCGACGATGGAAACTACGCCGTCGTTGGCCAAAACGGTTCTATTTTCGGCACCAGCACTCTTGGTCTTGAGGATGATCCCTTCCTGGTTTCTGCTGAAGCAGCTGGCGGAGACGCTCTTGCCGAAGGTGAATTTAGTCTCTCTGGTATTGAACTCGGATTTGGTGCTTTGCTGAGCCCTGGTCAGCAGAGCGGCAACCTATATGGTGAGGTCTTCTCCAACACCCAGGTCACGGCTCAAGCCGACCAGGGCGAAGCCAAGGCCATTTCGGATGTGTCGGGCATCGCCATCAATTCTCAATCTCCTCAAACCATTAATCTCGGCTCCGGCAACGTGACCGCCATCAGCCAGGTGATCAACAACGTGCAGTCCTACAACGCCGAAGGCACCGCGGAAGCTACGGCCATCACCGACGCGTTCGGCATCCGTGATACGGTGATCAACTTCGCCGGTAATGGTTCCGTCTTTGCCAGCGCTGGTGGTACCAGCATCGCGATCTCCGGTGTCACCCCCAACCCATGAGGGCGACGCTCTGAGAACCGATGGCTGGCTGATTCAATCTCAGCCAGCACGTTGATCCTTGCAAGCCAGGCTTCATGCCTGGCTTTTTTCTGGCTTTTTTGCAGAACGTCGTCTTCCAGTCACCCTTGGCCAGAAGGGGTAAATTGATCTGCACTGTTGACACCCATCCTGAGCCTCACGCGATGCAACTGGCCTGCAGTGATCTCGAACCGCTGCTCCGCGAAAGGATGCAGCAGATGCACACCAAACCCTTGCCGCAGCTGCTGCATGACCAGGGGTTGCTGCGTCAGTGGAGCCAGCAGCACCTGCTGGAACGGGTGCAGCAGAGCGTGGGATTCAGCGCCGAAGAAGCTCCGGCAGTGGTGCAACGCCTCTGGGATGGGATCGGCCAGCCTCCACCCGATTTCAACCTGGAGGGCCAGTGGCTCGACAGGGTGGATGCCAAACTGCAATCCACCTTGCAACAACGCTGGCAACAACTGCAACTACAGAAATGGCTGGAACTCAACTACGGCGAGGATGTGGAAAGCCACTTCCTGGCCCGGCGTGAATCCCTTGAAAAAATTGTCTACGGGGCGATTCGCGTCGCCTCGGTCGGCCTGGCCGATGAGATCTATCTCCGCCTGATCGGCGGAGAAGAGAGCTTTGCTGCCCTGGCCCTGCAGTTTTCCCTGGGTGAAGAGCGCTACACCCATGGCCTGGTGGGGCCGATGACCGTCGACAAGCCCCATCCCAGCATCCGCCAGGTGCTGCAGACCCTGGCGGTGGGGGATGTGCATCCACCCCTGCCGCTGAACCGCTGGTACTTCATCCTCCAACTGGAGCATCGCGAGCCAGCCCGCCTCGATGAGGCGACCCGGTTTCAGCTGCTGCAGGAACTGTTTGAACGCGACCTCAATGCCCAGCTCGATCAGACGCTCGACGAGCTGCTGCCACGCCTGCTGACCACCACCGCTTCCGAGGGCTGAGCCATGTCCGAGACCATCTCGATGCAGGAGTTACTGGCACGGCTGATCCTGTTCGCCGGCCTGCCGGAGCCGATGCTGCAGCAGCTCGCCTCGGCGGCCCGGGTGCTGCGCTTCCAGTTGGGCCAGCCGCTCTCGAGGCCTGATTGCGTCAGCGACCACATCTATGTGGTGTTGGAAGGACAGGTGCGCTCGGTGGTGCAGTCACCACGGCTGCCGAAACGGGTGGCCACCCTCGAACGCCTGGGCGTGGGCAGCGTGCTCTGCCTCAGTGGTCTCACCAGTGGCCGTCCCGGTGGCTGGGAAACGCTGATCGCCTCCACCGAAACAGTGGTGCTGGCCCTCCCCCACGCCCTGCTGCGCCAGGTGATGCAGGCCCATGCCCCCCTGGGAGACCGGATCAACCGGGTCCTCAGCCCGGCTGAGCTGTTCGCCGTTCTGGATGCCTATCTGCGCGATTATCCACGCGCCCTGGAACAGGAGGTGGTTGCAGCTGCGCTGCAACTGGCGCCCACCTGCTATGTGCGCTACCTCGATCCGCAGGATCCCGTGGTGCAGCAATTGCCCCAGGATCGCCTCTGGCTGGTGACCGGCGGCGCATTGCCTCTGGCCACGGTGCTGCCGATCGCCGATCCCCCGCCTGCCGCCGATCCAGCCGCTGTCGAGGCCCCAGTTCCAGGTCCTGCCTCTGCAGACAGTTCCTCTGGAGACAGTTCCTCTGGAGACAGTGCCTCTGGAGACAGTGCCTCCGCAGGGAGCACAGCCACCGAAGCGGCGGCGGCCGCAGCTCGCCCCCGTGTGGTCCGCGCGGTAGGCATCGATCAGGCCGCCCTCGAGGCCATCCTGGAACCGAAACCGGAGGCCAACGCGGATTCGGGATCGGCAACCTCCGCCCAGGATGGCGCCGCCCTCTCGCTGAGCCGCTGGCAGGAGCACCTGCGCATTCAGGATGCGTCCACGATTCCAGAGGCTGACTTTCTCGAGGAATTCGAGGCCGAGGAGCCCCTGGATGTGGAGCGTCAGCCACCTGAGGCTTTCCCCTGGTATCGCGGCGTCGGCCCGCTCGAATCGCCGATTGCGGCCTTCCGCATGCTCAGCGACTTCCTCGGCCTTCCCTTCCGCAAGGAACTGATGCAGCGCGTGTTCAGCGATCAGGTCAAACGCCATGGTGAAGCGTCGCTCGCCCTGACCGGTGCCGTTGCCGAATCGATCGGCCTGCAGACCCAGCTGCTCGAAATCAAGGCGGATTCCCTGGCCCGCCTCACCTGCCCCCTGATGGTGCGCTGGGGCAATGGGCTGGCGGTGATCTATCGCATCCGCGCCAAGCAGATCGTGCTGGGCATCCCGGCCAGCGGCAACGTCGAGATCAGCCTCGACGACTTCAAGGAGCAGTGGGGATCGGAGGGGGAAGTGATCACCCTGGCGGTGAATGAATTCACCCCCAAGCGCAAGTTCGGCTTCCGCTGGTTCCTGCCGGCCCTGCGCCAGCATCGCGCCGTGCTGATTGAGGTGTTGCTGGCCAGCTTCTTTGTGCAACTGTTCGGCCTGGTCAACCCGCTGCTGATTCAGCAGATCATCGACAAGGTGATCATCAATAACAGTTCCTCCGCCCTCGGCTTGCTGGGATCTCTGCTGGTGGTCTTCGCGATTTTCGAAGGGTTGCTGCTCTGTTTACGCACCTTCCTCTTCATCGACACCACCAATCGCATCGACCTGGCCCTTGGCACCCGGATCATTGATCACCTGCTGCGCCTGCCCCTCAAATATTTCGACCGCCGACCGGTGGGGGAGATCAGCAACCGGATCGGTGAACTGGAAAAGGTGCGGGGCTTTCTGACGGGCACAGCGCTCACGACCATCCTCGATGCGATCTTCGCGCTTCTCTATGTGGTGGTGATGCTCATCTACAGCTGGCAGCTCACCCTGCTCACCCTGTCTGTGATTCCCGTTCTGGTCGTGCTCACCCTGGCGGTCTCGCCGATGGTGCGCAGCCAGCTGCAGAGCCGCGCCGTGGCCAATGCCCGCACCCAGAGCCACCTGGTGGAAGTGCTGGGCAGCATGATGACGGTGAAAGCCCAGAACATCGAGCTGCGCAGCCGCTGGAAGTGGCAGGATCTGTATACCGATTTCGTGGCGGAAGGCTTCGACAACACCCTGCTCAGCACAACGGCCGGCACCTTCAGCGCCTTTCTCAACAAGCTCTCCAGCCTGCTGGTGATCTGGGGAGGGGCGGCACTGGTGCTGAAAGGCGATCTCACCCTGGGGGAACTGATCGCCTTCCGCATCATCTCCGGCTACGTCACCCAGCCGCTGCTGCGCATGACCTCCGTATGGCAGAGCGTTCAGGAAACCGCCCTCTCGCTCGAACGTCTGAGCGACATCATCGACACGCCCCAGGAGGCCCCGGAAGACAACGCCAGCCGCATCGTGATGCCATCAATCGAAGGACGGGTCGATTTCCAGAATGTCGAGTTCCGTTACCAGAATTCGGCTCCGCTGATGCTGAATGGCGTCAATCTCTCCATCCCCAAAGGTGCCTTCGTGGCGATCGTGGGCACCAGCGGTTCCGGTAAGAGCACCCTGACCAAGCTTCTGGCACGCCTGTATTCACCAGAGAAAGGCTCCGTTCTGATCGATGGCGTTGACATCAACAAAGTTGAGCTCTATTCCCTCCGTCGCCAGCTCGGCATCGTTCCCCAGGACACGGTTCTCTTTGATGGCACCCTCGAAGAGAACATCACCCTGACCAATCCCGAAGCCTCCAGCGAAGAAATCATCCAGGCTGCCACCGTGGCGGCGGCCCATGACTTCATCATGGCGCTACCAGCGGGCTATTCCAACCAGGTGGGAGAACGGGGCAGCAGCCTCTCGGGAGGTCAGCGTCAGCGCATCGCGATTGCCCGCACCATCCTGCAGAAGCCGAAGATGCTGATCATGGACGAAGCAACCTCAGCGCTCGACTATCAGACCGAACGCGTTGTCTGCGAAAACCTGATGCAGTCTTTACGTCACTGTACCGTGCTGTTCATCACGCACCGCCTCACATCCATTGTCAATGCCGACATGATTGTCTGCATGGGCAACGGTTCCATCCTTGAAGTTGGCAAACATGAGCAGTTGATGGCCAATCGTGGTCCTTACTATGCTCTCTTCATGCAACAAGGGGCCCGGGGCAGCTCCTCTTCCTCCTCGTCTTCGTCCTATCGTCCCGTTGATCCAGCCCAAGGGACCTACGCCCTCGGTGCTTCTAGGGCCTGACGTCCACCACTGCTGAACCTCTCACCCAGACATCCACTCCTTCCCTGCTCAGGCGATGGCCTCCTCCTCCAAATCCGGCGCATCCTCCGCCAGTCAGGTCCAACCGGTAGGGGCTCACGCCCCCAGCGGAACCGTTTTTGCCAACCAGAGCGATGGCGAGGTGGTGATTCCAGGGCTGCGGTCCACCGCAGACAGCCTCCTCACCAACCAGCCTGACTCCAGCGCCGTTGTCGCCCCTTCGCGTGATGCTCCCTATGTCCGCCGGCATCGCCAGCGACGCACCACCCTGCCCCGCAGCACGCGCGGCTGGAGCCGGGCGATTGTCTGGAGTCTGATCGGTGTGACCGGCGTGGGCGTTCTCTACGGCATGTTCGGCCGGATCGACCGCACCGTGAACGCCACGGGCACCTTGCGGCCCGTGGGCGGGGTGACGGCGGTGAGCTCCCCGGTCAGCACGGTGGTCGAACAGGTGCTCGTCAAAGGCGGCGATGTGGTGAAAGAGGGTGATCCCCTGCTGATTTTCGATCAGGGGTCGCTGAAGCAGCAACGCAATCAACTGATCAGCCAGAAGAAGATCTGGACCAAGGAAAAAGTCTTGCTGGCCGTTCAGCTGGGCATTCCTGTCGATCCTCAGATCAGTGCCGAAGCCCAACGGGAGCTGGACATCAACACCTATGAGGTGAATCTCCGCAGCCGAGGAGCCACAGCAGAACGGGAGCGCTCCCGTATCACGATTCGTCAACAGGAAGACAACCTCGCTGCCCTGCGTCAGAAATACGCGATCAACGAAGGCATTGCCGACCGCATGAGAGGGCTGATTGCCCAGGGGGCCATGGCCAAGCTTGAACTGGATCGCCAGGAAGAACGGCAGATCGAGCTGCTCAGCACGATCAAACGAACAGAAAAGGAAATCGAAGCTGATCGTCAGCGCCTGGTCCAGAGCACCGTTCAGGAAGAGCAGGTACCTGTCGCCAACCTCAAGAAACTCTATGCCGAGTACGACAACGCCCAGCAACAGCTCAGCGATGTCACGAACCGCCTGATCGATACGGAAGAGCGACTCCGCCTCGGCAAGTTACTGGCGCCTGTGTCTGGCAAAGTCTTCGATATTTCCGTCAAGCCCGGTGAGGTGCCACGGGGAGACAAGCCTCTGATGAAAATCGTTCCGCAGGGATCCCTGGAAGCCGAACTGAAGATTTCCAACCTCGACATCGGCCACCTCGATGTGGGAATGCCGGTGGATGTGCGGGTGAATTCCTTTCCATTCACCGAATACGGTGCCCTTGAGGGCAAACTGGCCAGCATCGGCGCTGACTCCAAAGAAGCCACCCAGGAGGTTCCGATGGAGCACTTCATCGCCGTGGCCAAACTCGATGGAGACAGCCTCACCAAAGACGGTAAAACCTACAATCTCAGACCTGGCATGGCCGTCACCGGCCTGATCCAGATGGGCACCCGACCGGCGATCTCCCTGATCAGCGACCGCTTCAAGTCGTTCATGGATGCGCCCAACACCATCCGTTGAGCACCCAGGCCTGGCTGGTTTTTGCACAGCAGGCGTTGAACGACGGCAAGTGGGCCTGTGCGGAAGGATCCCTGCGCCGGATTCTGTTGCAGGCACCCGAATCCCCTGAGTTTCTCGACCTGCTTGGTTATGCCTTGTTGATGCAGGGAGCCGCCGCCGCCGCAGAGCAGGTGCTGCGACGGGCCATCGACGCTGGCGGCTCTCAGTTCTGGACCCCGCACAAACTTGGCGATGCACTGCGCGCCCAGCAGCGATGGACCGATGCGGCGGCGGCCTATGAACAAGCCCTCGCCTGGGGAAGCGACAGCGACCTCACCGTGCGCAATCTGCTCCATGTTCTCGCCGCCAAGGGTGGTGAATCCGTGTTCCTCAGGCTCGAGGCGTTCGCCGCTTCGATGACGCGGCCGCTCCCCTGGCAGGAGCCCACGGCCTGGCAGAGGGGAGCCATCGCCACCACCTTGACCCTCGGCCGGGCGGACCTGGCCGCATGGTTATGTGCTCAGGGATGTGCAGAGTCCGCCATCCGTCGCCTGGCCTATGGCGAAGCACTGGCCCAACTGAATCTCGATGCAGCCCTGGCCTTGCTCAATCAAGCCGCCGCCGGGCCGTCCTTACAGGAGCCGCCGCACCCCCAGGAACAGGCCCTGCACCAGCGGATCAGGATGCTGCTCCACGGCTGTGACCCATGCCCGTGATGCTCGATTCCCTGCTGGAGAACGCCAGGCTGGCCCTGGAGAGGGGGGATCTGAACGACGCCGAGACCCTGCTGCAGCATTGTCTGCAACTGGAGCCCGATCACGGCGCCGCCCACCACCTGCTGGGCAAGACCCTGCTGGCGATGGGCAGGCCGGAGGAGGCGCTGCACCACCAGCGATGCAGTTGTCGCTGTGATCCAGCCCTGGGCTGGAACTGGTTTGCCGCAGCCGAGCTCCTGCAGCGGAAGCAACGCTGGCGAGAGGCGGCCGATCATCTGCAGCGGGCCGCCGATGCCCTGCCCACTGAGCAACCGTGGATCGAGGATCTGGCCCGCCAGACCTGGCTGCAGTACCACTGCGGCGGCGAGGACCTGTCCCGGGGGCTGGGGCCTGCGGCCTATCAGTACTGGATTCAGTATCGGGAACCGCGCCTGCCGGATCCGGCAGTCCCCCTGCTGGATCCGTGGTGGCAACCGGAACCCCTGAAGGAATGGCCGAGGGATGGCTGGCTGCTGCTGCTGGGAGACCAGTGCCGCCTGCGGCCAGGGGCCCTGCAGGCGGTGGAGCAGTGGCTGGCCGAGCAGGACGGCAAGGCGACGCCACACCTGATCTATACCGATGAAGACAGGCTTTCAGACGATGGTTCCCGCCTGGATCCCTGGTTCAAACCCGGCTGGTGCGACGACAGTTTCTGGGGCACGCCCTGGCTGGATTCCTTCAGCGCCTGGAGCATCCCCTGGCTGCGGGATCGGCAGCTGCCCCTGCCGCCCAGCGATCCGCAGCAGCGCTTTCGCTGGATTCTGAACGCACTGCACCAGAAGCCTGTGATCGCCCACGTTGCTCAGGTTCTGGTCCATGGACCACCAGGCCCGATCCCAGCGGCGGAGTGCTGGGATCGGGCCGCTGCTCTGCGGGATCACCTGGAGGCAGGCCAGGAAGCCATCACAACGGTGGAACCCATGGGGGCTGCGGGGTTTCGATTGCAGTGGGCACTGCCGCCCAGGGTGAGCTGCGAGGTGATCATCCCAACCCGGGACCGCGCGGAGCTGCTGCAGCCATGCCTGCAACGCCTCTGGGACACCACAAGCCACCTCGACTGCAGGGTCACCATTGTCGACAATGGCTCCCAAGAGCCGGCAACCCAGACCCTCCTTGCCGACTGGACAGCCCGACTGGGCCCCGGCTTGCGGGTGATGGCCGATCCAGGCCCGTTCAACTGGAGTCGCCTCAATAACCGCGCCGCCCGCCCCAGCCAGGCCGACCTGGTGCTCTTCATGAACAACGATGTGGAAGCGATCCGACCCGGCTGGCTCGAGGCCATGGCCGGCCAGGCCCTGCGCCCCGCCATCGGCTGTGTGGGTGCGGTGCTCACCTATCCCGATGGCAGCCTCCAGCATGCGGGCATTGTGGTGGGGATGGCAGGCGGCGCCGACCATGCCTACCGCGGTCTTGGGGTGGAGCATCCCGTCCATCGAGGCCGCAGCCGCTTTCTCACGAACTGGGGCGCGGTGACCGGAGCCTGCCTGATGGTGCGACGCGAGCTGTTTCTCCGCCACGGCGGCTTCGACGAACGGCTTCCCGTGGAATTCAACGATGTGGACTTCTGTCTGCGCCTCGGTGCGGTTGGCTACCGCCATGTGGTGACTCCAGAGGCTGTCCTCCTCCACCGCGAGAGCCAGAGCCGTGACGCCCAGGGCAGCACAACGGCTGCCGCCGCCCTCGAACGCGTGCGGCGGCGCTGGAAAGCTCGCCTCCATGCCACCAGTCCCTGGTGGCCTGCCGCCTCGGCGCGAAACAGTGCCGATGGCCGCCCCCGGGAGTTCTGCCCTCCAGGCTGGTGGCTCGGGGATCGCATGGTCGGCCCCCAGGGCCAGCCCTGGGGAAGCTCCTAGCCCATGGCCCCCCGAGCCAGAAGCCAAGCCGACACATCCTGAAATATCGTGGTCGACCTCGGAGTTTGGGGTTAACTTGGTCGGACGGGTCAACCCATCCTGAAGCACGCAAGAATTCGATGGACTCCAGCATCAGCGAATTCCAGGACGCTCTCTCCCTGAAGCGCGATGGCCGCAGAGTATCTCTTGAAGGAATCTTAACCGGGTCCGCCCTGGGGCTGTTTCTCGTCTACACCCTCAAGGACACGCAGATTCCGCTGGCACAGATTGATATCGGTTCAAGTGATGAGTGGCTCCGAACTGGTGAATTTGAGCCCATTGCCATCGGGAAAGCTAGCGGGCCCGTCGTTGCCCCCGCAGACCAACTCAAAACAGCAGGAGATTCTGCAAATCAGAATCCAGATTTGCTCAATTTATCCCCACTGAATCTGGGGAGTGGGATCAGCGTTCAGGGAGGCTTTGCCGGTGCAAACTTTTTCCCGTCTCCCCTGACTCAAGCCAATCTTCAGTCTTCAACCGAAGATGGCCTGCCTGCCATTGGTGAATTCGGTGCAACCACGTCCGGACGGATCGGTGGCAGCTCAGGTGGCGGTGGCAGTGGTGGTGCTGTCTCCCTCAGCGCCAGTGGATTAGACACCCTCAACGACTTTCTGCTGGGTAATTCTTCTCGCAACCGCTCCAGCGATTCGACGGCGACCAATCCGCTCAAGCCTAACCAGCCAAGCAATCCGCTTTTTGGCCAAGCGCCTACGTCGCGCGGATTGGATCCCAATTATTTTCAACCCAATGAACTGAGTGCATCAACGACCCTGATCAATGATCGCTCATTCGGCAACTCAGATTTCAATTCATCCCGCCCAATCAATGTAGGTCTCGAATCTCCCGCAGAAGTCCTCCCTCCACCCAAGGTTTTACTGGTTCAGGTCAATACCGGGACCGACGCCGTTGCCTCCTCTGTGTTTGACGGGGCGTCGTCAACCTCACAGATCAATCAGGCCGCTCTTGACGGCGTTACGCTCGACCTGCGGGGATCAGATATTGATCAGCTTGTGGTTGTATCCAGCCAACAGGTCAATCCAGTTGCGAAGAGCACGTTTACCCCTGTTCAGTTGGAGATTCTGTCTTCCAACATCGCTGCTCTGAACAGCAATCTGACCGGCGGCGCCGATACTGACGTCTTCTTGATCCAGGCGAGCGATCTCTTCAACCTGGTCATGGAGGGCACAGGCGGCAGCAGCGCCACCGCATCAATCCAGACCATCGCCATGCAGGCCAGCGAACTGGTCAGCAACCTGCAGCCCACGATTGTTGGAGCCCAGGCCACCACTGGCTTCGAATTTTTTGGACTGACCGATCTTCACACAACAAGCCTGAATTTTGACCTGCTGACGCAGGCCGTGGCGGACAGCACAATCAGACTTGGAGACTGGGGCGACACTGTAGAGATCATCAGCACAATTGGGAATGCAGATTCCACCGAGATTTTCCTGGAGCATTCGGGATTCCTCTCCCCATCCAGCTTCCTCAATTCGGCTGATGCTCCTCAAGGAGTCTTCAATCTCAATGCACGTGCAATCGGGCTTTCCAATAGTCTTCTTGACACCGCTGGAGGAAACGACAATCTCTTTGTCTCCTCCCATGTTCATCTGGATGGTTCGGTTTCCGAAGGCGATCAATCCAAGCTTGCGATTGGAGGCCAGCTCCAGTCCATAGCCCTGTTGGATTCCCAGATTCTGCTTGGCGACGGAAACGATACCGCCATTCTCGATGGTGCAGTTGTTGATTCCTTGATTGACCTTGGCAATGGTTTCAATCAGTTGGTCACGGGCGGATCCATGCTGGATTCGACCATCAGGAGTGGGGCAGGAACCAGCCTGATTGATCTTGCCAATGCCGAGAATTCCTTGACTCTGGACAGCCAAGGTGCAGTCAGGCTGCGGGGAGGCAATCAATCGGACAACATCACACTCTCCAGTCTGCCGATCATTGCCGAGATCGATGGCCAAGCCGGGCTTGATCAGGCCACGATCGACACGCCTTCTGGGGTTGAGCTGCTGGTTAATGGTAACAATGCCGCTGTTGTTGCTGGAGTAACGCTTACCAACATTGAGTCGATCAAGCTCGGCAACGGTGATGACAGCGTTGTCATGTCGTCAACCGGAAGCCTGGATGGATCTCTTGACGGTGGCGATGGTTTTGACCTGCTTGACTTCAGCAATCGCAGTCAATCAGTGGTCGTTGACCTTGATGCCGGCATTGCAAGTGGGATTGGCAACGCAACCCCTGGCGCACTCACCAATATCGAAGCCGTCATCGGCACCAATCAATCGGACCAGTTCGCGGTCTCCTCAAAGCCCGGCCAATACATTGACGCAGGCGAAGGCGAAGACCTGATCTATCTGCGTTGGACTCCCTGGACGGAAGCAGATGACACTCCCTCCTCCGAGGTACTTGGTGGAGCCGGCAAGGACACGTTTATTGTTGGCAGTGGGTTTGACACTAGCCCGGTCAATATCTTCGAGCTCCCCGACATTCAATTCAATATGGGCATTAATGGTACGTACGGCCTTAGTGACAGGATAAGGTTTGGCTCAACCATCCTAACTGCTTCGGACTCCAGCGGCATTGGCGATGCGACGCTACTGCCGATTGCCCCCTTGGAGACATTGCTGATGGGCGCAGATTCCTATGGTTCAGATTTTAGTCAATTAGCGATTGATTATTCGCCATTGCAATCGAGCAGTGCCTCAATGATCAATCTAAACCGTAACTCAGGACTCACAAGATTCTCTCAGATTGCAAGTCTATCTCGCTTCAACGTATCCAGCTGGTCCTCATTTGAGAGTAACTTCTCGTTTGGCTAACGCAATCTAAATCGCTCATCAATTTGTCCCTCCAAGACCCGAAACGGGTTCTCCAGTGGCAGGTTCCTGATCAGTTCGGCACGCCCTGCCTGTGCCAGCAAGCAACCTAGACGTTGTTTCACAATTTTTCCCAAACGCTCAGGAGCAAGCAGACGCTGAACGGCTTGACGACCCGATTGACTCAGCCTGAACCGGACATCAGGGTCTGTCGATAGCGCACGAAGATAAGTAGCTGCTTGGTCAATGTTCGGCTCTCCCCAGAATGAGCCACAACGATAATCACCCTCTGAGCAAAGAATAGGCACAAGGTCAGCATCAACCAAGGCCGAACTACCGGGCGGCATGAAGTCAAGGTTTCCCGAATATCCCGTTGCCACAACGGCAATGCCCGCCGCCATCGCTTCTGCCATTGCCAAACCAAAGCCTTCGGCACGGTGGAGATGGATCATCACATCACTGTTGATCAGAATTTGATCCAGCTGTTCACGGGTTAGATGCGCATCAATCAATTGAATTCGGGAATCATGTGATATTCGCTGCCGTAATGATGCAAGCTCTTGAGGGAACTGCGAGCCACTGCCTACTTTGAGCACAAGCCGCGCATCAGGCAACCTATGGCCAGCAGCCTGACTGAAAGGGAAAGCCTGCTGAAAAGCGTCAATCACGCCATAGGGATTTTTACGCCCAACCGTGCTCCATAAATCAAACAGATAGACACAGACAAAATCCGCAGTCGATCTCTGGCGCTTCAAGACCTGGCGTTGCCTGTGGATGGCATCGGCACGCTCCCAATCAATCAGATGAGGCAACGGCGTCACAGGGATCGGACTGCGCAGCCCAAGACTCGTGGCCGAAAAGCTGGAAGGACACCAGAGCTGATCCAGACCGATGAATCCAGACTCCCAGCCACTGGGAAAGTCTTCGAGCTCCCATGCCCAGAAGCCAATGCGCAATGGAGCCTTGAGCTGCAGACGCTCCGCCAGACCGTCCGTTTGGCGGAGAACATTGGGATTGGTATGAATCAGATCCACCGCTGCCGGGAGGATTTGAGCAGCTGGCCGAGTTGGCTGATCATTCACATGGGTGGCCAAGGGCAAATCATGCACTTGAACCCGCACACCCGCTGCCTGGAGGCTGCGCATCGTACAGCGCGCCCCTTCCCCAAGCCCGAAGCCACCACTGAGATGCCCCCAGAGATTGACAGTGAGCTGCCGCTGGACCAGCGCGCTCATGGATACACCGGGCAGCATGATGACAGCCATGCTAATTTACGGCTCCAGGATCTGCCCAAGAAGATCAGAAGTGTCATCCAATCCCTGCAGACACATTGAGCTGACTCCTACAGAAGCCAAAATTCTTGAGGAGCTTGTGGGGCGATACGAAGCAACTATCCTCGGCGAGATAGGCGTCTGCACAGACCATGACGAGCTCTTTAACCTTCGGCTTCTCTCTTCCTTGCTTGCAGATATACGCGATAAATTCCATCCGAGTCAATCGATAACGGCATCCTGCGCCAACTGCGGGACAGAGTATGTCTGCTCCGACAGCAGCAATCGTTTCTGCTCAGAGAAATGTCGTCGTCGCTTCGAGAAGTTAGCCAAAAAGGCGATCAAGAATATCTCTTCACTCTAAGCACTGAACCCACTTTATCGCGCACCAGCATACCTGGCGGCAACGTTCTTGGCTGAGAAGACTTTCTTTTTTCCTGACGGCAAAAGAGTATTGACGACTCCATAAATCTTGTCGTCCATGTCGCTGGTTTTGCTTCTCTTCCTGGGCCTGGCGGCAGTTCTGATCGGACTGATCCTGTCCTATAGCGCCTGGATCATGACCTGGTGGATCCTGGACCACTGGACCGAAGCGGCAAGGGTCAAGATCCGAGCAGAGCGACTCCGTCGTGATGCTGAAGCCTATGCCCGTGCCGCCGCAACAGCGCAGCAAGCCAACCGAGCCAGAGCCAGACGAGCAAGGATCAGGGTTGGCGAAGTCTTTGATCTGGATGGCAAGCGAATCGCCCTGACCCTTGATCAGCTGTCAACCTTTCGAACGCGCTGTTGCCTCGAGCTCGACCTGAATCCGAGCACCTCCTGGAGCGAGATTCGACAGCAGTGGCGTCGTCGCAGCATGGCCTGGCATCCGGATCATGGCGGATCATTGGATGTCTGGCTGCGAAAGCAGAGGGCTTACGAAGCCCTGGCTCAGCTCAACCGTTGGCAGAGCAAGCAACCCCATTGACACGGATCCGTACGTTCGGTCTGTTGAGCTCGTGATCCAGAATTCAGAGGATCGATTCACAGGAATTAAAAAAAGCCCTTCTCCTGAGGAGAAGGGCTTGACCAGCAATTAATTTTCGAAGTCGGTATTCCGAAATCGACGTGCTGATTGCCTGTTGGATTAGGGCTTAGCCTCAGCCGATCGAAGGAGCCATCAGAGCCACGGGGGTGGCTTCAGCGGCGGCCAGATCGAGGGGAAAGTTGTGAGCGTTGCGCTCGTGCATCACTTCCATGCCCAGACCAGCGCGGTTCAGCACATCAGCCCAGGTGTTCACCACGCGGCCCTGGCCGTCGAGGATCGACTGGTTGAAGTTGAAACCGTTCAGGTTGAAGGCCATCGTGCTCACGCCCAGGGCAGTGAACCAGATGCCCACCACAGGCCAGGCAGCCAGGAAGAAGTGGAGGCTGCGGCTGTTGTTGAAGGAGGCGTATTGGAAGATCAGGCGACCGAAGTAACCGTGGGCAGCCACGATGTTGTAGGTCTCTTCTTCCTGGCCGAACTTGTAGCCATAGTTCTGGCTCTCGCTCTCGGTGGTTTCACGCACCAGCGACGAAGTCACCAGGGAGCCGTGCATGGCGGAGAACAGGCTGCCGCCGAACACACCGGCCACACCCAGCATGTGGAAGGGGTGCATCAGGATGTTGTGCTCAGCCTGGAACACCAGCATGTAGTTGAAGGTGCCCGAGATGCCGAGGGGCATGCCGTCAGAGAAGGAACCCTGACCGAAGGGGTAGATCAGGAACACGGCGCTGGCAGCGGCCACGGGGGCGCTGTAGGCGACGCAGATCCAGGGGCGCATGCCGAGGCGGTAGGACAGTTCCCACTCGCGGCCCATGTAGGCGAAGACGCCGATCAGGAAGTGGAACACCACCAGCTGGTAAGGACCGCCGTTGTACAGCCACTCGTCGAGGCTGGCGGCTTCCCAGATGGGGTAGAAGTGCAGGCCGATGGCGTTGCTGGAGGGAACAACAGCACCGGAGATGATGTTGTTGCCGTAGATCAGGCTGCCGGCAACGGGCTCACGGATGCCGTCGATGTCGACGGGGGGAGCGGCGATGAAGGCAACGATGAAACAGATGGTGGCGCTCAGCAGCGTCGGGATCATCAGCACACCGAACCAGCCCACATAGAGGCGGTTGTTGGTGGAGGTGACCCACTCGCAAAACTGATTCCACGCAGAAGCGCCTTGGCGCTGCTGGAGAGTGGTGGTCATGAGAACAGGGGTTGGTAATCCAGGGCCTGGAGGCTCCGGAAGAGGTATGGACGGATTTCCGTTGAGGGGAAACCCTCCACAGAGGCGATCCGCCTGTGCATGAGCGTAAAGGAATGTTGCGGATCTGTAAAGGGGGGTTCATGAAGTTTCTGGCTGGGGCGGCTTCCCCTCCCTCTGCCCCTGGGCTGCGCTGGGCTCCACGCCTGGGCTCCAGCAACGGCCCCAGGCTCCGGCGCGTGGTCAACGCGGTGGCGCACTGCTAGGAGTTCGGGTCTCGCTCCATCACCAGGGCATGACCATCACGCCGCAACGCTTTCCCTTTCTCCGCAACGGAGGTGCCCTGGTGCTGCTCAGCTCGGCGTGGCTGCTGGCGGCCTGCCAGCCGAAGGTGGCGCAACCGATCAAGGTGGATGCAGGCCAGCAGCAGCGTCTCAATCAGTTGGAGCTGAAAGTGCAGCAGCTGGAGCAGAAGCTCAATGCCACAACGCCCCGCGATCCGGCCGATCGGGACGGCAAGCCCCCCGCCGGACCCGTGAAGTCGCTCACCCTTCGCAGCGGCAGCGACGACGATCGCCTCCGCATCTACTGGGCTGATGGCAGCAGCAGTGACCTGCCCTGCACCAAGGAACAGGGCACCCTGGTCTGCGGTTGATGCCGGCCATCCCCAGCTTGACAAGCTGAGTCAGCGCCGCTGAGCTAGCGGGCCATTCCGCTTCTCTCCCTTCTCCCATGCGCGCCTCCCTGTCCCCGCAGGCACTGCAAGCTGTCCTGGCGGGTTCCCTGGCCGCAGTTGCGCCCCTGAGCCTGGCTGTCCCGGCGGCCCTGGCCACCTCGCCGCTGGCTGAAGCCCCTGCTCCGGCCGAAACCCGCTTAGCGCAACTGGACAACGGAATGCCGTCGCCTTACAGCGGCATCCGCGCCCTCAACCTGGCCCGCAACGCGGCTGTGAAGCTCAATGGCGGCCTCGGGGTCTATCGGCCGGCCTCCTGCATGTTCCGCTCCACCTCGCAGGACAATGACTGCCTGATCTCGGCCGATGCTCAAGGATTCCTGTTCCGCTTTCTGGGGGGACAACCCGGATGGGAACAGCTTGATCTGCCGCCCACGGTGGAGACCGAGATCCTGATCTCTCCGGATGGCCGCGAGGTGGTGAGCGTGATCTACAACGGCGAGCCACGGCCGCCCATTCAGACGGAACCCGGGGATGCGCCCGTTGAGTCTGATCCCGCACCGCCTCAGAGCTGAGATCGGCAGGCCTGGGACCAGAGCAAGATCACTCCTGCTCGAGTGCCAGGAGAGAGGCAACGGCACCGAGCGCCTCGGACCAGGCGCTGTCCACCGGCCAACTCTCACGCCTGGTCAGACTCAGGGCAATCCCTTTCTCGCCATAGGCCGCCTCGTTGAGGAACACCGGCCAGACCGGTTCAGACTCCAGACCCGGTGGCGGCACGTAGGGAAGGGGTTGCCCCTCTTCCCCCAGAAAAAGCGGATCACCGGGCCACATCGGCTGCCAATCGCGGTGCATCCGTCGCGGGTCAAAGCAGGCCGCCACAGCACCATGGGCATGGCGGGGCAGATCGAGGATGAGGAGATGGCGATGCACCACCAGCTGTCGCGGCAGACGCAGCTGACCGCGGCCCGCCGCCGCCAGGGCCGCCAGCGACGCCTCCACAGCCAGCTGGGTCTGGACGCAGATCGCCGGCACCACCACCCCCTGCGGCACCGGCCCCACCTCCACCACCAGGCCGCAGGGCCAGCGCTCCACCAGAAAACCGCTCTGGTGGGGATCGGCCTCATGCAAATAAACCGGAAGACCCAATGTTCCCTGCAGGGCGGCCGCCAAGGCCAGATCCGGCGGGCGCCGGCCGTAGACCACCAGGCTGTTGCCCATGGCTGCCGTTGTGCTGTGCAGATCGAGCGCCACCAGGCAGGGCTGCGTCCCCTCGGGGCCGTGGCGGCGGATCAGTTCACGGGCCCGCTGCATCTCGTAGGCATCCTCGGCGGGATCGTCCAGCAGGTCCGGCACGAAGCAGCGGTTGAGGTCGCGATCGCGATAGCGGCAGTTCGACGCATGGGCTTCGGGGTTGCCCAGCACCAGCTCCAAGGCCAGTCCACTGCGATCGAGCAGGGCCGGCTGTCGCCGCCAGGCGTCCAGCAACCAGGGGGCATTGCGCTCGTTGCCGTGGGTTCCTGCCACCACCAACACCCGAGCCCTGTCACCACCGCTCATGGGCTGCCTGCACGATCGCTCGCTGCCCAGCCTGGCGCAGCGCTGGCCGAGAGTTGGAACTGTTCGCTGCCATCCCATGCGCCCCCCCGCCCCCGTGGTGCAAGCGGTTCGCCAGGTCTGGGAATGGCAGTGGCGTCAGCTGATGGGCGGTCTGGGGCCGGCTGATGCCGAGGGCAACTACCGGCGTCCGGCCGCCGCCTACGGCCAGCTGCCCCCCCTGCCGCCGCGGGCCGGCGAGGCTGGCCACCACGTGCTGATCGTGGGCCGCAGCTGCCCCTGGGCCCACCGGGCCTGGCTGGTCTGGACCCTGCGCCAGCTGGACGCCACGATCACGCTGCAGGTGGTGGAACCCGACCGACGGGGAGGGCGCTGGTGCTTTACAGAACCCTTCGAGGGCTGCTCCACCCTGGCGGAGCTTTACCAGCGCCGTGCCCCTGGCGCCAGCGCAGCGCCGGCCCACGGACCCGCCACGGTGCCCTGCCTCTACAGCCGCACCGAGGGGCGGATCCTGGTGAACGAAAGCGCGGTGCTGATCGAGCTGCTCAATCAATGGCCCGCACCTTCCAGCGCCTGCGATCTGGCTCCGGCGTCGCACTCCAACCTGATCCAGGAGTGGCGAGAGCGGCTGCAGCACAGCGTCAACGATGGCGTGTACCGCTGCGGATTTGCCCGCAACCAGGCGGCCTACGACCGGGCCGAGGCAGCCCTGTTCAGCACCCTCTGCGCCGCGGATGAGGTCCTCGCCGCGGCCGAAGCCAAGCTGCCGCCAGCTGCCGGGAACCCAGGCCCCTGGCTCTGCGGCGGCAGCGAGCCCTCCCTGGCGGACGTGATCCTGTTTCCCACCCTGATCCGCCTGGAGCTCGTCTACGCGCCCCTGTTCGGCTGCAGCCGCCTGCCGCTGTGGCAGTTGCCGGCCCTGTGGCGCTGGCGCCAGCGCTTCTACGGCCTGGCCGGTGTGGCAGCCACCTGCTGGCCGGAGCACTGGCGGGCCGATTACTTCGGCAGCCTGTTTCCGCTGCACCCCTCCGGCATTGTCCCGGCAGGCCCGGCCCTGGCCACACTGGTGAACGGCACCCCAGCCGTTTCCTGCCAGAGGATCGATGCAGAGTCCTGATGCCGTCCACGAGGGCTACTACGGCCCCTACACCATCACGGCCGACGACCGCCGTGAGGTGCTGGGCTATCGGCTCGCCCTCACGGCCGTGGCCATCGGCCAGCTGGGCCTGCTGCTGCAGTGGCGCCAGTGGGGACCGGATCTGGTCTGGCCCTGGCTGCTGGTGATGGCGGCGGGCCTGGGGCTGGCCCTGCGCTGGATTCACATCTATCTGCGGCCCCTGCACCGGGCCCTGCAGGTGTTCTGGCTGCTGGGCTGCCTGGGCGGAATCGCGCTGGCCGCCCAGGCCGGTGCCAGCGCCATGCTGCCGGAGCTGGCACGCCAGCCGCTCTGGATCCTGGCGATCGGCCCCTTCTTCGCGGCCCTGGCCGGGGTGGGCTTCAAGGAGTTCTTCTGCTTCCGGCGGCCCGAAGCCATCGGTGTGACCCTGCTGCTGCCGCTGGCCCTGCTGGGCCGTCTCAGTGGCCTGCTCGATCCCGGCGCCACGGTGGCGCTGCTGGCAACCGAAAGCGCCCTGCTGCTGCTGTTGTGTCTGCGCAAATTCCCGATGCCGGCCGCTGCGGATGTGGGCGACAAGAGCGTGTTCGAGGAGATGGAGCGGCAACGGCAGGCCCCGGCGGCCGACGGCTTGCGAGGCTGAACACCGGCCCGCCCCGCAGCCCACCTGACCCATGAGCCTGATCAGCCTGGTGGATGCCGGCAAGGACTTCGGCATCCGCACCCTGTTCGAGAACCTGACCCTGCATGTGGGGGAGCGGGAGCGGCTCGGGCTGATCGGCCCCAATGGCGCCGGTAAATCCACCCTGCTACGGGTGCTGGCCGGCCTCGAACCCCTGGGCAGCGGCGAGCGGCGCTGCGCCAGCCGAACCCGGGTGGTGCTGGTGGACCAGGACCCCGTCTTCGATCCCGAGAACACCGTGCTCGAGCAGGTCTGGGCAGACTGCGGCGAGAAGGCCGACCTGCTGCTGCGCTACGAGCAGCTCAGCCATGCGGTGGCGGCCAATCCCGAAGACGGAGCGCGGCTGGCTGAGCTCAGCGACCTCCAGGCCCAGCTGGACCGCAGCAACGGCTGGCAGCTGGAGCAGCAGTGCCGCGAGGTGCTGCAGCGGCTGGGGCTGGGCGACGGCCACCAGCGGCTCGGTGATCTGTCCGGTGGCTTCCGCCGGCGGGTGGCCCTGGCGGCCGCCCTGGTGGCCGAACCGGACGTGCTGCTGCTCGATGAACCCACCAACCACCTCGATGCCCACGGGGTGGAATGGCTGCAGAGCTATCTGGGCCGCTTTCCCGGTGCGCTGGTGCTCGTCACCCACGACCGCTACGTGCTCGACCGGGTGACCCGGCGGATCGTGGCCGTGGAACAGGGTGAAGCCCGGCCCTACGAGGGCAATTACGCCACCTATCTCAAGCACCGGGCCGAGGAGGAGGCCTCCGAAGCCGCCACGGCCGCGAAATTCAAGGGCACCCTGCGGCGCGAGCTGGCCTGGCTGCGCCAGGGCCCCAAGGCCCGCAGCACCAAGCAGAAGGCCCGCCTGCAGCGCATCGAGGCCCTGCGGGAGACGCCGCCGCGCCAGGGTCGCGGCCAGGTGAGCCTCACCACCAACAGCCGGCGCCTCGGCAAACGGGCGATCACGGCCGAGGATCTGTGCGTGAGCAGCGTCGAAGGGGAGCAGGGCCGCACCCTGCTGCGCCAGTTCAGCTACGACTTCAGCCCCGAAGACCGGGTGGGGATCATCGGTCCGAACGGTGTCGGCAAATCCAGCCTGCTGGAGGTGATCGCCGGTCGGCGGCAGCCCAGCGGCGGCAGCCTGGAGCTGGGCAGCACCGTGAAGCTGGCCTACTTCGATCAGCACAGCGATGTGCTGCTGCAGGCCAGCGCCGACGGCACACCGGCCCTGGAGCGCAAGGTGATCGATGTGGTGAAGGATGCCGCCAGCCGCGTGGACGTGGACGGGGTGGAGCTCAGCGCCTCGCAGCTGCTGGAACGGTTCCTGTTTCCACCGGCCCAGCAGCATCAGCCGGTCAGCAAGCTCTCCGGCGGTGAGCGGCGGCGCCTGCACCTCTGCCGGCTGCTGATCGAAGCGCCGAACGTGCTGCTGCTCGATGAACCCACCAACGACCTCGACGTGCACACCCTCAGCGTGCTGGAGGACTTCCTCGAAGACTTCCGCGGCTGTGTGGTGGTGGTGTCGCACGATCGCTACTTCCTCGATCGCACCGTGGATCGGCTGTTCAGCTTCGAAGACGGCGAGCTGCGGCGTTTCGAGGGGAACTACAGCGCCTACCTCGAGCGCAGAGATCAGAGCGGACGCGGCCAGGCGCCTGCAGACCAATCCCCACCGGAGCCCGTTTCCGCCACTCCAGCGACCCAGGCCGCCGCGGCCCCAGGGACCAGCGCAGCCGCACCGAAGCGGGCCCGCCGCCGCAGCTTCAAGGAGAACCGCGAGCTGGAAGAGCTGGACAGGAATCTGCCCCTCTTCGAGGAGCGCCGCCGCGACCTGGAGCAACGCCTCGCCGGGGGCGGCGAGGATTACACCGCCCTGGAGAGCCTCACCCAGGAGCTGGCCGAGCTGATCGAGCGGATCGGAGCGGCGGAGGAGCGCTGGCTAGAGCTGAGCGAGCTGACAGCCTGAGCGGCGGCGACGGCGGGGATGGGCCATCTCCAGACCGATCGAACCCGCCGAACCGGTTTCGGCGCCGCGGGGCGGCAAGCCGCAAACCGGGCCGAGGGGTTCCGGCAAACGCCAGGGCTGGGCGCGAACCGGTGCACCAGCAGCCTCAGCCAGCTTCATGGCCGTGGGTTTGTAGTCGTCGGCTCCACGGTGGAGGGCCATCTGATCGCCCATACGGCGCAGATAGAGGTCGTGCGCCCAGGCGACCAGGCCGTGCTCGTAGGCCTCACAGGCCGCCTGCGGCGACGGGAATCGCTGACTCACCAGGCCACTGGGAGCACACTGCTTCCACTCCAGGATCTCGCCGAAAATGAGGCCCCGCCGCCATTGGCGCTGCTCGGAGAGATAGCAGTGATGCTCCGGGCCATTGATCCAGAACAGGCGACCAGCTTCATCGATGAAATGGCGGCCCAACCGTTGCCTGATGCGTGCCATGCGCGTGCGCTCCACTGGCTACGCCCTTGCTGATAGCCACGTTGCGGCAGATCAGCAGCAGCGCACAGAGACCCACCGATGCGGTTGTGGCCCGTAAGGTGGAACCGATGATCTCCGGTGCGCCACGGCCGGCATTTGCATGAACACGATCGACGAGCACATCCAGAAGGATCAGACTGAGCTCGAAGCGGCCCGTGCCTCCGGCGACCTCGCCAAGCTGCGTCACCTCGAGGGCGAACTTCACGATCTGCAGGAATACAAGGAGCACCACCCCGAAGAGAGCAAGGATCCAACCTCCCTGGAGGTGTATTGCGATCTGAACCCTGAAGCCCCCGAATGCCGTGTCTACGACGACTGAGGCTTGTCCAGGCTGAGGCTCATCCAGGCTCAGTCATCACGCAAGCACCTGCTGCATTCCCCTGATCCTTGACTGGGGGATCCTTCGTTCTGGGGGCTTGAATTGCTTTGAAGCCCCACAGCGCCTGCCGTTGTGGGGCTTTGCCTTCGGAGCGCCCCTGATAGAGCCTCCGCCGTCAGAGCCTGCGCCCATGGAGCAGCCTCGAGCCGAGCAACGTCCAGCAGCTCAAACCCAGATCAGGGGCCGCTCAGCCCACGCCCAGTGCCTGCCACACGGCCTGCTTGAGGGGCTCCAGTCCCTGGGCCATCGCCGCCGAGATCGTCAGCACGGGCTGGCCGAGGCGAGCTTCGATCCGCAGGCGCAGCGCCTCCAGCTCCTCGGGATCGAGCAGCTCCAGCTTGTTGAGCACCACCAGCCGCGGCCGTTCCGACAGGCCGTGGCCATAGGCCTTGAGCTCTTCCTCCACCACGGCCAGATCCCGCTCCACATCAGGAGCACCGACATCGACCAGATGGAGGAGCAGGCGGGTGCGCTCGATGTGGCGCAGAAAATCGTGACCCAGGCCCGCCCCCTGGGCTGCGCCGGCAATCAGGCCGGGGATGTCAGCAAAGACTGTGCCATCACCGGTGGGGCGGCGCACCACACCCAGATTGGGCACCAGGGTGGTGAAGGGGTAATCGGCGATTTTGGGCCGGGCTGCGGACAGCACCGAAATCAGAGTGCTCTTGCCGGCATTGGGCAAGCCGATGATGCCCACTTCCGCCAGCAGCTTGAGCTCGAGCTGCAGCGGCCAATGCTCCCCCTCCTTGCCTTCGGTGAACTTCTCGGGGGCCCGGTTGCGGTTGCTGAGGTAGTGCGCGTTGCCGAGGCCACCGCGGCCACCGGCGGCCACCAACAACTCGTCGCCGGGTTCGGTGAGATCACCCAGCAGGATGCCGGTGCGCAGGTGACGCACTTCGGTGCCACAGGGCACCTTGATCACCAACGGCGATCCACTGGCGCCGGTGGAACGGTTGGGCCCACCACGGCGGCCGTCATCGGCGGCGAACAGCCGCTTGTATTTGAAGTCGAGCAGGGTCTGGAGGTTGCTGTCCGCCACCAGCAGCACATGGCCGCCACGGCCACCGTCGCCTCCGGATGGCCCACCAGCCGGCACATACTTTTCACGGCGGAAGGCCACGATGCCGTCGCCACCGCGCCCGCCCTGAACGGCAATGCGGGCCTGATCAATGAATTGCAAGGGGGACGGGCAAGGCGAACGACGCTGCCGGAACTCCGCAACCGGGACCTCCGCGATCGACAACCCTAGGATCGCCGGGTCGCAGGGCTGGTTTGGCCGAGGTTCGATTCCAGCAGGTCAGCAAGACCTATCCGCCGCGGCGCGGAAGTGAGCCCGTCTCTGTGCTGCGCCAGCTGGACCTGGCCATCGCCGACGGTGAATTCCTGGTGCTGGTGGGCCCCTCCGGCTGCGGCAAAAGCACCCTGTTGCGGCTGCTGGCGGGCCTGGAGACCCCCAGCGGTGGCGAGATCTATGTGGGCGGCAATCCGGTGAGCCGGCTGCGGCCCGGCCAGCGTGACGTGGCCATGGTGTTCCAGAGCTACGCCCTCTATCCCCACCTGAGCGTGGCGGACAACATCGGCTTCGGTCTGCGGCGCAGCCGCCCCCGCAGCGCGCCCCAGCAACTGCAGGACGCCCTGCACCGGGCCAGTCGCCAGCTGCCGCCCCTGCTGCGGGTGCCCTCCGAGCGCGAGGAGCGGATCGAACGGCGCATCGCCGAGGTGGCCGAGACCCTGGAGCTGGAGCCGCTGCTGCAGCGTCGTCCCAAGGAGCTATCGGGCGGCCAGAAGCAGCGGGTGGCCCTGGGGCGGGCGATTGCACGCTCGCCGGCGGTGTTCCTGATGGATGAACCGCTCAGCAATCTCGACGCCAAACTGCGCACCGGCACCCGCGCCCAGATCGTCGAGCTGCAGCGACGCCTTGGCACCACCACCCTCTATGTGACCCACGATCAGGTGGAGGCGATGACCATGGGCCACCGCATCGCCGTGCTCAACGCCGGCCGGCTGCAACAGCTGGGCACGCCGATGGAGCTCTACCAGTGGCCCTCCAATCTGTTTGTGGCCCAGTTCATCGGCAGCCCGCCGATGAATCTGCTGCCGGTGATCGCCCTGGGCGGGGATCAGGTGCAACTGGGCTCACGCCGCTTTCTGGTGGAGGGGCCGGTCACCCAGGCCCTGGCCGCCCATGCCGAGAGCGCCTCAGCCAGCAGCCTGACCGCTGGACTGAGGCCGGAACATCTACGGCTGGCCCCCGCCACCAACCGCAACCTGCCGGCCGAGGTGACCCATCTCGAGGCGCTCGGCAACGAGCAACTGATCAGTTGCCGGTTGCAGGAGACCAGCCATCTGGTGCTGTTGCGGGCCGATCCCTCACAGCACCTGGCTCCGGGCCAGACCATCCACCTGGAGGTGGAGCCGACCGGCTGGCGGTTCTTCGATGCCTCCGGCGAGGCCCTGCCCATGCCCCTGCCGGTCCCCATGGACCACGAGCCGAAGCTTCCAGACGTCGGACGGATCTGATGGCTCCAGCCTGATCACCCAAGCCCGATCACCGGGGCCAGATCACCGTGCAGCCCTGGCCGCCGTCACCCTGCTCCGCGTCGCCCACCCGCTCCACGTAGGGCACACCGGCCAGCCACTCGCGCAGCCCTCGTTTGAGCCGGCCTGTTCCGATGCCGTGGATCACCCACACCGGGCCATTGGCACCGCGCAGGTGTTCCTCCACCGCCGCCTCGGCTTCATGGACGCGCATCCCCCGCACGTCCACGGTGTTGCCCTCGGTGCGCACATCCGGCCCGCGGCTGGCGGGCGAGCGGCGGCTGCGGATCTGCACCACGGCAGCGGCAGGCTCCGGCAGGGTGGGTTTCTCGCCATGCAACCCCTCGATCGCCGTCAGATCGACGGTGAGCCGCAGCACACCGCAGCGCACGTTGAGTTCGCGGCCATCGCCTGAGATGGCCAGCACTTCGGCGGCCTTGCCCAGGGCCAGGAGCCGCACCCGATCGCCCACCATGGGCTGCCAGCCGCGATGGTCACGCCGCTCGGGCTGGGGCCGGTGCTGCCGCTCCAGGGTCTTGAGCCGCTGCCCCGCCTGGCGGGCCGTTTCCCCCAGGCTGGCCGCAGAACCACCGCCATCGCGGGCCGCCCCCTGCCGCAGCCGGCGAATGATGCGGCGCACCTCCTTCTGGCCGTCGCGAATCGAGTGCTCCAGCTCCAGCCGCCGCCGCTCCTGCAGCTCGGCGGTCTGCTCCTTCTGCTGCTGCCAGCGCAGCAGCAGCTCCTCATGCAGCAGCTCGGTGCGGGCCAGCAGGGCCGCCGCCTCTTCCGCCGCCAGCTGCTGACGCTGGCGCTCATCCTCGAGACCTTCGATCACCCGGTTCACCTCGCCTTCACCGGCCGGCTCGAGCTGGGCCGCCGCCGCCTGCACCACCGCAGGCTCCAGACCCAGACGGGTGGCGATCGCCAGGGCATTGCTGCGCCCCGGGATGCCCCATTGCAGCCGGTAGGTGGGCGAGAGGGTCTCCACGTCGAAGGCCACCGAGGCGTTCTCGAAGCGCGGATCGCCGTATTTGAGGGCCTTGAGCTCACCGAAGTGGGTGGTGGCGATCGTGAGCCGGGCCCGATCCGCCAGATGCTTGAGCAGCGCCGCCGCCAGGGCCGACCCCTCCTGCGGATCGGTGCCGGCCCCCACCTCATCGAGCAACACCAGCGAAGCGCCCGCATCCTCGGGGCCGAGGGCCGCGAGGATGCGGGCGATACGGCGGATGTGGCCACTGAAGGTGGAGAGGCTCTGCTGCAGCGACTGCTCATCGCCGATGTCGGCCAGCACCTGGGCGCACCAGGGAAACCGGGGAGTGCCGGAGCAGGGCAGAAACAGACCGGCTCGCGCCATCAGGGCCGCCAGCCCCACGCTTTTGAGCGTCACCGTTTTGCCGCCGGTGTTGGGGCCGGTGATCGCCACGACGCGCAGGTCGTTGCCCACGGTGAGGCTCACCGGCACCACCGGCGCGCCAGCCTCGCGCCGCTCCTGCCAGAGCAGCAGGGGGTGGCGCAGCTCACGCAGCTCGAAGGCCGCTTCTGGATCCTCGAGCAGCTGG
Organism: Synechococcus sp. CBW1002; assembly: GCF_015840915.1. NCBI lineage: Bacteria > Bacillati > Cyanobacteriota > Cyanophyceae > Synechococcales > Synechococcaceae > Synechococcus > Synechococcus sp. CBW1002. The sequence goes on from NZ_CP060398.1 coordinate 307,642, forward strand.
GGCCGCACCGCCCCGAGCCAGGCGCCATATCGGGCGCGGGCCAGGGCGGCATCCAGCTGGACGAGCACCGCCTGGAGGTGCTGCAACGCCGCAGCTTCCTCGGCCACCGCTGCGCTGAGCTGCCGCAACACCTCCCGCTCCAGGTCCCGTTCCTGACCCTCCAGCTCGCGGATGCGGTTGCCGAGGGCCACCACGGCCTGGGGTTCCAGGAACACCGTCTGACCCGAGGCGGAGCTGTCATGCACCAGGCCGGGCAACTGGCTGGCCGCACCGGCCTTCACGGCCAGCACGGGCCGACCGTTGCGCTCGCTGATCACCGTGTCCTGCAGGAGAGCGGCATGGCGCCGCAGCAGATCCTGAAGTCGCTCGCGCCGCTCGCCACGCACTCCCTGCAGCTGGCGTCGCAGACCGGTCAGGGGGGGACTGGCCCGATCCGCCACCCGGCCACCCTCCTCCAGGCAGAAATGCAGGCGCTGCTCCAGCTCGGGCAGGGTGCGCAGCCCCGCCACCAGAGCCGAGCTGGTGGGCCGCAGCTCCGGATCCTCGATCTGCCGCCGCAGGCGCCTGGCCGCCGCCAGGGTGGAGGCCACCAGCAGCAGGGATTCGCCATCGGCGGTGCCCTCCTTGGCGCAGAGCAGCACGGTGGCGGCGATGTCACCAACCCCCTGAAAACTGAGCCCACCCTCCACAAGACCATCGAGGCCGAGCAACTCGGTGGTTTCTGCCAGCAGACTCTGACTGGCGGCGCAGCTCGGCGCCAGGGGCAGATCGAGGCAATGGCTGCGGCCGGCCGCCGTGCTGGCGAAGCTGGCGACATGGCCGGCCAGGCGCGGCCACTCCAGCAGCTCCAGCGTGTCGTGCTGCACCGCCGACTGGGGCGCACTGGGGGACTGGATCAACTGCGCTCAGCCGCCAGCGGCGGCACGGGAATCGGGGCCTGGCCCGGCACGTTGGAGGGGATGCCGGCGGCTGGCTCGTAGAGCATCTCCAGCCAGTTGCCCTCGGAATCCTGAAAGTAGAAGGACGCCGTGCCGTCGCGGTGGTCATGCACCGGCCCCACCGGATGACCGGCCGCCGCCAGGCGGGCATGGGCCTCCTCCACCTCGCAGCGCTCACAGAAGTGGAAGGCGACGTGGGGACCGGCCGCCTTGTAGCTGGGGCTCAGCAGGGCAATGCCGTCGCCATTGCGGGGGTTCTGGAGATAGGCCCAGTCGTCGGCCTCCCAGGTGAGCCGAAAACCAAGCGAGCCATAGAACGCCGTGGCACGGTCCATGTCCTGCACCCGCAGGGCCACGTGACCGAGGCGGTGGGTCGCCGACTGAGCCATGGAACCTGCCGGAACTGTTGCTGGCTTCATTCTCGGCCTTGCCAGGGTGGACTGTGCCGTGGGGTGCTGGGTCAGCGCAGCCAGGCCGCCGCATCACAGGCGTGATAGGTGAGGATCAGATCGGCACCGGCCCGCTTGAAGCAGAGCAGGGTTTCCAGCACCACGGCCCGCTCGTCGATCCAGCCCCGCTCCGCCGCCGCCTTGACCATGGCGTATTCGCCGCTCACGTTGTAAGCGGCGATCGGCAGTTCGGTTTCGCCCCGCAGCCGATGGATGATGTCCAAATAGGCCAGGCCGGGCTTCACCATGAGGATGTCGGCGCCTTCCTGCTCATCAAGCAGGGCTTCGGTGAGGGATTCACGGCCATTGGCCGGGTCCATCTGATAGGTGCTTTTATCCTTGGGAATCGGCTTGCTGTTGGTGGCGCGGGGCGCCGAATCGAGCGCCTCGCGGAAGGGGCCGTAGTAGGCGGAGGCGTACTTGGCGGTGTAGCTGATGATCCCCACATGCTCGAAGCCCTCCTCATCGAGGGCCTCGCGGATCGCACCCACGCGGCCGTCCATCATGTCGCTGGGGCCGATCAGGTCGGCGCCGGCGCGGGCCTGGGCCACGGCCTGGCGGCAGAGGATCGAGACGGTCTCGTCGTTGAGCACCACCCCCTCGGCGCTGACGATGCCGTCATGGCCGTCGCAGGAATAGGGATCGAGGGCCACGTCCGTCATGATCGTCATGCCGGGGTGCACCTCCTTCAGCCGGCGGATGGCGCGAGGGATCAGGCCGTGCTCGTTGAAGCACTCGGCGCCGTCCTCGGTCTTGAGGCCATCGGCCACCTTGGGGAAGAGCACCACGCAGCGGATGCCCAGATCCCAGGCGCGGCCCACCTCCTGCACCAGACCCTCCAGGCTCCAACGCTGGCAGCCGGGCATGGCGCCGATCGGCTCGTTGGTCGCCCCCTCATGCACGAACAGGGGATAGATGAAATCAGCCGCTGCCAGATGGTGCTCACGCACCAGGGCCCGCAGCGCAGGGGTGCGGCGCAGCCGGCGGGGGCGGTAGGAGAGCTCCATGGACGGAAACGGGCTGGCCGGATCCTACGGATCAGGGATCTGCACCACTGCCGTGGTGGAACCCTCAGAGCTTCGCCGACTGGATCCAGCCGCTGCGGGGATCGGCACTGCGGGCCTGCCGCAACTGCTCCAGCAAGCTGCGCTCCTCGGGGCTGAGCGCCTCAGGAAGCTTGAGTACGGGTGTGAGCAGCAGGTCACCGCGCCCCCCCTTCACCGGCCAGCCCTTGCCCTTGAGGCGGAGGCTGCGGCCCAGGGTCATGCCGGGTGGCACCTGGACGGCAGCCTCGCCATCGGGCGTGGCCACGCGCACCTCACCGCCGAGGGCCAACTCATCGAGGCTGAGGGGCAGCTCGGCCCGCAACTGATCCCCATCCAGTTTCCAGACGGGATGCTCCTGCAGCTGGAGCTGCAGGTAGAGATCGCCGCGGCGCCCCGTGCCGGGCTGGAGATTGCCCTTGCCCTTGAGGCGCAGCCGGCTACCGGCCTTCACACCGGCAGGAATACGCACCTGGACCCGCTCCTCGTTCACCGCGAGGGTGCGTTCGCAGCCGCGAAAGGCCTCGCTGTAGGTGAGATTGAGGCTGGCTTCAGCATCGAGATTGGCGGCGCCGCCCCGGGCCGTGGCAGCACCGGGGCCAGGAAAGCCACCCCCGAAGCCTCCGGGGAAACCGGAGCCGAACCCGAAACCTCCCGGCGCCCCGCCGGAACCGCCAAAGCGACCGAGCAGATCGTTGATGAAGTCGTCGAAATTGCCGTAACGGCCGAAGTCGACATCCATGCCGGGCCCACCGCCCCCTGCGGGCCCTCCCACCTGGCTCCAGTACTGACCGAACTGCTCGTAGCGCCGCCGCTTGTCGGGATCGGAGAGCACTTCATAGGCCTCACTCACCTCCTTGAAGCGAGCCTCTGCGCTCTTGTCTCCGGGATTCACATCCGGGTGGTACTGCCGTGCCAGCCGCCGAAAGGCCTTCTTGATGGTGTCGGCATCGGCACCGCGCTCCACGCCCAGAACCTTGAAGTAGTCGCGGTAGCCGTTGGCATTCATCGCAGCGCAGGCAAGTCGGAACAACGGCCGGCCCCAGTGTCTCAGCCACAGCCCATGCTGTGCGGCCTCTGGGTGGGCGGAAGGCCGAACGCGAGTCCTGTGCATGGGAGGCCACCGTTCCTAAGCTCGTGCAAGCCCAGGTTTCGTCCATGTTTTCTCGCGGCACCCTGCGCTCCGGACTGCTGGTCGGCCTCAGCACCGTGCTGGTGGGCATGGCCAGTGCCGGCAGCGCTCCCTCCGGCAAGGCCAGCACCACCCCCAGCCTTGGCGAGGCCCTTTACGCTTCGACCGCCGAACAGAAGGCCCTCACCGAACACCTGCGTGCCAAGGGCGTTCTGTTCTACGGCGCCTGGTGGTGTCCGGCCTGCTTCAAACAGAAGAGCCTCTTCGGCAAGGAAGCCGGCAATCGCCTGCCCTATGTGGAGTGCGACAAAGACGATGCCGGCCGTCAGCGCTGCATCAACGCCAAGATCCGTGCCTTCCCCACCTGGGAGATGGCTGGCAAGCGGCTTGAGGGCGTGCAGACGATCGAGCGATTGAAGCTGTGGAGCGGCTACGGCCGTTGAGGAACCTCAGAGGCCGCTGACGCCCTTCAACCCCAGGAATCCTGCAAAGCCAAAACACAGAACCGCCTGGATCTGGCGCTGACGCTGCGCCATCCAGGGCGCCATTCGATCGAGGGCTCGGCGGCCACGGGCGCCCCAGAGCCACACCAGAGCCGGTGGAGCCAGGGCGGGCAGCAGGGTGATCAGGGCCATCAGACTCACCAGCAACACTTCGGTCGGGAGTGGCGGCTGGGCGCGGGCCAGATCCTGCAGTGCTGGCAGAAACAACACCAGCGAGGTGAGGTTGGTGGCCATGCTGCCGGTTCCGATCAGCAGACCTCGGCTGAAGCTGGTGGGGGCCGGCTGCCCAGCAGCCTCAGAGGAATGGACGAGGCGTCCCTGCTGAATGGCGAGGCCCAGGGTCAACAACAGCAGCGCCAGCACGAGGTGCACCACCGCAGCCACGGGGTCAGGCCCGGGCGTGCGGGGCGGCAGGGCATGGCCCAGCAATAATCCGGCCAGGGTCCAGCCAGCCACCACCAGGGTGGCGCCAACAGCGAAACCCCAGCTGGGGCCCAGGCCTTGCGTGCTTCGGCCCAGGAGCATCACCTGCAGGATCAGCACCAATGGGCTCACTGCCGCCCCCACCGCAAGGGGCAGAATTTCAACGAGCAGGGAGAAGGACACCATCAACCCGGCATCAGGGGCATGGACGGTCGGCTCAAGGGGCTGTGCGCGGTGGTGGCAGGGCGATGGAGGGGACTCCGGGGCCCAGCCGATGGCGGATTCGATCTTGCGCCCAGAAGCTGGCGGCCGTCTGAGTCCAGCAACAGAGCAAAGCCTTAGGGTTCGTTGACCTCAGCCCACTCTCCGACATGGGCCGCCAACTCTGGGTGCTGCTGTTGCTGGCGACCTTGGGACTGGTGCTGCTCCTGCACTTCCCAGCCCGGCTTGCCGCCCAGCCGTCCACCGCAGGCGGTCCCACCGAGATCCGGGGGGTCTGGATCACCGCCAACGACATGGGAGTGATGCGGGACCGGGAGCGGATGCGACAGACGGTGGCCCAGCTGGCGGAGCTGAACTTCAACACCCTCTATCCGGTGGTCTGGAACTCCGGCTTCGCCTATTACCCCAGCCGCGTCTCGGAGGATCGCGGCCTGCAGACCTTCACCTACCGCGGGCTGCAGGGCCAGGACATCCTCGCCGAGTTGATCGAGACCGCCCACTCCCATGGCCTTCTGGTGGTGCCCTGGTTCGAGTTCGGCTTCATGACACCACCCGATTCACTCCTGGCCCGGCGGCATCCCGGCTGGCTGACCCGCACACAGGACGGCGGCCTCACCTCGATCAGCGCCGCCGGAAAAGTGTCCTGGCTCAATCCCTTCCGCCCCGAGGTGCAGGAGCTGATCACCGATCTGGTGCTGGAAATCATGGGCCAGTACGACGCGGACGGCATCCAGTTCGACGACCACATGAGCCTGCCGAGGGACTTCGGCTACGACCCCTTCACGCTGGCGCTGTACGAAAAGGAGACCAGGAAGCCGAACTCAAAGGCACCCTCCACGGCATCAGCACCTCCCACTCCACAGGATCCTGCCTGGCTGAAATGGCGGGCGGACAAGATCACGGCTTTCATGGGCCAGCTGCGGAAGGCGGTGGAGGCTCGCCGACCAGGGGCAATCTTCTCTGTGTCGCCGAATTACTACGACTTTGCCTACAAGCTGCAGCTGCAGGACTGGCTCACCTGGGTGAGACGCGACATCGCAGACGAGATCCTGATCCAGATCTATCGCCCCGATGTCGAAAGCTTTCTACCCCATCTCAGCCGGGTGGAGGTACAGGAAACCCTGCAGAAGATCCCCACCGGCATCGGCATCATGAGCGGTCAGCGCACCAGACCCGCACCGATGGACTTGATCCAGTCCCAGGTGCTGGCCGCCAGGGAACGGCAGCTGGGGGTTGCCTTCTTTTACCTCGAAAGCCTCTGGGAGCAAAGCGGCGAACCGCGGGAGGCACGGCTGGAGGGCCTGCGGCAGCTCTTCCCCACCCCAGCTCCGCGACAGCGACGGGCCCGCTCGTCGCCGCTTTCGCAGCCGGCAGCCCCGGCAAGCCTCCCGAACCAACCTGGAACACCACCTCCAGTCACACCAGTTCCCGGAACAGCAGGCCCAGGCAATGCACTGCCGGCGAGACCCCTGCCTTTGCCACCTCCCCTGCCGAGCCTGCCGGGAGCCTTCGCTCCACACGCTGCCCCGCCTCAGCCCACCACTGCATTCTCCGCAGTACTGCAGGAGGCCTGAACAGGTTGCGTGAACACGCACCAAACCTGGATCAGGGAAGGATAGACAAGGTCTGCCGGATTGGATCGACGACTTGAGGGACACAATCCCATCCCAAGTCGGAAGGCCACATGATCAGCTTCACCTCGACCAGCTTCACTTTAACCAGTTGCACTTTAATCAGCTGCACGCTGACCCAAGCAAGCTGAACGTTTGAACTACAACTTTAGAATCCGTGCTTACAATAATTTCTGACAACATCCTCCCGGCATCGTTTCTACCATGCGCATCGCCATTTCAGGCTCCCACTCACTGGGGAAATCCACCGTGGTCAGCGACTGGGCCGCCACCCATCCATCCTTTCACAAGGAGGAAGAACCGTACCGAGCACTGGGACTGCACGGCCCCTACGAGATACTGTTTCGCGAGAACTCAACACGACTGCAAAATGGAATTCAGATGTACTACAACATCTCCCGAATCCACCGCTACTCAAGCCCTGCGGATAACGTCATATTCGATCGCGCACCCGTCGACTACCTAGCCTACTCACAATACACCGCAAACCAACAAACTACCGACATTGACGATGAATTTGTCGCCTCAATGATTCCTCCCGCAAGGGAGTCTCTGGACCACCTCGACATTCTTGCATTCGTACCGAAGTCTGACACCTGGCCTGTGGCGATGGAAGAAGATGGCATCCGACCGGTGGATCATGCCTACCGTGATGATGTTGATGCCATCTTCAAGCAGATCTATCGCGAGGGGCGCTTCAATGTCATGCCGACCCAACAGGCTCCAATATTGATCGAGCTGGTTGGACCAGCAGAGCAACGACTTCATCAACTGCAGAACGCCATCCTCGAGCTTCAGCAACGCACCAAGCTCGCCGGATAAAGACGTGCGGCAGAGCCGCCGAGCCGGCAGGCTCACCTGACGATCGGGCAAATACAAGACCAGTCCCGCCCCTGGACAACAGCGCTACAGCCATACTGTTCTGGATTCATTTCCGGGCTTCTTCGTTGTTCCAGTCGTCACGTTTGAGCAGGAGGGCTGGTGTGATCACGCGCAGAAAAATCTCCATCGACCACAAAGCCATGCCAACCGAGGCCAGGTTGATCAGCCAGCCGAACACGATGAGAAGAGGGAGAATCGGCAGCGTGTCTGGTGACATCCGGGCGATGGCGAGATCCAGGCAGCCATCGAGAACGGCAAAGACTGAGGCCAGAAACATCAGGATGGAAGCTCGGTATGCGGCGGCGGCACCGATGCGGGAGGCTGTGTTGACACTGAGCAGCAAGCGGGCCACATTGACCTGAAAGTTGCCCACCACAAACAGCACCGCAAATGTGCTGAAGGTGGTGAGCTGGCGCAGTTGTGTGATCTTGCGACCCTCGATGATGAGATAAAGAGCTGCGAGAGCCCAGATCATGAACCTTGACAAGTTGGTGAGGGGCCACAGCCTCGTAGGGACACTGGCGTCTCCCTACGCCGGCATGCTGATCGAGAATGGGATCGGGGTCTTGCTTCCCAGACGGATCAAAGATCTCGAGCGGACGCAATCGGGCGGGCACTCGCGCATCGATGAGCATCTGCGCAGGATTCAGGCTCTGGGCTGCGCCCTCCTGACGCCGCGGTTACTCCGCATCGAGCAGCTCGGCCAGCGGTACGAACGTGTAGCCGAGCCGTTGCAGGTCGGGAATGATCCGGCGCAGGGCTCGGAGGGTTCGCCCACTCAGGGCCGGCGTGTCGTGCATCACCAGGATTCCGCCGGGATGGGCGTTGATCCGCACGAACCAGCGCATGAAACCCAGCGGTGGCCGCGCAGCCACTCCACCATCGGCCGGTGAAACCATCCCTGTCCGGGGCGGCACCAGCGCCAGGTGAGCCGTTCCGGCAGAGCGGCCCGCTCGATGGTGAGGGCCAATCGCCTGCGATCCGCCGCTCCGCAGAACACCACCTCCGGATGGCGCCGGGCCAGCACGGTGCGGATCAGCAGGGAGGGCAGCAGCAGCCCGAACACCACCAGATCCAGCAGAAGCATCAGGCCCAGGGCCAGCAGCAGCAGCAGCAGGGAGATCCCATCCACCGGGGTTCTCGTCCATGGCCCCCCATCCTCGGGCCCGTTCTCCCTCGCCACCCAAGCGATCAGACTTCCTACGATCCCCCGATCGGTTTCCTGGCGATGGGCTCCTCTTGCTCCCCGGATCCTCTGACCAAACACCCGATCAGGGTTCTGGCAAGCGTTTCCTCCGTGGCCACCATCGCTCTGGCGACGGCCCTCGGGCTACCGGCCCCGACCCGTGCGGACACCACCCCGGATCCGGCACGGGTCGTAGCCCAGGCCCCCGCACCTGCCATCACGATGCAGCAGGCCATCAACACAGCCACTGAGGCCGTCCCCGGGGGACGGGTGATCGAGATCGACCTCGACCGGGAGAAGGGCCGCGTGATCTGGGAGGCCCTGGTGGAGAGCTCAACGGGCCGCTTCGAGATCTATGTGGACGCCACCACCGGACAGATCGTCAAGAAAGAACGCGACGACTGACGGTCCGCATCACCGTCTTCTCGGCGCTGGGCAACTTCCGTTGGCTGATCCAGAGAAGGAGCTCATGGCCGTCAACGGTGGCATGGCTCTGCTGGCCGGCGGCGACACGATCCATCGCCATGAGCATTGAAGGCGCCCTCGCGATGCTGCAGCAACAGGAGCGCTGGCTGATGCAGCTGCGCGACGAGAGCCCCGGCATCGTGGCGCCCTGCTGCTGGAGGAGATCAGCTGGCAACCCCAGGTCTTGCATGACGCCATGGAGCACCGCATCCATCGGCGCACAGCCCATGTCTTTCATGCCGAGCTGTCAGTGCCGTTGCAACAGCTGCACCTACAGGAGGGCCAGGACATGGCGCAGGTGACAGCAGAGGAGCTGCTGTCGGGATCGATCTGGAGCGCCCGTCTTGGCAGCCGCCGCCCGCTGGCCGATGGGCTGTTGGAGGTGATGCAGGATCTACTCGGAGATACGCCCCCTGCTGGAGAGGCTGGGGCAAGGTGAATACAACAGAAGCCCGGAGCTTGGCCCCCGGGGGTTTGTCGGCTCTGCCGTGATCGTTCGATCTGAGAGTCTTGGATTGTGGGCGGAGCTGCAGACGCTGGCAGCTGGGGCCGGGGTTTCAGTGGGGTTTCCCATGGGGTCCCGGCAGAATGCCCAGGGACTGCAGACAGGCACGACCCAGCTGCTCCCGGTTGGAAGTCACTTGAGGGGCATCGGGCTGTGGCACCACAGATGAGCCACTGGAGCGAATCCGCTCAACACCAACGGTTGCTGGAGCCCACCATGAATCATGGGCCCGCGAATCCCTCACAACAGGGTGGGCTTCTCTTCCGCCAAGATGTGGAGCAAGCCAATGCCCACTCTCCATGCCGCTGCGTGCATGTCACTTGCGCGTTCCGGCACCGCGCCGGTTGCGTGTTCCGCTGGCGATGGGGCTGATGGCGCTCTCGCTCACCAGCTGTTCTGAACCGCCACGAGCGCAACAGGGCGGCCCGCTGCCGGTGCAGACAGAACCGGCCCAGCTGGCAACCTTCAGAACCAGCGTTGAGACGGTGAGCAGCCTCGAGGCTCTGGATCTGGTCCAGCTTTCCGCCCAGGAGGACGGCAGGATCGTGAACATCCTGGTGAGCCAGGGCAGCCAGGTGCAACAGGGTGACCTGCTGCTGGTGCTGGATCAGGAGCAACAGAAGGCCGATGTGGTCAACCTGCGGGCCAAGGCCGCGACGGACCAGCTCAACTACGAGCGCTACGAATCGCTCGTCCGCCAAGGGGCCGCCAGCCAGATCCAGCGGGACCAGTTTCGCCAGGAGGCGATCGCCTCCAGGGAGGCCCTCAACGCCAGGGAGGCCGATCGCCGCTACCGCAACATCCGCGCCCCGATCAGCGGCATCGTCGCCGACCTGCAGGTGAAGCAGGGTGACGTGATCGAGAGCGGTGACCCCTTCACAAAAATCGTGAGCAACGACCGGTTGATGGTCAGGATCGAGGTGCCATCGGTCTACGCGGAGCGGGTGCGGATCGGCCAGAGCGTGCTGCTGACCGATCCGGCCACCGACCGGCCCCTGGCCAGTGGCCAGGTGGAATCGATCGATCCGGTCGTCGGCGACAGCCAAACACTGCTGGCCAAGGCCGAGTTCGACAATCGGGGAGGCCGATTACGCAACGGCGTCAAGGTCCGCACCCAATTGGTGCTGGAGCAGAGCCAGCAACTCTCGGTACCTTTCAAGGCCGTGCAGCAGCTCGCCGGCCAGAGCTTTGTGTTCATCCCCGGCAGCCTTGCCCAGCTGCGCGCCAATCCCGACAGGGCCGACCTGGCCGCTCTCGCCCAGTTGCCGGCCACCACGCGCGTCGCCCTGCAGCGTCCTGTGGTTCTCGGGCCACTGCAGAACGACCGCTTTCCGGTACTCAGCGGCCTGAGCCCCGGCGAGGCCGTGATCACCTCGAACCTGATCAACCTCCGCCACGGCCTGCCGATCAAGCCCAGGCCCTGAACCGCCAGCTGCCCCATGTCGCTCTCGAACCAGTTCATCCGGCGACCGGTGCTCACGGCGGTCTTCAGCCTGCTGATCGTGATCGCTGGACTGATCTCAATCCCGCTGCTGCCCGTCGAGAACCTGCCGGACATCGCACCGCCCACCGTGAGCGTGTCGGCAAGCTACACCGGTGCCGATGCGGTCAGTGTCGAGCAGGGCGTCACCTCCGTGCTGGAACAGCAGATCAACGGGGTCGAGGGGATGGACTACATCACCTCGAGCAGTGCCTCCGATGGCAGCAGCAGCATCACGGTGGTCTTCGCCAACGACAGCGACAAGAACATCAACCAGGTGAACGTGCAGAACCGGGTGGGGCTAGCAGAACCCCAGCTGCCGGAGGAGGTGCGCCAGTCTGGCGTCACGGTGAACAAAGCTTCCACCTCGATATTGCTCGTTTATATCTTCGGCAGCTCCGATGCCAGGAAGCCCTATAGCGTTGAGACGATCAGCGGCCTGCTGGACCAGGGCCTCACCGATGAGATCAAGCGGGTGCCGGGGGTCGGCGATGTGACCTACTTCGGCAACCGCCAGCTCGCCATCCGCGTCTGGCTCAACCCGGTCAGTCTGGCCGTCAATGGCCTGACGGCCACCGATGTGGTGGATGCCCTGACGAGCAAGAACCGTCTGGTGCCGGCCGGCCAGATCGGCGGTGCACCGGCGGCATCCGATCAGGCCTACACCTTCAGCGTTGAATTGCAGGGTCGGCTCACCTCCGTGGAGGAGTTTGAAACCATGGTGGTGCGACGCACCGCCAATGGCGGACTGGTACGCCTCAAGGACGTGGGCCGGGTCTCCCTGGGAGGCGAAAGCTATGACGTGAGCAGCACGGATCTGCAGGGTGTTCCGTCGGTGGGGATGGCGGTGTATCAGCTGAGTGGCAGCAACGCACTTGAGGTGTCCACCGGCGTCAAAAAGGTGCTCGATGGCTTTGCAGGCACCCTGCCGGTGGGGGTGACGATGGAGAAGGTCTACGACAACAGCGATTTCATCAACGCCTCGATCGAAGGGGTGGTGGCAGCCCTGCGGGACGCGATTGTGCTGGTGGTATTGATCCTGTTCCTGTTTCTGCAGGACTGGAAGGCCACGCTGGTGCCCACGATCGCCATTCCCGTGTCGCTGATCGGCACCTTCGCCGTGGCCAAGTTGGTGGGCGTGTCGCTCAACCAGCTGACCCTGTTCGGACTGGTACTGGCGACCGGACTGGTGGTGGATGACGCCATTGTGGTGATCGAAGACACCGTGAGCAAGAAGCGCTCGGGCCTGAATGCCCTCGCAGCCGCGCAGGCCGCCATGAACGAGCTGTTCGGCGCGATCCTCGCCACCTCGCTGGTGCTGATCGCCGTCTTTGTGCCGGTGCTGTTCTTTCCCGGTGCGACCGGAACGATCTACAAACAGTTCGGCGTCACGATCATGGCGGCGATCGCCATTTCCACCTTCAACGCCCTCACCTTTTCGCCGATGCTCGCAGCCCTGCTGCTGGACCGCGACAACGCAGCACCGAGCCGTGTGAACTATGCCATCGGCGGAGCCACCCTGGGCTTCATCTTCGGAGTGTTGCTCAGCGGCGGCGGCGTGCTCACGATTCTGGGGGGCCTGGTGATCGGATCCCTGCTGGGCCTGGGCCTGAGCAAGCTCAGCGGCAGGCCGTTGATGCTGCCCTTGGCCATAGCCGGCGCCCTGAGCGGCATGCTGATCGGCGGGGTGGTCCAGCCGTTCAGCGTGGTGCTCTGCACCGCCCTGGGCCTGCTGGTGAGCTGGTTCACGCCCGAGATCTTCAGCCGCTTCAACCTGCTCTATGCCGCGATGGAGCATCGCTATCACCGCGGCCTCGACTGGGTGCTCAGTCACCGGAGTCTGGTGATGGGCCTGCTGCTGGGGGGCATTGTTCTCACGGCTGTGGCCTTCACGAGGGTCCCCACCGGATTCGTGCCCGTGGAGGATCAGGGCTATGCCCTTGGCATCATCCAGGCGCCTGAAGGCACCTCATTGCCGAACACCGAGCACATCAACCAACGAGTGGCCGAGATCCTGCGCAGCGAACCGGATATCGCCACGGCGGCGTTGTTCAGTGGAGCTGGTTTCGAGGGCAACACCCCCAACCGAGGCTTCTTCTTCTTCGGGCTGAAGCCATGGGAGGAGCGCCGCCGGGCTGATCAGAGCGCCGCGGCGATCGTGGGTCGCCTGAATGGAAAACTGTCGGTGATTGAGGACGCCCGCATGATCGTCGTGGAGCCTCCACCGATCATCGGCTATGGAAATTCGGGCGGCTTTGAGTTCCAGTTGCTGGACAAGAGCGGCGGCACCATGGATCTGGGCAGGTTCGCCGGGGCCGCGGGCGAGTTGATCGGCAAGGCCAATGCCCAGGAGGCGATTGGCGTGGCCTTCACCCAGTTCTCGGCTGAGTCACCGAAGCTGCGGGTTCAGGTGGATCGCGATCGCATGGAGGCCCTGGATGTGGACTTCGGCGAGGCCATGCAGGCCTTGAGCGTGACCATGGGCGGCAGCTATGTGAACGACACGTTCCAATCCGGCAAGGTGCGGCGTGTCTACGTGCAGGCCGACCAGGGCTTCCGCGCCACCCCCGATCGGCTGAAATCGCTGTATGTGAACAACCGCGCCGGCAAACCGATCGTGCTCTCGGAGTTCTTCCGGGTGGAACCCACCACCGGTCCTTCCGTGATCCCCCACTT